>JAKQJQ010000392.1 GCA_029561105.1 Bacteroidota bacterium
CCACCAATCTCAGGACTTGTAAACGACGTCAGTACCATCATTAAAGAAAATAAACCGACAGTTAAAATTGCTTTTTTCATAATTTGAGACTTTTATATTGTTTGTGAGTTTTTCGATTTTTGTGAATCCTCTCTAATTCACGATGTAAAACTACACAGCAAGTCTCTCTTTATATAGTGTTTTCGGGGGCTTTTGGTAGAATGGCCTCGTTTGATAGTGGATGGCCATCAAATTTTGGTGGGCGGTTTTTTAGATTTCCAGATAATTGCCCGTTGTGATGCTATTTATTATAGAATCTACATTCTCCTTATAAGATTTTGAGAACGGTAATTTAATAGTGGTATTCTTAATATAACATACGGCGTTACCGGTATGGATTCGTGACACGTAATCTATATTTACGATATAGCTGTTGTGTATGCGTACAAAAGGCGAGGTGAGTACGCCCTCAAAATGTTTCAAGGTTTTAAAGGCGGTGATCATCTCTCCATTATACAGATGAATGTCTGTTGAGTTATTGTCGGCCTGGAGATAGCAGATATCCTTTGCTTCTATGAAACGGTAATCTCCGTATGACTTAACGCAGATGATTAATGGTTTCTCTTCTTTAACTTTAATTTCCTCTAAAGACACTTCCTTTGCAGGAGCCCCGGCTGTATCCTTTACAATTTCTTGCATATCTGCTTGTGGATGCAAAACTTCAGTAACTTCTTGACTGGAGACTTCTTGTGCTACGGCAATTTGGCTTTCTTCGCTACTTTCAATTTTAGGCAAAGCCACTGGGTGTTCTGGGGAAATTACAAAGGAGCTCTTGACGGGGTCTAGCGAGAGAATAGTTGATTTTTCGAATTTCCGAAGCGCCTTACGAAAACCCGAGACATTAATGGGCTTTATAAAATAGTCGAAAACCTCATACTTAATTGCTTCTAAAGCCAACTCGGTGTTGTTTGCGGTGATGATAATTTTAGGCACCGTTTTAAGATATCTGTGCAGTTCATTTATTAATTGCAGCGACAAATTGGTGCTAGGATCAACTGGATTAATTTCGAGGAAAACGATAGCAGGGTTCACCTCTAAAATCAGGTCTACTGCCGTATCATAGTCGCCGGCGGCACCCAAATACTGCAGTTCCCGGAAACCGTCGGCTATCGCCTTAGTTTTCAGGACGCTATTAGGGTCGTCGTCTATTATGATGTATGAATGCTTCATTAATGGCTTTACTAATTTGAGCCAAAGCATTAATTCTTAGTTGAGGTGGCAGATTTGGGATCGTAACCGACGGCTAAATTACATTTTTTGCTAACGCTCTTTTACTGATGTTAATATTATCCTAACTATTGTTAGCATTATTTTATGAACGGCAAAAAAATTCGGTCAATTGCAATTTGCCAATGTAATTATGGCTATTTTTATTGGTTTACAAATTTATTATATCTAATTTTACACTAATTTATTCACTCTTTATCTCAGATTTTCAATATGGTTAACAGCACGTTTAATAGCTCAAATGAGATTTTTAAGGCCTTTCCAGACGAGGATGCCTGCATCTCCCATTTAGAGCAACTTCGCTGGAACGGCAATATCGTCAGCCCGTTTGATTCTTATTCTAAGGTATATCCCTGTAAGAACAATAGGTACCGTTGCAGGAACAGCGGGAAGTATTTCAATGCAAGAACCGGTACAATATTCCAAAGTTCACGCATCCCTTTACAAAAATGGTTTTTGGCCATCTGGATCGTTACCAACCGGCAAAAGACGAGTTCTGTAGCCTTGGCCCAAGACTTAGAGCTGACACAAAAAACAGCTTGGTATATGCTACAGCGCATTAAGAAATACTTATCTGAGCAAGGGAATACAAAACCAGCCAGTAGAAAAACCGAGAAAACAAAGTCTCAACCTCCAAAAACAGATGCTGTTCGACAACCTGAAAAATTACCCGTACTGCAATGGCTTCAATTATTAAAAAAATAAACCATGGTACACCAAGTTCTTTTTGGTTCGGATAATCGACCGCTTCGTTTGGCCCAAACCGAAATCGCCTGCTTTATTTTAGACAACCAACATAAAGTGTGTTCGTTAACGGGTTTACAAAAAGCGCTGGGTTACGACGGAAAGTCTGAAAACTGGCTCAAAGACCTATTGACACACGTGCATCGGTTCATTCCAGCTGATGAACATTTAAATGGACTGGAAAACGCACCAGTATTTGAAAACGATTCTGCGCAGAAGAACATTGGCGTTTCTGCTCCGTTGTTCGTTGGCATTTGCGAAAAGCTAGTCTTGGCAAAAAACGAAGGCTTTCTAAGTGTGAGCCAACTTAAATATGCTAAATCGGCCGAAGCACTATTGAAAAACCTTACCGTCGAACGTTTAGAGTCGATGATTGAAGACGCCTCAGGTTTCCTCTTTTTCAAGGAGAACGCCGTAGAGCGTTTCTCAAGGGTTTTGTCTACAGAACTTAACGACGCTGCCTTTGAATGGACACGCACCTTTCCCGATGATTTTTACCAAAAAGTGTTTGAACTGCACCATTACGATTGGGCCGACTTGCAAAACAACCCAAAATCTGTTGGGCGAATATTTTATGACGTCGTGTTTAGTAGAATCTCAAATGACTTACTTGAGGAACTCCGAGAGAAAAAGCCTAAGCGAAATTACCGTCGTAAAAATTATATGCCACAAGACAACCAACATCCGCGGCTAAAAGAATACATCTCAACATTGCTGTCGCTGTTGAACATCGCGATAGACAATTGGAATATCTTTCTGCAACTTCTAAACCGGTCGTACCCAAAAAATGATAGGTTCACGACTAAATTCCCGGTTGCAATGAGTGCTGCACCAAAGCCGGAGCCACTGTCGGGCTTCAACCAAATCTTAAAAGGAATGTCATAAAAAAAGCTCCTTTACGGAGCCTTCTTTTTAATTTTTCGCTTTCATCAGCCAATTGCGCATAGAAACTTCGTCATCGATGATGCCTTTAAGTTGGGCAATGGCTACACGATCCTGTTTCATAGAGTCGCGATGTCTTATGGTAACGGTCTGGTCCTCGAGGGTCTGGTGGTCTACAGTAATGCAAAACGGCGTTCCGAGTGCATCCTGACGCCTGTATCGCCTGCCTACCGCGTCTTTTTCGTCGTAGGTCACGTTGAAATCCCATTTTAGGGCTTCGATGATTTCGCGCGCCACTTCGGGCAAACCTTCCTTCTTGACCAACGGCAGCACTGCCGCCTTGGTTGGTGCAAGTACCGATGGCAATTGCAAAACCGTACGTGTAGATCCGTCTTCAAGCACTTCCTCCTTAAGGGAATTGGAGAAAACCGCCAAAAACATACGATCCAAGCCCACAGAAGTTTCTACTACATAAGGTGTATAATTGGCATTGGTTTCGGTATCGAAATACTGCAGTTTTTTACCCGAGTACTGTTCGTGTGCCTTTAGATCAAAATCGGTCCGAGAGTGAATCCCTTCGAGTTCCTTAAACCCAAATGGGAAATTGAACTCGATATCGGCGGCGGCATTGGCGTAATGCGCCAGCTTTTCGTGGTCGTGGAAACGATAATTTCCTGAGCCCAAACCTAGCGACAAATGCCAATTCAAGCGGGTTTGTTTCCAGTATTCGTACCATTTCATTTCTTCGCCGGGTTTGACGAAGAACTGCATTTCCATCTGCTCAAATTCGCGCATGCGGAATATAAACTGCCGCGCAACAATCTCATTTCTAAAAGCCTTCCCGGTTTGTGCGATCCCAAATGGGATTTTCATGCGACCCGATTTCTGGACGTTGAGGAAGTTCACGAAGATACCTTGTGCGGTCTCGGGGCGCAGGTACAAGTCCATGGCATTCTCTGCCGACGCTCCTAATTTGGTGCCAAACATAAGGTTGAATTGCTTCACATCGGTCCAGTTTCTCGAGCCCGTTTCAGGGTCGGCAATCTCGAGCTCCTCGATCAAGGCCTTGACATCTTCAAGGTCACCCGACCCAAGTGAACGGCCCATACGCTCAAGGATTTCCTTCTTCTTAGAAAGGTATTCCATTACGCGCGGATTGGTTGTCACGTATTGTGAACGGTCGAAAGATTCGCCAAAACGAGCGGCGGCCTTCTCAATTTCCTTTTCTGCTTTTTGATTGAGTTTCTCTGCATAGTCCTCAATAAGGACATCCGCCCGGTATCTTTTCTTGGAATCCTTGTTGTCTATCAACGGGTCGTTGAACGCATCGACGTGCCCGGATGCTTTCCAGGTCGTGGGATGCATGAGAATCGCAGCATCAAGTCCTACGATGTTCTCGTGCATCTGCACCATTGATTTCCACCAGTATTCGCGGATGTTTTTCTTGAGTTCGACCCCGTTTTGCGCATAGTCATACACTGCGCTAAGGCCATCATAGATTTCGCTCGACGGAAAAATAAATCCGTACTCCTTTGCATGCGAAACTACATTCTTAAATAAATCTTCCTGTTTTGCCATAGTGGTGCAAAAATATAAAAAGCCGATTAAAAATTAACAAAATTGCACGCCGAATCAAGGTTTTTATTATTTTTATCTCATATACGCCATACAAATGATTCAAGAACTCATCAATCTCTTCTTCCCGAAGGTTTGCGCCGGCTGTGAAAGCCTTTTATTATCTGGAGAAAACGTGATCTGCACGCGGTGCCGCCACGAGATACCGCAAACCAACCACCATCTCATAGCCGAAAATGAAGCGTTCAGGAAATTTTACGGAAAAGTTCCCGTAGCATTCGTGGTATGCTTTTTATACTTCCATAAGCGAGGCATTGTCCAACACCTGATCCACAACCTCAAATACAAAGGCTGCGAAACTATCGGAACCGTTATTGGCGATTGGTTCTGGCCAAACCTTTCGACTTTGGTCGCTACACACAACGTAGATGAAATCGTACCCGTGCCACTGCATCCGAAGCGACTGCGCAAACGTGGCTACAACCAAGTAACCGCTTTTGGGAAGTCCTTATCGATACACCTCAAAATTCCTTATAACGAGAGACTGCTCGTGCGCAGACACTATTCAAAAACCCAGACGCGAAAAAACCTCCTGAACCGCGCGCAACTTGTAAAATCCAATATTTTCGATGTCGACTTCACAGCGGCCGACCATCAAAAACATTTTTTACTCGTTGACGATGTACTCACCACAGGCTCAACGCTCGAAGCCTGCGCCCGTGCACTGCTTAAGATTCCAGGTGTAAAAATCAGTGTGGTAACAGTTGCATTTTCACAATGATTTTTTGTGTATTGATATATATAGTACAGCCTAAAGACGAGCATTTATAGCTATTGGAGTTGCCGAGCCATAAGATATACAGACGCCGCATCATGCTTACCAATAAAAAGAAAAAATATTTCGGAGACCGAAAATATAATCGTTATTTTGTGTTTCGAAAAAACCAATATGTTTCAAGGATACTACAAATACTTTTGTTTGATTTTTGCCCTGGCGGTAATGAGTTGTGCCAAACGCGGTACCATAAACGGCGGGCTTAAAGATACTTTGGCGCCAGTCTTAAGAAACGCGAATCCAAAAAATTACGCCACCGATTTCAAGGGCAACACCATTAAACTCACCTTTGACGAATATGTTAAGCTCAAGAATGTCAACAAGCAACTGATCGTGTCTCCGCCCATGGAGAAAGCCCCTGAAATTACGCCGCAGGTGGCAAGCAAGTACCTCAATGTCAAAATCAATGATACCCTTTTGCCCAACACGACCTACAGTTTGAACTTTGGGCAAAGTATTGAAGACAATAACGAAGGCAATCCTTACCGCCAGTTCAAATATGTTTTTTCGACCGGGTCTTATATTGATTCTTTGTCGTTGAGCGGGTCAATCAAAGACGCTTACACCAAAAAAACAGATAATTTCGTTTCGGTAATGCTCTATGAAGTCGATGATCAATACACGGATTCTATCGTGTACAAAAAGAATCCGCGTTATGTAACCAATACACTCGATAGCGCTACTGTTTTCAAATTAGAAAACCTCAAGGCCGGAAAGTATTTACTGGTGGCGCTCCAAGATCAAAACTCTAACTATAAATTTGACCCAAAAAACGAGAATATCGGGTTTCGGAAAGCATTTGTAACCGTGCCCAACGATTCTTTATTTGAAATCGCTTTATTTCGACAACAAAGCAAATTTAAGGCGTTCAAGCCCTCGCAATCTTCGGGAAATTCGGCTTTTTTAGGTTACAACGGCGACCCAAAGGACGTGAAGGTTAAGTTGCGCAAAGGCAATGTAGATCTTCGCGTAGCGGCCACAAAAGTCCCTAAGAAAGACTCCTTGCAAATTTGGTTTAAACCACCCTCCATCGAGAAAAACAAGGTGGACTCATTGGCTATTGAAGTACGAAAAGGTGACTATTCTGAAAACTTTGTTCTTAAAATCAAGAACCAGAAAAAAGACACCCTGAATCTCAAACCCATCCAAGGTAGCGTGTTGGCTTTGGGTGAAAAATACATTCTGGGTTCGGGGATTCCGTTGATTGGGTTTGATCCTTCTAAGATGAAACTCACCAACAAGGATTCGATTGCTGTAAAATTTAATACGGAATACGACGAACCAAATATGGAACTCCGTTTTGATTTTGTGCGTGAGGAACTCCAAAAATACAAGCTTGAATTATTTCCTGGTGCGGTGACCGACTTTATGGAAACGCCCAATGACACGCTGGTTTACCGATTTGAGACCAAGAATGCCTCAGATTACGGCAACCTCAAACTTACCCTTGAAAATGTGCGGCAATATCCGATTATCGTTGAGCTTACCGACAAGAATGAAAACGTCCAGTATTCCTACTATTCAGAAAACAGCACCGAGATTGATTTTACGCTGATTAAACCAGACACCTACACCATTCGCGTCATTTATGATGACAACAAGAACAGGCAATGGGATCCCGGGGATTTTCTTTTAAAAAGGCAGTCCGAAGAGGTAATTTATTTCCCAAAGGAAATAGATGTCAGAGCCAATTGGGACGTGGTACAGCCCATTAACCTAAAACCGTAAAAGAATCACGATCGTTGAGGAACGCCAGTTTCTTTTTGGTTTCGAGGAGCGGTTCTTTCTGCAAATCCACCAGATAAATGCCTTCGTTTTGTATGGGTTCGACGAGGTAATTCCCAAGAAAATCAACCGCTTGCGAATGCCCGACATATTCGTGCCTGTTCGCATCAAAACCTAGTCGATTGACGCCGACCACGTAGCACATATTCTCTACTGCCCGTGCCCGAAGCAAAATGTCCCAGGCACTGATTCGTGGTTTTGGCCAGTTGGCTACGTAAATCAGCAAATCGTAATCCACGGTATTGCGCGAAAAAACCGGAAAACGCAAATCGTAGCACACCAACGGGCAAATCTTAAAACCTTTATAGTCGACGATGAGCCGGTCGCGTCCCGCGCGATAGTTTTTATCTTCTCCCGCAAAAGTAAACAGGTGCCGTTTGTCATACGTTTCGACTTCGCCCGACGGACGAACAAAAATAAAGCGATTGTAGCAGTTGTTTTGCTCTTTAATCACCACACTTCCGCAAATGGCAGATTGACTTGCATTTGCAATGTTTTGCATCCATTTCAAGGTTTCTCCTTGCATATCCTCGGCGACTTGCGCTGGCTGCATTGTAAATCCGGTAGTAAACATCTCTGGGAGCACGAACAAATCGACAGGCTCTTTGACCGATTGGATGAGCTGGGTGAAATGGTTACGGTTGGCCTGGGCATCTTCCCAAACCAAGTCGGTTTGTATCAGAGCTACTTTCATATCATCAAAAATAAAAAATCCCAACCGTAAGATTGGGATTCAATGTTTATCCTTTAAGGCTTGCGGCCAGATATTCCCGATTCATCCGGGCGATATTCTCGAGAGAAATCCCTTTGGGACATTCTACTTCGCAGGCGCCGGTATTGGTACAGTTACCAAATCCTTCGTGATCCATTTGGTTAACCATGTTTAGGACACGCTCGGTGGCTTCTACCCTTCCTTGCGGCAACAATGCAAATTGTGACACCTTAGCAGCCACAAAAAGCATAGCAGAAGCATTTTTGCACGATGCCACACAGGCACCGCAGCCAATGCAGGTTGCGGCATCGAAAGCGTCGTCTGCATTCTTTTTATTGATTGGAATGGTGTTCGCGTCAATGGTATTTCCAGACGTGTTGACCGAGATAAATCCGCCGGCATGCTGGATACGGTCAAAAGAACTCCTATCTACCACCAAATCCTTAATTACAGGGAAAGCCTTGGCGCGAAAAGGCTCTATGAAAATCGTGTCGCCGTCCTTGAACATACGCATGTGCAATTGGCAAGTCGTAACACCGCGATCCGGACCGTGGGCTTCACCATTGATATAAAGGGAGCACATTCCGCAGATTCCCTCGCGACAATCGTGATCAAAAGCCACCGGATCTTCACCTTTATTGATGAGCTTTTCGTTCAATACGTCGAGCATTTCAAGGAACGACATGTCTGGTTCTACGCCATCAATTGGGTAATCGACAATCTTTCCTGTTTCCTTGGCGTTTTTCTGGCGCCATATTTTTAGAGTGAGTTTCATAATCTTTCAGTTTGAAAGTCGAAAGTCGAAAGTCGAAAGCACTTTTGACTTTCGGCTTTTAACTTTTAACTATTTATTTATAACTACGGGTTACCAATTTCACATTATCGAATACCAATGGCTCTTTGTGCAACAAGGCTTCGCTCGGTTTTCCTTTGTATTCCCAGGCTGCCACGTAGGCGAAATTCTCGTCATCGCGTTGCGCTTCACCATCTTCTGATTGGTATTCTTCGCGGAAATGTCCGCCGCAAGACTCATTCCTGTGTAAAGCATCTTTAGCGAACAATTCTCCGAGTTCAAGGAAATCGGCCACGCGCATGGCTTTCTCGAGCTCCTGATTGAACCCATCCAGCACACCCGGCACTTTTACGTCACGGTGGAATTCCTCGCGCAAAGCAGCAATTTCGTCAATGGCTTCTGCAAGTCCTTTGGCATTTCTGGCCATCCCGACTTTGTCCCACATGATTTTTCCTAATTTTTTATGGAAGTAATCTACAGAATGAGAGCCTTTGTTGTTGATGAATTTATTCAATTGGTCACGGACATTTTTCTCGGCTTCGGCAAATTCGGGCAAATCGGTAGAAATCGGTCCAACTTTAATATCTGGTGCGAGATAATCTCCGATTGTGTACGGCAACACGAAGTAACCGTCGGCCAATCCTTGCATCAATGCAGAAGCACCCAAGCGGTTTGCACCGTGATCGGAAAAATTAGATTCACCAATAGAGAAACAACCCGGAATTGTGGTCATAAGATTGTAGTCTACCCAAGTCCCGCCCATGGTGTAGTGTACGGCAGGATAAATCATCATTGGTGTTACGTAGGGATTCTCATCGACGATTTTCTCGTACATCTGGAAAAGGTTCCCATATTTATTTTCTACGACCTCTTTACCTAATTTGTAGACTACTTTGGCGTCGTTGGCATCCAAACCTTTGATATACGCCTGTTCTTTACCGTAACGTTGGATGGCCGAAGCAAAATCTAAATAAACCGCTTCACCGGTTTTATTGACGCCAAAACCAGCATCGCATCGCTCCTTGGCGGCACGCGACGCAACATCACGAGGTACCAGGTTTCCGAACGACGGATACCTTCTTTCAAGGTAATAATCGCGTTCTTCTTCTTTTAAATCGGTTGGCTTCTTGCGGCCTTCACGGATGGCTTTTGCATCTTCGAGGCTTTTAGGAACCCAAATCCTACCGTCGTTACGCAACGATTCTGACATCAAAGTCAATTTGGATTGGTGATCACCCGAAACGGGAATACAGGTCGGGTGGATTTGCGTATAACAAGGGTTTGCAAAAAATGCCCCTTTTTTATGGATTTTCCAGGCTGCAGTGGCGTTGCTTCCCATGGCGTTGGTTGAAAGGAAAAATACGTTTCCGTATCCGCCAGAACCAATGACCACAGCATGCGCCGAATGTCTTTCTATTTCACCGGTAATTAAATTCCTCGCGATGATGCCGCGCGCCTTGCCGTTCACGATGACCAAATCGAGCATTTCGTGGCGGTTGTACATTTTAATTTTCCCACGGCCAATTTGACGATTCATCGCAGAATATGCCCCAAGCAACAATTGTTGCCCGGTTTGTCCTTTGGCGTAGAACGTACGAGAAACCAATGTTCCTCCAAATGAGCGGTTGTCTAACAGTCCGCCGTATTCGCGAGCCAGCGGCACGCCTTGCGCCACACACTGGTCGATTATGTTTGCTGATACTTCTGCCAAACGGTGTACGTTGGCTTCGCGCGCCCTGTAATCGCCTCCTTTTACGGTGTCGTAAAACAATCTGAAAGTGGAGTCTCCATCGCCCTGATAGTTTTTGGCGGCATTGATTCCGCCTTGCGCTGCGATCGAGTGCGCGCGACGCGGGGAATCCTGGAAACAAAATGCTTTAACGTTATAGCCCAGTTCTGCCAAAGTTGCTGCTGCAGAACCTCCGGCCAATCCCGTTCCCACGATGATTACGTCAAGATTCCTTTTATTGGCAGGGTTTACTAGGTTGATATGATCTTTATAATGTGTCCATTTTTCTGAAATCGGACCTTCAGGTATTTTAGAATCTAATGCCATAATGAGTTATGCTTGATTAAAATGATGGAACAAGGCGATGATGATAAAACCCAAAGGCACCACGACGGCAAAAGCATACGCGAATTGACGCAACGCCCTGGAGTATTTGTTGTTGAATCCGACCGATTGAAACGAGGAAGCGAATCCGTGCCACAAGTGGAAGCCCAACAAAACGAAAGAAACACAGTAGATTCCGGTACGGATCGGATCGTGGAATTTATGGACGAGCTCGCCATAATATCTGGTTTCATCGGGCGTGTTGCATTCAAAATACTTATATCCTAATTCGGGAAACCAGAAGTCGTAGAAATGCAATCCGAAGAAGGCCAAGATCACCAATCCTGAAATGATCATGTTGCGCGAACTCCACGGCGAATTTGCCGCTCCGTTGTTTTTGGCATAACTAATGGGCCTGGAGTTGCGGTTCTGGATTTCAAGAACAAAACCCATGATGAAGTGAAAAATAACCCCAAACGCCAATATCGGCTGCATCACGAATTGCACCAATGGGTTGTAACCCATAAAATGGGATACGCTGTTAAATACATTCTCGCTGAAAACAGAAACCATATTCAGTGAAACGTGCAGCAAAAGGAAAGAGATGAGAAAAAGTCCGGAGAGCGCCATTGCAACTTTTCTCGCAATGGAGGATTTTAGTAGTGCCATAGTATTTGTTTGTGGTTTTTTAGAAAAATCACACAAAAATAAGGCTATTTGATTGTAACTACAACCTTTTCGGTATAATTTATAATCATTTTAAAATGTTTAACCCCCAGGCTAGTTGACCACCTTAAAACTCGGAATAAGCCCGCGCAATCCCATATCTGTAACATTCTCCCCGACGCCCGGCTCGTACTTGCCATCGGCTGTCACTTCATGCCATTCAAAGCTGTTATTTACAGAGAGCGAAAGGGTCAGGACGATATTGCTTTTCTCTGCTCCTGTGATTACAAGTTTATCAGCAAATTTACCGGTTACTACGCAAGACCCTGCGGGTATAGGCGAAGTCGTGGCGAGCGGATTGGGAACCGTCGTTGCCCCTGCAGGAGCCTGACCGGAAGTAGAATAAGGATAGTCATCTAATGCAAACGCCCAATAACCTTGCAGCCGGTTGCCATTCACAGGAAAAAAACTGTTGTTGATGGAGTGCGTACTAATGAAGGTATTGAATCCCACGAAACTTGCTAATGTCCCCGAGTAATCTGCGTCGGCAGTGCGCACCGATATATTGTAGTTCTGGTACGACAAAGATACCCTAACCCATTCGTAACTGCCAGCCTTTACCGCACTGAGTGGAATGGCCAGGAAATTCTGGCCTTCACCTACAATTCTGGCCTGACTGAAATCGATAGCCTTGTCACCGCCAACGGTAGTTTCGGGGGCGTGATACAACACATCGCCTTCGCCAAGTTGGGTATACTGGGTTTGCGCGAGTTCAAAATAATGAGCGGATATCGCATTGAAATCGGGCGAAAGTGCCGCATTTCCGGGCGCAACTGCTGAAGGTTGACCAAAATTATCCAACCGTTGCTGGTTTTTGTCGAACTTGAATTGAATATACAACATGGGTCCGGTAGTGGTGGTCGTAGCGTTATCATCTTTATCGCAGGAAATACTGCCCAAGGCGATAAATAAAACAGTCAGGGCCGATAGAAAAATTTTGATTTTCATGATATTGCTTTTTTGTTACGCTTGGTAGAATCCTAAAATATTCTTAAAGTCAATGCTTTGATAACGACAAGCCTAAAGCTTTATTGCGCCTTTGCGAATTTACAAGAAAATTGAATATTTTTACCGCAGATTCGTTTCCTATGACAACAGAGAACCCGCAAGCTTTTTTGAATTTCGTACGCGAAGTAATTGACGGGGGTTTTTCGTTGCCCGAACTCGACGAAATCGGGTCGACCTTTAATAGGATGTTGCTTAAAAAAAATCAATATCTCGTTGTACAAAACGCGGTCTGTCCGTATTTCTGTTTCGTAGAAAGTGGCATTTTACAACATGCGGTTTTGCTTGATGAGGAGAAAACCACTTATCTCGCTTTACGCAACACTGCTACTGCATCTTTGGACAGTTTCTTAAACGCCAAACCTTCGCGAAAAAGCATTCGGGCGATTGCCGATTGTGTGTTGTGGGTGGTGGGCATTCACGATTTTCACTCGTTGATAGCCAACAACAAGACCTTTCATCGATTCTACCACAACCTGATCGAACGACAGATTTGCCTGATAGACGACTACCGTATCGACCTGCTCACCATGACGCCCGAAGAACGCTACCACAAGCTGCTCGCCAACGACCCAACACTGTTGCAGCAAGTACCTTTGCACTATCTGGCATCTTTTCTGGGAATTTCCAACCGTCACATGAGCCGTATCCGGAAAAATGTAAAATAACGCCATTTGGCTGTAATGGGATTTGTTGGTTTGTGTAATTTTGGTAAAATCTTTAAAAAAATCAGCCCAATGAAATACCATCCGATTGATCGCAATTTATATGTGAAGAACCGGGCGAAATTTACCGCCCAAATGAAACCCAACAGCGTCGCCGTTTTCAATTCTAACGACATTTACCCGGTTTCTGCCGACTCGACCTTACCGTTTGCCCAGCACCGCGACATTCTTTATTTATCGGGCGTTGACCAGGAGGAAAGCGTGCTGTTGTTGTTTCCCGATGCACCATACGAACACCAACGCGAAATGTTGTTCCTGCGCGAAACCAACGAACATATTGCCGTATGGGAAGGCGAGAAGCTCACCAAGGAACGCGCCTTTGAGGTTTCGGGCATCAAAACCGTTTATTGGTTGACCGATTTTCACAAAATCCTCAATGAGATGATGACCTACTGCGACACCATCTACATTAACACCAACGAACATTACCGCGCCGCGGTAGAAACCGAAACCCGCGAAGATCGTTTTGTTAAATGGTGGAAGGCCAAATATCCCGCGCACCAGGTGGCCAAAAGCAACCCGATTTTGCAGCGTTTGCGATCGGTTAAAGAAAGCGAGGAAATCGACTTGATCCAACATGCCTGTAACATTACCGAGAAAGGATTCCGCCGTTTGCTGCCTTTCGTAAAACCCAATGTGACCGAATATGAGATTGAGGCCGAGCTCATCCACGAATTCATTCGTAACCGCTCTAAAGGCTTTGCCTACACGCCAATTATTGCTTCGGGTAACAACGCCAATGTGCTGCACTATATCGAAAACAACCAACAATGTAAAGCTGGCGATTTGATTTTGCTTGATGTCGCCGCAGAATATGCAAACTATTCGAGCGATTTGTCGCGTACGATTCCCGTTTCAGGAAAATACACCAACCGCCAAAAAGCCGTTTACAACGCGGTTTTACGCGTGAAAAATGAAGCAACTAAAATGCTCACGCCAGGGACTTTGTGGAAACAATACCATGTTGAAGTGGGCAAACTCATGACTTCGGAATTGCTCGGACTTGGGCTTATCGACAAAGCCGATGTACAGAACGAAAACCCTGATTGGCCAGCCTACAAAAAATATTTCATGCATGGCACTTCACATCACATGGGATTAGATACCCACGATTATGGATTGCTTCACGAACCGATGCAAGCTAATATGGTTTTTACCGTAGAGCCAGGAATCTATATCCCAGCTGAAGGTTTTGGCATTCGTCTAGAAGACAATGTTGTCGTTCAAGCTAGTGGAGAACCTTTCAATTTAATGCGAAATATCCCGATTGAAGCTGAGGAAATTGAAAGTTTGATGAATGGTTAGTTTAGAGAAAAGAGAATAGACTAATAGATGATAGACGGTTGTTTGATACAAAATTTGAAAAATTATGAAAAATAAATATGTAGATTTTATTTCTGATGAACACTTTTTAGATTGCGTAGCAAATCTACATTCCGCCTACTTAAAAGCCAAAAACAACATTACAAAAAAGAATTTTTACACCAATAAAGTTGACACTATCAAACTAACTTTTGATGCTAAATTCAATGATATTGATGAAGAAAGTTTAATTCAAGCTGAAATCTTAAGACAAATTGACAAATCTATAAACAATTCTATTGGAACTTTTCACGAGCAGATATTAGGTGGAATAAATGGTTTTGAGGTTGGAAATTTGAGTGGTTTTGATATAAAAGCAAAAGATGATAGTTTGTTTGCGGATATTAAAAACAAACACAATACAATGAACAGCAGTTCAGCAGAGGCTCTTTTTCAAAAACTATCAAGATATGCTGACACTTACAAAAAATCTAAATGTTATTGGGTTCAAGTTTTAGCAAAAAGTAGTTTTTGTGAACTTTGGAAAGGTGAAATTAACGGAAAAGAATACAGTCATAGCAGAGTTTACAAAATTTCAGGCGACCAATTCTATGCATTACTTTCAGGAAAAGAAAATGCACTTTTTCAACTATATAAAAACCTTCCAGTTGCCGTAAAAGACTATCTTAATTCAGTTGAAAAAAATGAATTTGTAAAAGAAAATTCTGCATTAAACGAAATCAAAACAGAAACTAAAACTTCAAAAAGAACAATTTTAGACCAAATAACTTTTGAAAATTACAGTTATTATTTAGGTTTTGACAAATTGTAATAGCTATTCAAAAACTTAACAATTGAATAACCAACTTCTTTTCCTAAATTAACAGGAACGGCATTTCCAATCTGTTTATATTGTTGAGCAACTGAACCTTCAAATTTCCAATCGTCTGGAAAAGTTTGTATTCTCGCATATTCTCGAACCGTAAACGGTCGAGTTTCTTCGGGATGACATCTTTCAGTCTGCTTTTGTGCCGGACTACAAGTTAATGTTAAACAAGGTTCGTCCCAACCTATTCTTCTTGCAATTCCTGTTTTTCCGCCGCCAAGATGAAAACTTCCACCCATAAATTCCTTTTGTATCTCTAAAGGTAAATCTCGCCAATACCCTTTCTGAGGTACTAATTTCAAAACATCTATTTTACTTTTTGGATATTTTGAACCTTCTGAATCTGGAACATCACAATCAAATAAGTCTCCTTTTTTTAAGGCATCTTTTAAATTATAAACTTTTTTGTAAGGCTTTGGATATTCATATTTCACATCAATATCTTTTCTAATTCCGACTAAAATTAATCGTTCTCTTTTTTGTGGAACATTAAAATTAATTGCTTTTAGAACTTGAACAGGAACAACATTATAGCCAATTTCATCTAAAATTGAAATCATTCCTTGAAGCGTTTTCCCGTTTTCGTGACTTAACAAACCACGAACATTTTCACCTATACAAATTGGAGGATTTACCTCTTTCACAACTCTAGCAAACTCATAAAACAAAGTTCCTCTTGCATCAGCTAAACCCAATTTCTTTCCTGCATAACTAAATGCTTGGCAAGGAAACCCGCCAGTTACAATATCAACTTTATTTTCATATTCCGTAAAACTAAAAGATTTAATATCGCCTTCTAAAACATTCCAATTCGGGCGATTCTTCCTCAAAGTATTGCAAGCCCATTTATCAATTTCATTTAAAGCTACACATTTCAGACCAGCTTTCTCCATTCCAACAGCCAAACCACCGGCTCCAGCAAAAAGTTCTAAAACAGTATATTCATTATGGGTTTCAACATAATTTGAAGTTGTTTCTTGAATAGATGAATCTAAAAAATCAGCAAATAAAGTATCAACATCAGATTTTCTGTAAACTCTATAATTACTCATTGGTTCACGAACAGCAAGTAATTTGCCTTCTTTATCCCAGCGTCTCAAGGTTTCTTTACTTTTTCCAATATACTCAGAAGCTTCAGATAACGACATATATTCATTCATAACCAAATTATTTAACCTTACACAATGGTTACAAATTTATAAAAACCGATTTAATATTTTAGAATTCAAAAATATTTTTATTCACAATCCGTAAACAAAACCCATGAAATCAGTTGATATTGTAAAAGAATACTTATACGTTACATCATAATTCTACGAGTTAAACTGTCGGAATTCTTTCAACAACCACTTCATTTCCGTATTTATCATAATAGCTACAGGTCATTTTATCTATAACAACAATCCATTTTTCAATACCCGATTTAGCACAATCGTCTAAAAAAGTTTTGTAATCTGTTTTGCCTTGTTGATGGGCTTTCAAGTCTAATTTGAATTGCTCTACATCACTTTTATCAGCAATTGAAAGAGTGGGA
>JAKQJQ010000023.1 GCA_029561105.1 Bacteroidota bacterium
ACAGGCTGGCGGCGGTAACGAGGCGGATCTTGTGGTGGGGCTGGTATGGTGCGGGCTGGTGGTGCATGGCGTCCTTTGCTTGGCAAGGTGGTGGTGGAAATTCGGTGCAAAATTAAGGGTTAGTTATAAGTTATTCGTTATCACTAGTGTCCGGCTCATAAATCGAAGAGAATCAATTGATTATCATTTGGCTTAGAGTCGTTTTTGTAATTGCCATTCGTAAAGAGTTGATTTACAGGGGTTTTGTCAAAAACAGATATGCTTAAGATCTGTAACATTTCGTTCATGGAAGCAGGGATTTCAAGTTGTTTTTTAAGAATTGCTACCAGGACGTAGGAACAAACAGCGACCCAAATCTGAGTTTTGACAGCATTTGCACTTTCACCCCAAAAGACCTTGATTCGTAAATGCTGCTTGATCCATTTGAAGAACAATTCAATTTGCCAGCGATACTTGTAAATCAAAGCAATTTGCGCCGCCTCAACTTGGAAGTTATTGGTCAGGAATACGAATGTTTTGTCCAGTTCTTTGTCATAATACTTGATTCGACGAAAATGTATCGGGTAAAATTTGGAAACATAATAGTTTTTGAGCCGAACCGTTTGGTCGCATTTTACCCCTGTCGATTTGTCCACAGGGTTGGAATAAAGACGAAGAAATGCCAGGTTATCGTTTGCCCGGGTGACGAAAAACGCATTGGATTGATGAATGCGATTTAAGCGTTTCCAGGACAAATATCCCCTGTCCATGACATAAAAAGCGTCTGCTTCGAAGTCCAGGATATCCAGCACATTCACATCATGGCAAAGTCCATCGGTGATGTGGATGAAACATGGAATTTGACATTTCAGATCAAAAAGCGTGTGTAGTTTAATGGCGGCTTTGTGTTTGCGGAACTTCGCCCACCAAAAAACATCCAGGCACAAATCGATCGTTGTGGAATCCAAAGCATATAAAGTATTTGCCAGGTCAAGCCCTTCTAAAACCGAACTGGCGTATAAAAGCCGTGCTTTTTGAATCAATATTTGAGCAAAATCTGCATAAATCCGCCAATCACGTTGCTCGTTAGCATCGGCAAGCGTACTTCGACTTATGCCTTTACTTAAACCCAAATGATACAACTTGGACTGATGAGCCTGAAGACATAACACAACATCGCGAAGACTTTCCCGATGGGTTAACTGTCCAAAACTCAGGCTCAAAAATTGATGCCAGCAACTGAAATTTCGAACCCGATGATTGCCATTATATTTTTCAACACAACGACCAAAATCGTTCGGATCGATCAGGCTCATTAATTGCGCAAAAACATATTTCCCTTGATTCATCCTGAAATATGAATCAGATGAAGCATTTCAAATCGTTTAAATTTAAAACCTTCACAAAACGCTCTCTATCAATGAACTACAACCCATTTGAAAAACCTTAACCGGACACTAGTGATAAC
>JAKQJQ010000037.1 GCA_029561105.1 Bacteroidota bacterium
AGTTCCTGATACATAAAGCTCAGTAATTTTTGGGCTTGAAGTACCTGAAGCACCGGCGCAACCGTCAGAAGCCAAAGTACCATCAACCACGCGACTAATCACAACGCTTTGTGCAAAAGATGTCGCTGCAATCAAGAAGAAAGATAAAGTGTAAAGTTTTTTCATGTTTTAGTTTTTAAATTATAAGACAAAGATAACTAGTATTTTTTTTGGCTGGAGCCGTTTTAGTGTGAAAAAAAGAATAAAACAAGTTAAAATTATTTCACAATCAGCTTTCTGGTCGCTGTGGCGTCGCCTTCGTGGATCTTGATAATGTAAACGCCCGGAGACAAGGAGGCGATATTGAGTTCGCGTGAGTTCATGGTCACCTGGAGTACCTTTTTGCCCAAAACGTCAAAAATGGTAATCTCCTTGTCTAACGAGGATTTAGAAGTAATGTAGATTTTGCCATTGCTCACGGGGTTTGGGTAGAAACTCAAACCGTCGATTCCTTGTTTGTCTTGGGCCAAAGCAGGCAAGGCAAACAAGAAAAAAAGCGCGATAATATAAAGGTAATTTTTCTTCATGGTTACATTTACGGGGTAAAAGTAAAAAATTAATTTCAAACATCAAGCCAAAACTGGAACTCTTGTAAAAAAAACCGATATAACTGATAATTAGTATGTTTAAAAGAAAAAGCACCCGTGGTGGGTGCTCTCTCAAAACTGAATTCAAATACTGTTTATTGCAAGAGGTTTACGCCGTCTACTACCGTCCAGGCGCCAGGAGTTATAGTTGCTCCCGCGGTTGTACCTAAGGTGTAGTTGCTCGGTGCGAAATTCACGATCACGCCTACCGCACCAGCGCTCTGTGACGTACCGTCATTGATCTGCACATTGAGCAATTTCACTTTACCAGAACTGATCTGGTCTGTGTTGGTAGCATTGTCCTGGATGCGAACCGCAGTAGCACCAGCGGTTGTGTATCCCGCAATCAAGATGTTGCTAAACACACCGTTTCCTTGTTTTTTAAATTGAATCGCATCATACTCTGCTGCAGAAGAACCCCCTTCGGTGATAGTCCCCGCAGCTCTTTTTAAAGTGATGTTGTCAATTACTGGCCAGAAGCTGTTGTTCACACTTTTAGCCTCGATTTCCATACCGAAGTTTCCTGTGCCGGTTTGGTAAGCATACCAATTGGTGTTGTTTTGGCCTCTCCAGCCATCTTGCCAGTCAAAAGAATCATCCGAGTTTCCATAAGAAATAAGGTTCTTTGCACTTACCGTACCACCGTAAAATTCGTAACCGTCATCGGCACCTTTATAAGAAACGAGGTTTTCAAGGATGGTTCCCGAACCGACTGAGTAAAATGAAAATCCGTTCATTTCGCTGGTTCCGTCGGTGATTTTTTTACCGGCGTACTCTACGCGTACATATCTTAAGGTTCCGCCATTATGCGCTGCGTTGGTTCCGCCATAAGTGTAAGCCGTGTTGGCGTCATTGGTTAAACCATCTTCTGCCGTAGCAGTCGCAACTCCGGCTGCTCCTACGATTGGCGCATCGCCGTACATGATGATTCCGCCCCATGAACCGGCTACTTTAGATTTTTCTGTGCAAACAATTGGCTCGGCAGCGGTACCGTTCATGATGAGCTTTCCGCCGTTTTCTACCACAATAGCATCGGTTCCGTTGGTGACGTCGGCAGTGATGATTGACCCGGCGTCAAAAGTTATCGTTACACCCGCTTTGATTTTGTATACGCCGCTAAGGGTGTAGTTTCCTTTGACGAAGGTTTTGTTTGCTGTTGCCTGTCCGCCGATTTCTCCGCTCCCCAATGGTGGCGTAACGATTACATCTTCATCGTCACTAGACGTACAAGAGTTTAAGAATAATGTCGCGGCAAAAGCCATCAATAAAAATTTGGTTTTCATTTTTTTTGTTTTTAATAGTTGAAATATAGTTGTGTTTAAATTTTTTAAAATGTGTAATTGATGTTGAGTGATACACCGGTTCCTTTCTTAAATTCACGTACGGTAAGATCAGATTCAGTGATGTTGGCTGTGCTTCTGGTTCCGAGTTTTCTCCTGAATGACGGATTCAGGATGTTGTCAACCGCCAATTTCAAATCGATATTTTTTGACAGTTTGCTTGACCAAACGAAATCTAGTTTATGAAAAGGCTTTTCGTAGATATGATCCAAAAACGCAGTTCCTACCGCGTAAATCCTGTCGCCCGAAACGCCGTAAACCAATGAGATGCTGTTTTTCATTTCCTCGCTAAACTCAAAATCGTATTTTAAATCGGAGTTGATGACCCAATTCGCTGCACCTTGCAAATCTCTTTTGTTGTTGTTTTCGAGCGGATTTTTAATTTTATCTACTTCGACTTCAGTCTGCATTAGCGAAGTGTTGAACCCAAAAGAAAAAGCGTCTAAAGCAGGGCTGATACGCTCGAGCTGCAGCAATACCTCTAGTTCTGCGCCATATAGTATCGCCGATTTTGAATTCTGATAGGTGGTGATTTGTCCACCGCTACTCGCCGTTGGAATGAATACACGTTCAATCGGATTTTCAATCTGCTTCCCGAAAATGCCTACCGCAATAAGTTCTTTGGCGTTGGGGAACATCTCAAATTTTAAATCGACATTGATGTTATCGCTGTTTTCTACGTTCGGATTTCCACGCTCAACAGTTCCATCAGGATTCACGTAATCGATAGGCATTACCTCTATAGAAACTGGTTTGGTGATGGTTTTTGAGGCCGCAAATCGGATATTGTTGCGGTCGTTGAGCAAATATTTGAGATTCACCGAAGGTAAAATGTCGAGTTTTTCTTTGGTAATTTTTCTGAACTTCGAAGTAAACGAGTCACTAACTTCTCGGTACTTGGTTTCCCTTGTCGAATTTTCGGCACGTACACCCGCATTGATTTCCCATTTGTCGCCAAAATTGAAAAAGGCATTCACATAACCGGCATTGACCATTTGGATCAGTTTGGATTTGTATGCTCCGGTAGATTCCTCGGTAAAGACTAGAAGTCCCGAATTGACGTCCTCGTTGATTTTGTCATTGATGTCGTTAACATTGACGCTGTAGGAAGTAGAAACCAACGGCTTGCCAAAAATGAAACGGTAAGAAGAAATTTCTTCGTTGCTGAATCCGTTGTAGCCTACCGAGATGCGGCTCGACTTACCGTTCGGCTTTTCAGCAAACTTTAAAGTATATTCGAGCATCGATGAAAAGTAATGCTCGGCCGACACATCGAGGAACTGGCGGATTAAATTGTTTCCACCATAGGTCGTGTTGATTTGGGTTTCGTTGATTTTTTCGCCAGTGATGAATTTGCGGTCGGGCTGCCCAAAAGAAGTTTTTACGAAGGAAAGTCCGCCTTTAACGCTGTGGTTTCCGCTTTCGGTAAGGTCGTAATTGGCCAACAATTGGTTGTTCCAATATTTGGATTCCTCAAATTGGTTTACACGGATAAATATATTCGGATTCGTCGACAAACTGTTTGTGAAGCCCAACTGATCCTGGATGATACTCGAAGTCGATCGCAGTAAAAACGAATTCAAAGCAATCCCAAAACGCTTGGATTTGTATTTCACACCCGCCAATCCTGAAAATGAAGTGAGGTAAGAATATTTAGTCGTAGAAAGGTTGTTGTCATAATTGCCTTGTCCCTGGTTGAAAGTCCGGTCAAAACCTTTGCGAACCTGGTAATTGTTGTCGCCGTTCAACGAAAAGATATAGCTGATGGAACGCTCTTTTTCAAGTTTGAACTTCTCGGCATGCAGAAAACCAATGCTATTGTTGATGGGGCTTGAAGTCTGGTCAACGTTCCATGAATTTTGTTTCGACGAATTGGCGTAGTCTGTCGCGCTCGCTTTTCTGCCCGAGGGTCTTCCTCCATAATAAGCAGGCAGTTCACGGTCTTTGCCGAGGAACCCCAAAAAACCTTGCGTAGTGTTGGCGTCTTCAGCCATCAGGAAATCGCGTCCGTTGTTCCCGGTGGTAAACCCAAATCCGGTGCTGATTTTTGTGATGCTGCTGCGGGGCTGCGCCGTTTCAATATTGATGGTGGCGCCTGCAAAATCGCCTGAGATATTGGGGTTGAAGGTTTTGTAGACGCTGAGTACGCCAACAATATCGGTTGGAAACAAATCCAAGGGGATGATTTTCTTAAAAGGGCTGTTAGACGGAGCCTGCAAATCATTAATCAATAAGTTGTTGTAACGATCTTCGAGTCCGCGTACAAACAATCCGCGCGATTCTACTTTTGCAATCCCTGTAATTTTAGAAAGACCTTCCTCAACGTCACTTACCCCTTTCCGGGACATTTCCTGGGCGCCGATACTTTGCTTGATTTCTACTGCCTTCTTTTGCTCGAGCAATAGAGCGGTCTCTTTCTCACGGCTTACAGCCGCCGCTTTCACCACAACATCTTCTAACGTGTAATTGCCCGAACCGAGAACCTTGTTTGCGGTGACAGTTTCTCCGGCCACAACCGTTATTGAAGTTTCTGCATTCTCATAACCCAAAAAGCTAAAAACAAGCGTGTAGGTTCCGGGTGCTATAGTAAAGGTGTATTTCCCGTTTTCGTCCGAAGTGGTCCCGATCTGGGTTCCCTTAATCATTGCGTTGGCAAACGGCAAAGGGGCGTTATTAGATTCTTTATCGGTAATCGTGCCCGATATCGTGCCTTTGGTTTGCGCCAGCACGAAAGAACTAACAAATAAGGTGAGCATTAAAAATCGTAATTTCATTTGTGGTGTTTAGTTTAATTTGGGGCAAAGTAACGCCCAAGCTGTAAAGTTCATGTTACTCGCCTATTACGATTTGGTTTGCTAAAGATTACCGAATTGTTAACATATTAAATTACGGTTAACTCCAAATTGGCGTATTTTTTTATCTTTACATTTACAATCTCAAACCCCAACTTTTTCATCCAATGAAGAAAAAAGACATCAAGATTCTACTGGTTGACGACGAACAGGATATCTTAGAGATTGTAGGATACAACCTCACCCAGGAAGGCTATCAGGTCGTCACTGCCGCAAACGGGAAAGAAGCCGTAGCCAAAGCCAAAAAGGAACTGCCGCAACTCATCATCATGGATGTCATGATGCCCGAGATGGACGGGATGGAAGCCTGCGAAATCATCCGCAAGACGCCAGAGCTCAGCCAGGTCATCATTACCTTTTTAACCGCTCGCGGCGAAGATTACTCGCAAGTAGCCGGTTTTGACGCCGGAGCCGATGACTACATCACCAAACCCATCAAACCCAAATTGCTGGTGAGCAAAGTCAAGGCGTTGCTCAGAAGGCTCAAGGACGATGACGGTAAAAACTCCGAAACCCTCAACGTTGGCGGTATAGAAATCAACCGCGAAGAATATAAAATCATTAAAGACAACACCGAAATCGTTTTGCCCAGAAAGGAATTCGAGTTGTTTTACCTGCTCGCCTCCAAACCCGGAAAGGTATTCAAGCGCGAGGAAATCCTCGACAAAGTCTGGGGCAACGAGGTCATCGTAGGCGGTCGTACCATAGATGTGCACATCCGCAAACTGCGCGAGAAAATCGGCGACGACTTTTTCAAGACCATCAAAGGCGTTGGCTATAAGTTTGAAGTGTAAATGGCCATCAATTTCAAAAAGACCTACAAGTTTGCAATCCGCTCGGCGTTGTACATCACCTTTTTCTCCACGGCATTGGTTGCATTTTTAACCTGGTGGTTTTTTGAATTTTCACTCGATTTTTGCTTGTATTTTGCCGTGTGCATCGCGGCTTTTTCCTTCTTTGTATTGCAATACCGCGTAGAGCGATTCATCTACCGCCGCGTGAAGAAAATCTACGATGACGTCTCGCTGCTCGAATCCTCTTCGTTCAGGAACCAATCGGTCACCACAGACATGGCCACGCTCACGCGCGAGGTCAAAAAATTCGCCACAGACAAAAAACTCGAGATCGAGATGCTCAAGGTGCGCGAAGAATACCGCCGCGAGTTCCTTGGCAACGTCTCACACGAACTCAAAACCCCTTTGTTTACCGTACAAGGTTACCTTTCTACTTTGCTCGACGGCGCCATGAACGACAAAGCCGTGCGCAAAAAATACCTCGAACGCGCCGAGAAAGGCGTCGAGCGACTCATTTACATCGTACAGGATCTGGACATGATCACCAAGCTCGAACTCGGCGATCTCAACCTCGACATCACACAGTTCAATATCGTCAAACTCGTGCAGGATGTCTTTGATTTGCTCGAAATGGAAGCCTCCAAAAAAGACATCATGCTCCTTTTTGATATGCGCTACAACAAACCCATCATGGTGCAGGCAGACCGAGAGAAAATAGAGCAGGTCGTCATTAATCTAGTGGTAAACTCCATCAAATATGGTAAGGAGAAAGGTTCTACAGAGGTCAGCATCGAAAATCTTACCGAAAACAAAGTCATTGTGCGTTTCAAGGACAACGGCGAAGGCATCGAGAAGCAAAACATCCCAAGGCTGTTCGAGCGATTTTACCGTGTAGACAAAAGCGGTGCGAGGAGTGAAGGCGGATCGGGTCTCGGCTTGTCAATCGTGAAGCACATTATTGAAGCACATGACGAGAAAATTTACGTGGAAAGCCAATTCGGAGCGGGTTCGGAGTTTTCATTCACACTCGAAAAGGCAAAATAAATTTTTCCAGTGCACGGCGTTTTCGCGCTCGGGCAACCCCTTATAAATTTGGGCCTGCGCCAGGTCTTCGAGTTTAAAATCGTCCTGAGCGGCAAAAGGCACAAGGCCGCCGCGCTGTAATTTTTTGGCGAGGTATTCCTGTTCGTATTGTCCCGGTGTTGGGATGAAAAAGGCTTTCTTTCCCAATTTGGCCAGATCCATAATCGTAGTATAACCAGAACGGCAAAGGGCCAACGCGCTTTCGTTGAAAGTCTCCTGCAGCTGTTGGGTGGTCATGAAATTGTAATAGGTGACGTGCCCGGACTGCTCTTTTTTTTGTTTGGCCTCGACCTTTCCGCAGATGAAAATCACCTCGCCATCATACTCTGGAATTAAGTCGCGCAGCCGCTGCTCGAGCATGCCGCGTTGCGGTTCTGGCCCCGAAAGGATCACCATCAAATCGTATCTTTTGCGCAAATTTTCTTTGGTAAGCCTACTCAAAGGGCCGAGGTATTTGATGGGGAAGTCGGCTTTTTTGACATGGCCGAGTTTGCCGGTAAGGTTGGGTTTTTCTTCCCAATCGGGCACCCAGCACTCATCGAATTTTCGCATAGCCTGCTGGTGCAACCTACTCGAAAACCAGGTCGTGTTCCCGCTCAAAACATTGAGTTGGTGTGTCACGAATACCGATTGCACTTTCTTGTTGAACACCCCAATGCGATTGTCTGATATAATGCCGGTGAGGTTGTACTCTTTGACCCATTTCTTGACTTGCTTTTTTTCTGCGAGTACCGCATCGATCATGCGTGGCATGTTCTTGAGCATCTTCCATTTGAAATTAGCACCGTTCTTGGCATATTCAATATCGTAAGATGGCAATTCGAGTGCGATTAAATGCGGAAATTCCTTTCGCAACATATCGAGCGCTACGCCATCCGAAGCGATGATGGGTGTAAATTGGTTGGCTTCGAGCGCCTTAATAATCGGGATACAGCGCGTGGCATGGCCCAAACCCCAATTGAGCGGCGCCACGAGTATGTTTTTGGAAGTCAGGTCTAAAGGCATTGCGGTGCGGACAGATTTTGTAACGGCAAGATAAAAACATTTCCCGTGCGGTATATTTCCTTAATTTTGCCAAAACATTAAGGAACCCGTGGGAAGTAAAAATAAGCTAAAAAGATTTAAGGAGAACGAAACTTTTGCAAACGTTTTCCAGCCGACCAGAGAAGAGGTCACCTCCGATTCATTCGCGCTAAAAGGCAAGTGGAATATCGATTTTTTCAAGAATGACCACCCTCTCGTATTAGAACTCGGCTGCGGCAAAGGCGAATATACCATCGGTTTGGCCGAGAGATATCCCAACAAAAACTTTATCGGCATAGACATTAAGGGCGCACGGTTCTGGCGCGGTGCCAAAACCGCCGTCGATACTGGAATGGCTAACGTGGCGTTTGTTCGCACGCAAATCGAGCTCATCGACCACATCTTTGCCCAACACGAAGTAGACGAAATCTGGATTACCTTTCCCGATCCGCAGATCAAATACAAACGCACCAAACACCGCATGACCAACGCCGATTTCCTGGCCTTGTACCAAAAAATCCTCAAACCCGGCGGCGTCATGAACCTCAAGACCGACAGCGAGTTCATGCATGGTTACACACTTGGATTGTTACATGGCTCGGGTCACGAAGTTTTGTATGCCAACCATAACGTCTATGAAAACCACGGCGCTCCAGAAGAAGTGACTGCCATCCAGACGTTTTATGAGAAGCAATATTTGGAAAAGAGCAAAGCAATTACGTATATTCGATTCAGAATTAAGTAGTTGAATGGGTTCAGGGTACAAGGTTCAGGGACATCCCTAACCTACATTTTATCCTACGCCCAAGTCCTGAACCCTGCACCCTTAAACCCTGCGCCATCATGAACTTCGTGTTGCCTTTCTTCTCCGGTTTTCTTACCGCTTCTGTAGGCATAGCGCTTCCTGGGCTTATCAACATGACTGCCGCTAAGATCAGTATTCGCGACGGGCGCGAGCGCGCACTCATGTTTATTCTTGGCGCGTTGATCATCATTTTTTTCCAGACTTTATCGGCGGTGCTTTTTGCACGCTACATCGATGCGCGGCCAGAAATCGTGGTACTGCTGCGTGAAGTGGGTTTCGGTATTTTCGCTTTGCTCGCTTTTTATTTTTTCTTTTTCGCCAAAACGCCCAAAAAAATCAAGAAAGAGACCCTCAATATGCGCAGCAAAACGAGTCGTTTTTTTCTGGGGATGTTGCTTTCCACGATCAATTTCTTTCCGGTGCCTTATTACGTTTTCATCACCATTTCATTGGCGTCGTATCGGTTGTTTTCGTTCAACCAGTGGCCCATTTCACTATTTCTGATTGGCGTCATGCTGGGTTCGGCGGTGATTTTTTACTACTACATCAGTTTTTTCGAGAAGATCGAGTCCAAAACCGATTTCTTTTTCAGGAACATGAACAAAATCCTGGGCACGATTACCGCAATCGTTGCCTTCCTGAGCCTTTGCAGCATCTTAAATTACTATTATTGATGGAAGCCAATTTCTTCGATAGGGTATACGCCGTGGCGCGCCAAATTCCGTATGGCAAAGTCACTTCATACGGTGCCATCGCCAAAGCCATCGGCAGCGGACGCTCGGCCCGAATGGTAGGTTACGCGATGAATGCCTGCGGCGGACGCGACGATGTTCCTGCCCATCGCGTCGTGAACCGTAAAGGATTGCTCACCGGCAAACACCATTTTGACGGCACGAATCTGATGCAACAGCTGCTCGAAAGCGAGGGTATTGAGGTGGTTGACAACCAGATTGTTGATTTCGAGAAGCATTTTTGGGAGCCGGAAGTCGAGAAATAAACCCATCGATAAAACCAATCCAAATTCTTTACAATCAAAACTTTTCACGCTATATTTGCAATCTAAAATCAGTCTTAATTAAGACAAGCAAATACCTATGAAATTAGACAGAAAAGAAATCCTCAAAGCGCTCGAGACCATCTCTGTAGCGGGCGAAGGAAAAAATATGGTCGAAAGCGGCGCGGTCACGAACGTCGTAACTTTTGGCGACGAGTGTGTGGTAGATCTCGTGTTGCACACACCGGCCATGCACATCAAAAAACGCGCAGAAGACGACATCCGCAAAACCATCCACGAGCGCATTTCGCCAGACGCCAAAGTCAAGGTGAACATCAAGGTAGAAGCGCCAACTGCGGCAAATTCTAACGAGATTAAAGGAAAATCAATTCCAGGAATCAAAAATATCATCGCCGTTGCCTCGGGAAAAGGCGGCGTGGGCAAATCAACCGTTACTGCCAACCTCGCAGTAACACTTGCCAAGATGGGCTTTAACGTTGGTGTTCTCGATGCCGATATTTACGGCCCATCGATGCCCATCATGTTCGATGTCGAATCCGAGAAACCCGTTTCAATCACCGTCGACGGTAAATCCAAAATGAAACCCATAGAAAGTTACGAAGTCAAGATGCTTTCCATCGGATTTTTCACCGCACCCAGCCAAGCCGTCATCTGGCGCGGCCCAATGGCATCCAAAGCCTTGAACCAAATGATTTTCGATGCCGATTGGGGCCAGCTCGATTTCATGCTCATCGACCTACCGCCTGGAACCGGTGACATCCACCTTTCCATCATGCAATCGCTGCCCATCACCGGCGCGGTTGTCGTGAGTACGCCGCAAGCCGTAGCGCTCGCCGATGCCAAAAAAGGCGTGTCGATGTTCCTCTCAGAATCCATCAATGTTCCCGTTTTGGGAATCATAGAAAATATGGCGTATTTCACACCAGAAGAACTGCCCAACAACAAATATTACATCTTCGGCAAAGAAGGCGCGCGCAATCTCGCTGAGGACTTGAATGTGCCGTTTTTAGGCGAAGTACCCATCGTACAATCCATCCGCGAAGCCGGAGATTACGGCCGTCCGGCAGCCATGCAGACCGGTTCAGTGATCGAAACCGTTTTTGAGGAAATCACCCGGAACGTCGTAGCGCAAACCGTGAGCAGAAATGAAAACCTGCCCGCGACCGAAGCCATCAAGATCACCACCATGGCGGGCTGCTCGGCAGTAAATAAAAAATAACAAGAAAATGACAACAGAAGAATTAACCCTTAATGTCGAAAAAGCGCTCCAGGAAATCCGTCCGTTCCTCAACTCCGACGGCGGCGATATCAAGCTCGTCTCGATCGAGGATGACAAACACGTCACGGTTCGTCTTGAAGGTGCCTGTATCTCGTGCAGCGTGAACCACATGACGCTCAAGGCAGGCGTAGAAACCACGATTAAAAAATTCGCGCCGCAGATAGAAACCGTCGTCAATATTTCGTAAATTTTTTTGGCGTGCCCCTGCGGGTCGGGCTGTTCGCTATATTTTTTTCGTCTGCGTTGCACGCTGCCGTAAAAAGATACCGCTGCCATCCCTCACGCGCCGCCGTATCCATTTTGAGCAAAAGGTGACAAATATCACATTATATCCATTCGGGTTTACTGAAATTTGCTCCAGAATCCAAACTACAGTACCACAACAATGATAGAAACAGATATCCTTATCATCGGCGCAGGCCCAACCGGGCTTTTCGCCGTCTTTGAAGCCGGACTTTTAAAACTCAAATGCCACATCATCGATGCCTTGCCGCAACCAGGCGGGCAATTGGCCGAACTCTATCCTAAAAAACCCATCTTTGACATTCCCGGTTTCCCCGAAGTACTCGCGGGCGATCTGGTAGACAACCTCATGGAGCAGATCAAGCAGTTCCAGCCAGGATTCACCTTGGGCGAACGCGCCGAGGAAATAGAAACTTTAGAAGATGGTACATTCATCGTCACGAGCAGCAAAGGCAAGAAATTCCACGCCAACTCGATAGCCATTGCCGGTGGCTTGGGAAGTTTCGAGCCGCGCAAACCCTTGATTGACGACATTGAATTCTACGAGGACAAAGGCGTAAAATATTTCATCAAGAATCCTGAGAAATTCCGCGACAAGCGCGTGGTGATTGCCGGTGGCGGCGATTCGGCTTTAGATTGGAGCATTTTTCTTTCTAATGTCGCCTCCGAAGTGACGCTCATTCACCGCCGCAATGAATTCCGCGGCGCACTCGATTCTGTAGAAAAAGTGCAGGAACTCAAAAACCTAGGCAAAATTAAACTCATTACACCTGGCGAAGTCGTTGGCCTTAACGGTGCCGAGCGCCTCGAATCGGTAGATATTGAAGATGACAAAGGTGCCCGCTGCAAGGTCGACACCGATTATTTCATCCCGCTTTTTGGGCTTACACCCAAACTTGGCCCTATTGCCAATTGGGGATTGGAGATTGAAAAGAACGCCATCAAGGTAGACAACGCCCTCGATTACCAGACCAACATCCCGGGCATCTATGCCATAGGCGACGTGAATACCTATCCAGGCAAACTCAAACTGATTTTGTGCGGTTTCCACGAAGCAACTTTGATGTGCCAAAGCGTCTACCAACGCATGAATCCGGGGAAAAAATATGTCATGAAGTATACGACGGTTTCTGGCGTTGATGGTTTTGATGGGACTAGGAAGGAAGCGGAGAAAGCGGTGGTGAAGGCTATTGATTAGGGTTTCTTTTGAAAAAGAAGCAAAACCTTTCTTTTGTCTTGATACAAAAGAAACAAAAAATCAATGGCCTCCGGATAAAAAGCTAAAAGCTACCTCGAAAATTGGGCTACGGGCTAAGCCGCTCGCCTAAAAAGGCTCGACTCCCACGCCCTTCGCTGCCAATTTTCTCGTTGCTTTTCACGCTTTTTCCCCGAAGGGCCAGCCATTTAGGAAGTGTCTATTTTATTTTTCATTTGCTGAAGCGGCACGAAAAATCCTCCCAAGAAAGTTCCAGAATCAAAGGATGAATCATCCGGTTTAGAATTTTCGGCAGGGCCGAGCGTTAAGAAAATGTCCAGTGGACATTTTTAGCGAAGGGGCCAGGAGGCGCGTTGGCCACAAGCCGAAAATCAATAAACACTTCAGAATTGGCGCGGCAGTCATAAGATTTGCGTTAAGAAAATCAAATGAGTGAGCGTTAAGAAGCAAATTCTGTTTGAGCGCAGCGAGTTTATTTGCTTTAGCGAACGAATTTGATTTTTAGCAAAATCTTATGTGCCGACTGCCTTTTTGCTTCTTTTGCGGCAAGGCAAAAGACGGCCCTCGTGGCAGCGATAGCCCCGATTGCAACGAAAATCCTTTTTGCGGCGAAGCGCAGCGGAGCCGCAAAAAGATTGCAGTGAAAAGCGGGAAATAGCTCCCAAAAAAAAATTAAATTTACACCATGGATATAACCATAAAAATAACAGATCGCGACGGTGCAACCCACGAGGTACAAGCGCCAACAGACATGAACATGAACATCATGGAACTCGTACGGGCATACGAATTGGCCCCAGAAGGTACCATCGGGATTTGCGGCGGTATGGCCATGTGCGCTTCATGCCAATGTTATGTTTTGAATGAGGTTGTCTTGCCCGAAAAAGGAGATGATGAAGAAGCGATGTTGTCTGAAGCGTTTAACGTAAAACCCAACAGCAGATTGGGTTGCCAGATACACATCACCGAAGCTTTAGAAGGCCTGGAAATTGCGTTGGCTCCCGAAGCATAAAAAAAAACGAGAATTTCTTCGCGCTTTTTCCTAACTAAATCAAACATTTTTAGTTGTTATTGTTTATTTGAAAAGGCCAACGAAAAAGCTTCTTCATAACTGGCACTTACCGGAATTTCTTCGTCGCCAATATAAATCATTTTATTGCGCACTTTATCAATTTTAGCCATCGGAACAATATAGGAACGGTGCACGCGGATGAACGCAACAGCCGGAAGTTTTTCTAAAATACTTTTCATCGTCATGCGGGTTACCAGCGTTTTTTGGTTTTGAATGTGAATCTTTAGATAGTCATCCAAACCCTCAATAAAAAGAATGTCGGCCATCAGAATCTTATGCAAACTATAATCGGCGCGAATAAAAAGATACTGCGTTTCTGTACTTTGAACTTGATTTTTGGTTTCGTAAACGCTCTTGGCTTTTTGGGCTGCCTGGAGAAAACGCTCAAATGAAAAGGGTTTCAATAGATAATCGGTGGCATTGACATTGAAACCTTCTACGGCATATTCGCTGTAAGCTGTGGTGAATATCACCATCGGATTGTGATCGAGCATTTTATAAAAATCAATGCCATTTCTAGAAGGCATCTGAATGTCTAAAAACACCAAATCTACCGGAAATTTTTTCAAGTGTTTTAGTGCTTCGCTTTGTTTGGTGAACGTTTTTTCGAGGGTTATAAAATCGACCTGATCGCAATAATGCGCAATAATTTTCAACCCGAGTGGCTCGTCGTCTATAGCAATCGCACTAATCATTGCAAATCTAGTTTAAGGCGCACATGATAGGTGTTTGCTTCTTCTGTAATTTCTAATTGGTGTTTGTTCGGGTAGATGAAATCGAGGCGTTTTGAGGTAATTTCAATCCCTTTTTCACTCTTAAATTCTTCTGCAATATTATCTATAACCATTTTGTTTTTCACATCAAGGTGCAACTGCGATTCTTGAATTTCAATAGCAATGCTAATTTTTGATTCTTCTTCTGGATTGATGCCAAACTTAAACGCATTTTCGATAAAAGGAATCAGTACCAATGGCGCAATGTTTTTTCCGATGGGATTGCCTGACACAAAAAATTCAAAAATCATATCTTCGCTCATGCGCAGTTTCTGCAAATCAATATAGTCTTTAATGTAGTTGATTTCTTTTTCCAGCGGAACAAAATCTTGGGCACTTTCGGTCACCACATACCGCATGATGCTTGATAATTTTAAAACCGCGTCTGGCGCTTCATCCGATTTGGTAATCGTTAAAGCATACAAACTGTTCAGCGTGTTAAATAGAAAATGCGGATTGATCTGGGCTTTCAAATAAGCTACTTCGGCGTTCAGCTTGTCGGTCTTTATTTCTTTGATATGTTGGTTTAATTTTGCTAGAAAAGATAAACACAATACAAATCCATAAGAGATGATTTCCCCAAAATCAAAAGGTTCAAAATGGTTTTTATGCGGAATGCCTCGGCCTTTAAAATGTGGGCTTTTGGTCAGAGCCTCAAAATCAATCGGAATGAAAATATTCGGAATGCTCAAAAAAAGCAGAAAGCAGACTACTATAACAAAAACATATAGCAATTTCTTCTGATTGAAATAAAACTTCGGAATCAGGTAATAGTAATTGAAATAGAAAAAAAGCAGCAACAGCACATAACTCAAAAAATCTCTTTGAAAAGGCGGAATGGTCACTAGCTTTGCCATTCCGTATTCAAAATCTGGAGAAGAAATAACAGGGATACTCAGAAACGCGAGGCTTCCGAGCACATGAAGGATCGTATTTCGCGTTTCTTTTGTCATTGCATTTATTAAAGGAGCCATCATGAATTTGTGGTCAACAAAAGTACTTAAATATGAAGTCGTAAAAAAAAACCGGCAACTTGGGTTTCCAGTGCCGGTTTTGTTTTTAAAAAGTTACGGTATTCAAAGTGCTGGACGCGGATGAAGTGAAAGTGCTTTTTAACGTGCCGCCTACTGTAGAATAGGTGCCGCCGGTATACAAGCCCCAGCCAGTTGATCCGCCTACAAAACTGCCTCCGGTATAGGTGCCTCCAAAATAAACTTTATAGCTGGTGGCAGCCGCTATGTTTGGACTCGAAAAATGGAAATAGTATACTGCATTTTTGGGTTTAAAAGTAACCATCTCGGTTCCGGCTGCATTTTCAATATGCAAAACAGAAGTAGCAGCCAATTGGGCACTCGATTTTAAATACATCGTGCGTTGTGTGGAGCTGGCATTAAAGTTTTTGGTCATGTTTGAATTGGATCCGGCACAAATAATGAAACCGCCATTCATAACAAAGGTGCCGTTGAAATCCAATCCTTCTTCTGGACTATTGGTTACCCCGCAAACGATGGTTGTGCCACCGGTAATTGTGATGTTTCCATTGCTGTCTATCGCATCTTTTCCGGCAACAATTACGATGCCTCCGGATATGAAAAGATTACTGCCGTCGTTTGATTCGGTTCCGCCGCTAACGGTTCCGTAGGTTGCATTGATTCCGTCGTTAGAAGCGGTGATGTTGGTAACGCCACCAGTAAAATGAATCGTTGGCGCTTCTACACCTTCGCCTACACCGTTTGTAGTTGAAATCGCGCTAATGGTATTGGTGCCACCATTAATGGTTACCGATAAGTCAGAATGGATGCCATCGTCGGTAGAGGTAATTGTATTGTTTCCGTTATTGATGATGATAGCGCCTGTGGCTACGATTGTTTTAGGATGGTTGTAGTCTGTTCCCGAAGTTAAAAAGCGAGCTCCTGTTGTGGTAATATTTAACGTCGGACTGGTAGCAACAGTCCCGATGGTGATGATGCCATCGGCTTTAAGTCCTTTTCCGCCAGTACCAGAACTGGTTGTGGTAACCGTTCCGCCGTTAATGGTTAGGTTGACGTCAGACGAAAAAGCAGCAGCAGAATACGAATCTAAAGTGCCTAAGGTATTGGTGTAAGTGGCTCCGGTTCCGGCATTTGTCACGTTGATGTTTCCGCTATTGACGGAGATATTGCCATCAGAAGAAAATCCTTTGGCGCCTTTAGCGCTTGCCGTAGCTTGAATGGTAATGGTCCCGCCATTTAAGATGATGTCTCCGTCTGCTTTTACACCAGTGCTGTACGATGGATCAAATCCTGTTCCCGAAGCCACTAAAAGGATGTTACCAGAAAGTGCTATTGTAGTGGTTCCGCCCGTGAAAGTTACATTGCCATTGGTTTTGATGCCTTTTCCAGCGCTTCCGGAATTGGTGATGTTGATTTGAGCGGTACCTGAAATGGCTACGTTTGCATCGGCAGCAATTGCCTTTCCATTGGTTCCGCTGTTGGTTAGGTTGAAGGTTCCGCCCGAAATATTCACATTGGTGTCGGAGGTAAATCCCGAAGTAGAAAAAGTGTCGGCCGTACCTGTACTGTTGGTGAAATTACCGCCATTTCCTGCAGTATTCATGGTGAAGTTACCACCTGTAAGATTGATTTCGCCATTGGCAGAAAAACCTTTTCCGCCATCCGCAGCCGCTGATAATTGTATCGTGAATGTACCGCCACCAATAGCAATTTGCCCGTCAGATTTGAATCCACAAGCATAAGAAGGATTGAATCCGCTGGCTTCTGCTGTAAGAACCGTTGCGCCAGAAAGGCCAATCGTAAATGTTCCGTTGGTTATCATAATATCACCTTTGGCACTAATTCCTTTTGATTGTGCTCCCGAAACAGTTAGATTGATGGTGCCACCCGAAATGGTAATGGTATTGTTTCCCGTTTTAATCGCTTTGACATCATTGGAGGTTGAAACGATGTTGATGGTTCCGCCGCTGATCGCAATGGCTCCGTTTCCGGCATCAATTCCGTCGCCTGTAGATGAGATAGTTGCGTTTCCAGCATTCATAGTAAATCCCTCGGTATGAAAGCCATCAGTAACGGCGCTAACGCTGATTGTACCATTTGCGATTGCCAGTGTTGATGCCGTGTTGATGCCGTGTTTTACCAAACTGGTTATGGTCAATGTACCGGAGTTGTTGATGGTAATTGGGCCGTCGGTGGTAATTGCACCATTTCGGGTACTGTTTGCTCCGTCCGAAAGGGTGTTTGTTGTTCCGCTGGTCAATATGAAATTAGTCGTTTTGCCACCCAAAATGTCAAAGGCTGCTCCGTTTGGGTTGGTTAAAGTAAGGTTGTTTAAAACGAGATTCACATCCTTATCGGTGGTGATGGTCAAGCTACCATTGGCCGTTGACCCTAAGATATTGTATTCTAAATTGTCAATTCCGGACGTGGCATTTACAGCAACTGTTCCTGCGGTTGCCGTAATGTTTATGCCCACATTTGCATACGGATTGATGATGGTTGCATTGTCGGTTCCGTTGTAAATAATGTAAATTTTATCAAGATTTACAGTGCTTGTGGTAAAGGTTAAACTATCGATGATTGTTTTTTGAATGTCTAAGGTATTGGCAGCGTCGGTAAGCTTGAATTTTGCGTAGGTGTTGTTCAATTTAATGCTATCAATGCTGCTCAGTTCTTTAGCATACATGGTATTGCCAGCGTTGTGAACGCGTATTTTTTGTTGCCCGAATGAAAGATTTGCCAACAAAGTAAGTAAGGTTATTGCATATATTTTTCTCATTTTTTACTGAATTTGATCGTTAAACCGTTTACTTGAACAAGGTATAATCCGCAGGCTAATGCAGACACGTCAATGTCTTGATTGGATTGATAAATTCCCTGTAGAACCAATTGGCCGGTTAAGGAATAGATTTTAGTTTTTAAAGGTTCCTCCACCTCCGATTGAATGCGAATCACCCCAGAACCTGGATTGGGATAAAGCATCACATTGCCAGCGTTGTCGCCAAAAGTTGTAGTTACCAAAACGTTAGAAAAAGTAATTTTTCTGATGATGTTAACCGGAATCGTTGTTGGCGTTGTCGTGGCATCTGTTTTTACAAACAAATTATCGGTTTCGAAATAGAGCTTTCCCGTTGCAGCAACATTAAAAGTTTGGTTGGTTCCGTTGTAATAAGTAACGTTTACGCCCGTTTGCGCAATCGAGTACGAGCTCACCAAAAAAAACAGTAAGCATGTAATTTTTTGAATTGTCCTCATAAAATTTTAGTTTAAGGAGCGAAGTAAATCAATTTTTTAAGGACAAGGAAACGAATGCGGTAAAGAGCTAAAATGTTGCGGTAAAACCAACAACGAATTGATGCTGAGCAGCAAAGAATTTTTTAAAGTGAAATTGGTTTTGAATCGCACCGACAGCTTTAGGTAATATCTGCTCACAGTGATCTTTAGCCGTTTGACTTAAGATGCGTGAAAAAATTCCAGAAAAAGACCAGGTTGCCGCAAATGCAACAAACCGCAAGTCCACCCATTGCTTTTGGGACTTGCGGTTGCCAATTTGAAATCTGAGGAGGGATTTGGCTAGAACTGGTCAATATTTTGCCAATTGTAATTGGCGTTTTTTACCAGGTCAAGCATCAAATCTTGCATATCGAAAACAAATGGGTTTTCGTTGGCAGATGGATTGACCCGTGAATTGAGCAGCAATGCCACACACATACCGTTGTTGTGGCGCATAAAGCCGGTTCTTGTTCCGGGCAAACTGCCATAGTTGTACCATACATTTTCGGCACTCCAGATCCCGATGCCATTGGCATAGCCGGTATTGGCCGCAGATGGCGTAGTAAAGGAGGTAATGGTTGCCTGTGAGAGCATGTCGGGTCGCGTGGCAAAGCCGTCGGTTGCGGTGATTAGTTTCAACACGTCGGTTGCCGTAGCGATGAGTCCGCCGTCGGCATCTCTTCTTGGGAAAGCGATGGTATAGGCAAACGGGCTGTCATTTCCCTGGCCATAATAGGTTACTTCGTTGGGTTTTTGGTCGGCGAGGGTTTTCCCGGCGATATCGGTTGTAGTGACGCCAATGGGTGCCAGAATATCTTCTTTGATGTAATTGATGTAACTCTTGCCCGATTTTTTTTCGATTATTCTTCCCAGCAAACTGTAGCCAACATTGGTGTAATCATAAGTGGTACCGGGAGTGTTTGGATTGGGTCGGGTGTCTAAAATCCAGTCAAACAATTGCTTGTAAGTGTAGTTGGGGTTTTGGTCTATTACATCGCCGCCGCTTGCCGCGCCCCAGGATCCAGAGGTGTGCTGTAGCAAATGCTTTACGGTCATGTTTTGCAGGTTGGTATTGTAGGGAAGCGTTCCGTAGTCATTTCCGAGTACGCCGCTGGGACCGAATACCTTGCTTTCGAGGGTAAATTGCCCGTCCTGGATCAACTTCATGATGGCTATTCCGGTGTAGGTTTTTGAAACACTTGCCAACCGGAAACGGTGCGCTGTGGTTACCGCATCTCCACTGGTAAGGTTGGCCTTACCATAACCTTTTACATAGACCAATTTCCCGTTTTTGCTGATGGCCAACGAGGCACCGGGAATATTATAGGTGGCCATAAAATCAGAGACATTGGCGTCTACGGTGGCCATGTCAAGTTGGGTGGTTGGCGGATTGATGATAGGCGTTACCGTATCATCGCTGCCGCCGCAGGATATAATAACAAGGAATGCAAAAAATAGGGATAGCTGTTTCATACTTTTAGATTTAAATTTAGACAATGACCGCTTGAGATACCGTCAGATTGAGTTGTCGCGAACAACTGCCATTGACTGATCGCCCGGTTTGGATAGGCTAAAAGTAATGACGCGCAAATTTTAACAGTTTTAATTCCTGTAAAATGACAAGAATCAGGACAAATTTTGCTGAGCCTTTTTAAAGTCCGAAGGCGTTTGTCCCGTGATTTTTTTGAATGAAGAATAAAATGCCGACTTAGAATTGAAGCCTGCTTCTATGCCGATAGCAACCAAAGTGTAGTTGGAGAACTCAGGATTGAGCAGGTATCTTTTGGCTTCTTCCACCCTGAGGGTATTGACATAATCTACAAAACCTACGCCCAGTTCGGCCTTGATGATGCGAGAAAGATAGCTGTTGCTCAAATCGAGTTCTTCGGCAATGCGATCCAGTGTGAGATCGCTATCAAGGTAGCGTCTCTGGTCTACGATCAGATGTTCGAAAGCCTTGATGTGGCTGCTTTTTTGTTTTTCTAAAATCGTGTAAGTGGGTTTTGCCTGCTCGGCGTATCTTTTGAGTTGTTTTCGTTCCGCGATGATTCCGAATTTATAAATCCCCATGTAACCCAGCCAATAGGTAACGAACGAAATCCCAATCCAAAGCGGATAGAAATTCACTTTGGTATCGGTGAAAGCGGTTTCGAGCATCAGATACAACCAAATGAAAGTAAGTCCAAACAAGAAAGCAATCAACTGCCTAAGCCAGGTCAATTTAATCCTGAGTGTATCGTGGTTGTAGTGGCTGTTGGCTTTTTCAAAATTTCTTATCCTGAAGTGCAAGACCACATAGACGATTTGGTTGAACAAAATCGCCACGAATTCAATCAGGTTCGGAATGCCGTAAAACACGTTAAGCACCGACTGCTTATCGCAATCAACGCCAATCAGGATTTTGTAGGTTGTGCTCAGGAAAAACCCGATGAAAAAAGGGACGAACAGCAGTTTTTGCCGAAAGCTGGTCTTCTTTTCAGGATACAGCGATTTGGCGATGTACAGGTAAAAAAAACTCGGGATAATCAGGCACCACGGCGTGAAGATATAGTCGTAGAATAACTCCGAATCGATGAGCCCGATGTCGGCGATGTAAAACTGCAAGTTGTTCAAAGAAAAACTGGCAATCAAACCGGCCAGGCAAAGCGTGCTCTTGTTCTTGTATTTCTTATTGAGCAATATCACCAATGCAAACAATAATCCCTGAAGGATTCCGGCGAATAAAATGCTATTGTAGAGGTTAAAATTCAATAAGATCAATCGTTAATTACCGCCAAAGCCTTTGGGAGTATCCTGCCCACAAACCTGCTGTAGGCCGTCTCTGAAGGATGCAATCCATCGTTGGCCACGAGTTCGGGTTGTTCTAGTCCCAGGCGTGTAATATCGGTAATATTTACGAAAGTGATATCGTTTTGTGCGCAATAATTTTCGGCCAGCGCATTGTATTGGTCGATTTCCTGCGATACTGTCCCGGGATTCAACAAGCCGTTTCCGTAAGGCGTGTAACGGTAATCTGGAATCGAAACCACAATCACATGGCGTTTGTCGCCTTTAGCCAGGGCAATCGCCTTGGATACAAGTTCCGGAAATTCCTGCTCGTACAACGAAAATGGCTTGCGCTGGTATTGGTTGTTCACGCCAATAAGCAAGGTCACAAGGTTATAATCGGTAGAAGGATTTTGGGTATTGATGGCATTCTTGAGGTTTGTCGTTGTCCAACCGGTCTGCGCGATAATGTCAAGATTCACCGTAACGTTCGGATTGGCTTCAAGCGTTGTTTTGAGTTGCGCCGGGAAACGGCAAGTCTCGCAAACACTTTGCCCAATGGTGTAACTGTCTCCAAGCGCCATGTATTTGTAAGTCACTGGGTTTTGTGGCTGCGGCCGCAAACTAAAAGGTATCGGCTGTTCATTCTCGCCCGAGCAAGACGCAAGGACAAGGCAGCAGACAAAAGTCAATATTCCCGACAGGGTTTTCATAAGCATCTTTCTTTCATCTACGAAAACGCAAAGGCAACAGTTTGATTTTTACCATTGCTGTCAAACAGGATAAGCGCTAAAATGATTATGCTAAAGTCGTATTGAGCGCGATGGTTTCATTAATGGCGTCCCAAAGGGCTATCCTTTTTTCAAGCGCCCTCACCGAAGTGTTCTCACATTCGGCCCATTTCTGTGCGTCGTCTCCACAAAGCGCCGCGATCATTTGCATGGCCATGGGTCCGTGCTCGTCGGCGTCCAGCTCGATGTGCCTTTCAAAATAATAAATCAGTTTTTCGAGGTTGGATTCTGGGAAATTTTGCTGGAAATTTCTGAGGATCTCAGTAAACATGGCCGGAATCAAATCTTCGCGGCCAAAAGTAAATGCTGCGGCAATCTTGTGCGGTTTGCCTTCTTCGATGGTTGCAAATGTGAAATCGAGAAATTCTTTCACCTTGGGGTGCAAGTCGCTCTTGCGAATGGCCACAAACACGTTCTGTAGCGAAAACACATTGTCAATAAACCCTGAAATCTGAGCGGTATCGGCACCACAATCGGCCATCGCTTCGAGGTACATTTCAAAATGGCTCTTTCGGCTGCCGTCCAGGGCAAGGTCGCTTTCCTCAGCGAGAACGATTTCATTAATGAGGTAACGTGTCTGGGGGTTAGAAGTAGCAAACCAAGGCGTTGAGGTACATGTCAAATGGTTTTGCAGCGCCTTGAGCAGCGACATGAAATCCCACACGGCAAAAACATGGTTTTCCAGAAAAGTGTTCAAATCGTCAACAGTCTGGATTTTCTGGTACAGCGGGTGTTGCAGCAAAGCTTCTTTTTGGATTTGGATGCTTTGGTTGATGGCATCAATAATCATAGCGGTATTTTTTGGTAAAAGTAAAAAAGCTTCGAGTTTCCCCGAAGCTTTTCAATTGATATTATAAATACTTTAATAGTTGTGCTACTATTTGAAGGCTGCGATTCCGGTGATATCCATACCGGTGATGAGCAAATGTATATCGTGCGTACCTTCATAGGTAATCACAGATTCTAAGTTCATCATGTGGCGCATAATCGAGTATTCTCCGGTGATTCCCATTCCGCCAAGGATTTGACGCGCTTCACGCGCAATTTCAATGGCCATGTTCACATTGTTTCTTTTGGCCATAGAGATTTGTGCCGAAGTGGCTTTGCCTTCATTCCTCAAAACCCCAAGTCTCCATGTGAGCAACTGCGCCTTGGTGATTTCGGTAATCATTTCGGCGAGCTTCTTTTGTTGCAACTGCGTTCCGGCAATCGGTTTGTCAAACTGGATGCGTTCTTTGGCATAACGCAAAGCCGTGTCGTAACAATCCATCGCGGCACCAATAGCACCCCAAGCGATTCCGTAACGGGCAGAATCAAGGCAGCCCAGCGGCGCACCCAAGCCCGATTTATTCGGAAGCAAATTTTCTTTAGGAACCTTCACATTGTCAAAAATCAACTCGCCCGTGGCCGAAGCACGAAGCGACCATTTGTTGTGTGTTTCGGGCGTCGTGAAGCCTTCCATGCCGCGTTCTACAATAAGTCCGTGAATGCGTCCGGTTTCATCTTTTGCCCAAACCACAGCGATGTCGGCAAACGGCGCATTAGAAATCCACATCTTCGCGCCGTTTAGTAAATAGTGGTCGCCTTTGTCTTTAAAGTTCGTGGTCATGCCGCCAGGATTCGATCCGTGGTCAGGTTCAGTCAAACCAAAACAACCGATCATTTCACCGGTTGCAAGCTTCGGTAAATATTTCATGCGCTGCTCTTCGTTTCCGTATTTCCAAATCGGGTACATCACCAGTGACGATTGCACCGATGAAGTAGAACGCACGCCAGAATCACCTCTTTCAATCTCCTGCATAATCAATCCGTAAGAAATCTGGTCAAGACCTGCACCGCCGTATTCTACCGGAATGTACGGGCCAAATCCGCCGATTTCACCCAAACCTTTAATGATTTGTTTTGGGAATTCTGCCTTCTGCGCGTATTCCTCGATGATCGGCGATACTTCGCGTTTCACCCAGGCACGTGCCGAGTCGCGCACCAATTTATGTTCTTCTGTCAACAATTCGTCGAGCAGGTAGTAATCAGGAGCTTGGAATAAATCTGGTTTCATATTGTTGTTATTTAAGCGTCGCAAAAGTAAGTAATCGGGTTAGATTACCCAACGAAAACGATTGAATATTTAAGGGAATTATAAATGATAAGTTTTAAATTATAAATGATTTGGGCAACCCGCAAGCGGCCGCGCTATCCGCTTTATCTTTTGCCTTCTAAAGAAAAAGGCAAAAGGATGCCGCTACTATCGCTGTTGCAACTCGTCGCGAGTTACATCTTCAAATAAAAGTCTTTAGTCAGCGCGATGTATTCCGGAGTATATTCATGCCGCGCAGTTTCAATCGCAATTTCATCCACCGGTAAATCTACGCTCGAAATCCTTCCGAAAGCCAACAAACTTCTTTTAATCTCTGAAGTCGGTGTGCCTTTGACACGAGTCATTTTTATCGGGAACAATTCATTCTGGATTGCGAGCCTGACGAAATTTTCTTCTTCTTTATACGGAATAATCACTGCCAAAATCCCATCTTCCGAAAGTAATAAAGACGCAGCTTCGCACAAATCTTCAAAAGGCAACGATTGGTTTTGGCGTGCCACATCGCGCGCGGCATCTCCAGAACTCACATTTTCGCTGTAAAACGGCGGATTGGAAACGATCAAGTCGTACGCTTCATCTTCAAGTTCGTCCATGAAATCGTCAAGTGAGGTGTGAAAACAAAACAAACGGTCGTTCCAAGGTGAATTTTCAAAATTGTCGACGGCTTGTTCATAAGCACTTGCATCAATTTCTATCGCGTCGATTTGCTCGGCGTCACAGCGTTGGGCAAGCATTAACGAAACCAGGCCGGTGCCACCGCCAATGTCGAGGATGTTGTATGGGTCGTGGTCAATAGTTGCCCAAGCGCCGAGCAGCACGCCGTCTGTGCCGACTTTCATGGCGGTTTTGTCTTGTTGGATAGAGAACTGCTTAAATTTGAAACTCATGCTGTAAAACTTCAAAATTCAAAGTTCGTTAGTCGTTGTTCGAACTTCAAAAATTTAAATGGTGAATATTGATTTTGGTAGGGTTTCGTTGTTCAAATAAAAAAAATATTGAATGTAGAACAACGAATGTTGACCCGAGCGCTAGCGAACTGGCGCAGCAATGTTGAAGTGCTTCGCTAGCCCTGATAGAAGTGGAAATCCTTTTTTGCGGCGTAGCGCAGCGGAGCCGTAAAAAAGATTGCAACGGATAGCAGGAATAGCTTCTAAAAATCAAAAATCTCTAATGAATATGCAGTTGTCTATAACTTGCAGGGATTTTCTAAAGCGCAGCGTGTCCAAAGGCGCAGCCGTGTCTACAAATACATTTCAACAAGCCCTTCGGGCAAATCCATCACCACCTTTTTATTCGCGCGGTCTATCTTTACAAGGAATTGGTCTATCATCGGGACGAGGATTTCAACCTCGCCGTTCTTGACCTCGAAAAGCGGTTGGGCAGAACTGTCGTTGACCGATTGGATGATGCCAAAAACGCCGATTCGTTTGTCCTCGATTTCAAAACCAATGACTTCGTGAAAGTAGAATTGGTTGCCCGTGAGTTTGGGGAGCATTTTGAGCGGAAGGTAAAGTGCGCAGCCAAGGATTTTGTCGGCTTCGGCTTCATTGTCTACATCCTCAAAACGGATGCGCAAAAAGTCGTTCTTGTGCAGCGAGCTGCTTTCAATAAAAAATGGAATCAGGTTGTTGTTGAATTCAACAAACACTGATTCCATGTTTTCATACAATTCGGGCTGGTCGGTGTCCAGATAGGCCAG
>JAKQJQ010000043.1 GCA_029561105.1 Bacteroidota bacterium
CTTTGATGAAGAATACAAGCGACTTGAAGCCCAAAAGAATATCGCTTTGGCGTTTGCAGGGGAATCAGATGTTGCGCGTGCCGAGATTGAAAGACAGGCAGAAGAACGCAGAAAGCAAATAAAACGCAGGCAGGACGCTACCGAAAAGGAAAGCGCAAAAGTAAACGCTATTATCGATACCGCGCAAGCTATTGTTTCTACTTTGGCCAGTATTCCATTCCCTGGAAATATTGCCGCAGCAGCAGTTGTTGCTGGGTTAGGAGCTGCCCAAATTGCAATTATTAGCAATACAAAAACACCAGAGTACTACAAAGGGACCAACAACGCGCCAGCAGGTTGGGCTTGGACACAGGAACGCGGCGCAGAAATCATTACAGACCGTCAAGGCCGTATTAAAACGCTCGGTAGTGATAAGGGTGCGCAACTCACTAAACTTGACGCAGGGGATAAGGTTTTCACGGCTGACAAGTCTAAGGAAATGATGAACGACATTTATTTGAACCGAATATTGTCAGAGCGCGGTATCAATCAAAGTCCTGCCGTCGTCAACGTATCAGCACAACCCGCACTCACACAAGCACACGTTAATCAAATTGTTTCGGCTATCCAAACAATACCAGTAGCTGAAAACTATATTGAGGACGGGGATTTCAAATACGCTATCAGAAAAGGAACGCAAAGACAAGAAATTATGAACTCACGCGCAACACAAAAAGGATTTACAACACGTGGCTAATATGAAACATTACCTAGATTTCGGAGCAGACAGTTACGGCAGGATTGAGATTTCCGAGGTTGTGAAATTCGACCAATTCGGTTATCGATTATTCCAAGATGAAGGACGGTTCGGGCGTGATAAAACCATTGGCGCAGAAAAGGCCGACCTAGTATTTTGGAAGGGTTATTTTCAACACGCGGACGCAACACGTTTGGGAATTTATGGGCAAACGGTGTTTGAGTTGACCCATTGCTTTGACGAACTGATTGAAACCCGCAAAAAAGGATTCGAGCAGATTGTTTATTACATCGTTTCCGATGGCGTTGAGGAATTTGTAAACGGCCAA
>JAKQJQ010000063.1 GCA_029561105.1 Bacteroidota bacterium
TTTTGTTATTGGCATAATAATTTTGATGGTAGGCCTCGGCCTTATAAAATTTGGTAAACGGTTCTAAAGTCGTTACAATCGGCTTTTTGTATGCTTTGGCCTTCGTGAGCGCAGTAATGATACTTTGTGCTGCTTTTTTCTGCTCGTCGTTCTTGTAGAAAATTGCCGAGCGGTATTGCGTTCCCACGTCGGCACCTTGCCGGTTTAATGTTGTGGGGTCGTGTACGGTGAAAAATACCTTGAAGATTTCGTCGAGGTTGGTGATTTTTTTATCGTAAGTGATTTGCACTACCTCGGCGTAACCGGTAATTCCAGACGATACTTGCTCGTAAGTCGGATCGGCAGTTTTGCCTCCCGCGAATCCCGACACCACCGATTGTACACCAACCAGATTTTCATACACCGCCTCCACACACCAATAACAACCGCCACCCAGCGTGATGGTTTCGAGTCCGGCTTGTTGTTGTGCTTTCGTAGCGTCGGCGGCACTTTTCTGTGCGAATAGGGTGCCGGTAGCCAATAGGCAAAATATCATTATTTGTCTCATGTTATTTGGTATTTGGAGTTTTGGTGTTTGCATTTGCTTTGTCGGGTTCAAAATCGAGCGCAATCGAGTTCATGCAATAGCGCTTACCGGTAGGTTGCGGGCCATCGTCAAACAAATGACCGAGATGTCCGTTGCAACGGCCGCACAACGCTTCAATACGTTCCATTCCCAGTGAATTGTCTTTCTTGTACACCACACTTTTTTTATTGTCCTGTTCAAAGAAGCTCGGCCAACCGCAACTGCTCGAGAATTTGGCGTCGGAGCGAAAAAGCTTGTTTCCGCAGGCCGCGCAATAATAGGTGCCTTTGGCGTCTGAATCCCAGTATTTTCCGGTAAACGGGCGTTCGGTTTCGGCGTGGCGTGAGACTTCGTAGAGTTCAGGCGACAGTACTTTTTTCCATTCGGCATCGGGCAGGATGAGTTTTTCCTTGCTGGTTCTCGAATAGAAAGGATTGTAAATCTTTTTGGTTTTCTGGGTCGCGGCGCTTTTGGCCTTGTTGTTTTGAGCGCCAACACCCATCGAGAGCATCAAGCAGCAAAAAAAAGCGACAATTTTAAATGGCTGTTTCATGGTTTTTGGTTTTGAATGACAAAGTTACAACCACAGTTACGAAGCCAAATGTCGGTTAGTTTACATTTGGGATTGAATTAACAAATGTTTGTGAAGGCTAATACTTTAAGTCGAGTTTTCTGAAATCGCCGATGAATTTGCCCGTAAAAATCTCGGCACCCACCTTATTGAGGTGCAATGCGTTGTAGAATAATTTTTGGTTGTAGGAAAGCGGGTCTTTAGAATAATCGAGAAAGGCAATATTGTAACGCTTGCTGTATTGGCGATAACGCGCAAAGATGGCTTCGCGGTTGCTGATGAAATCCTGTCCTTCTATATATTCGGGTGTATTGACAAAAACCACCTGGATGTTCTCCTTTCGGCAGCGCTCGAGGTACGCCTCGAACAACTTCACTGTTGGCGCGTCGATTTTTACCTCCATCGAACCCAAGGTCTTTTCGGCCTTTTCTAGGTCGTTGTTCCAGGATTCATTATTGCCGTGGAATCCCCTGTTTCTGAACGCGTCATTTTTGGCGTGGGCAGCCATTTTCAAGGATTCGATGATTGCCTTGCCCTTGCCAAAATACCGCAGCATCGGCAGTTTATAGTCGATTGCCGAATAACCCAAGAAACCGTCAGATACCTTTTGCAGTTCTTCATTTCCCAGCATATAAGGCAGGAATTGCTCTGGATAAAACAGATCGGGTCTTTTGGCGAGCGTAAAGACATCAACCGAATGTATAATTAACCTTGGTTTTACCCGGGATTGCATAGCGAGTTTAAGTCGGTAATCCTGAAACCAAAAATTGTAGCCGTCCATGCCAATGTTGTACACCGGAGTTTGCAGACTATCGGTCATCATCTGGGCATTGAAATGCAGCCAGGCGCGAGAAGAACCCAGCACGATAATTTTGGAGTCGAGTTTCTTATCGTAGAGTGCGTTCCAGGTGGTATATTCGCCTTTGACGAAATTGTTGGACTTTTTAAGGTTTTCAGAAAGAAACGAATCGGCAAACCCAACCAGAACGAAGACTGGCAAAAGGAAAAGGCAAAATCTGAGGACGAACTTTTTCATGGCTTAAAATTGAAAGTAAATAAAATTTTGCGCCGAACCTGCAAACATAAAAGTTGCCAAAAGGATAACGTAATAAAAGGCAATCCGCATCGGATTGGGCCAATTGAATCCTAATTTTTCTATGGCATATTTGTTTTCACGGCCCAACCATTCGATGGCGATGAAAACCAGGGTGAGCCAAATTAGTTCGTTGCGAATGCCATAAGGCTTGGTGAAAAGCGAGGCCGAAAACAGTCGCCCAACATAATCAAAGGCAGCTGTTACTGAATTGGACCTGAAAAAAATAAATGCAAAAACGGTAAGCCCAAAAGTATGTATGATCTGGATGGCTTCTTTTGCGCTAGGGAATATTTTACCTTGGGCCACAATCTCGGTTTTGTTCTTGTTTTGCCAAATGATTGATGGCAGTACGTAAATTGCGTTGAGCAATCCCCAAATTAGGAATGTCCAGTTTGCACCATGCCATAATCCGCTCACCAGGAAGATAATAAAAGTATTTCGGATTTTAAGCCACAAACCGCCTTTGCTACCTCCAAGAGGGATATAAAGGTAATCCTTGAACCATGAGGAAAGCGAGATATGCCAGCGGCGCCAGAACTCTGAAACGTCACGCGAGAAAAAAGGGAATGAGAAGTTTCGGAGCAATTCGATACCAAAAAGGCGGGCGGTTCCCAGCGCAATATCAGAGTAGCCAGAGAAATCGCCGTAAATCTGCAACGTAAAAAAGATTACGCCCAATAGGTGGGTACTACCCGAATGCATGGGGGAATTATTAAAAACTTCGTTAGCATAAGCAGCGCAATTGTCTGCAATTACGAGTTTTTTGAAAAGTCCCCATAAAATCTGCCGAAGTCCGTCTACGGCCTGGTGGTAATCGAACTCGCGTTTGCGCTGGATTTGCGGTAACAGGTGTGTGGCACGTTCAATGGGGCCGGCAACGAGCAACGGGAAGAAGCTTACAAAAACCGCATAGTCTACGAAGTTTTTCTCGGGCTTGATCTTGTCCTTGTATATGTCAATCACATAAGACAAACCGTGAAAGGTGTAAAACGAAATCCCCACCGGCAAGATTACCTGCAGCGTTGAAAAATGTGCCGAAATACCAAACTGTAAGAGTCCTTGGGCCATAGACTCCACAAAAAAATTATAGTATTTAAAAACCGATAAAAAACCAAGATTTACAGAAATACTCAACCAAAACCAAAACCTTTTAGCTGAAGGCTTCGTAGCCTCGTGCATTTTGATGCCCGTGAAATAGTCGAGCAGGATAGAGAACATGAGTAGAAACAAAAACCTGAAATCCCAACAGGCGTAAAAGAAAAAACTCGATGCGAGCAACAGCAAGTTCTGTAGCTTGAAATTCTTATTGGCCAAAAACCAATACAGCCCAAAAACGACCGGCAGGAATACCGCGAAGGAAAGCGAATTGAAAAGCATCTAAAAGAATAATGTTATAAATAAAAGAGACGGTTAAAATTTCCTGCGGTAAAAGTAATTTTTTTCGAGGTAAATGCCATACTACATCTGCCGTATATTTTTGACTCCAAAATTTTGTACTTTTGGGCAGCGAAAACCCATTATGAAAGAAGAGCAGGTCATACTTGTCAATGAACGTGACGAAGCCATCGGGCTGATGCCCAAGTTGGAGGCACACCAAAAAGCGGTATTGCACCGTGCGTTTTCTGTGTTTGTCCTCAACGATAAAAATGAAATCATGCTGCAGCAGCGCGCGCACCAGAAATACCATTCTCCGCTATTGTGGACCAATACCTGTTGCAGCCACCAACGCGAGGGCGAAAGCAATATTGAGGCAGGCAGCCGACGCTTGTTTGAGGAAATGGGCATCAAGACCCAACTTAAGGAGCTGTTTCATTTTATCTATAAGGCGCCGTTTGACAATGGCCTTACCGAGCATGAACTGGACCATGTGATGATTGGCTATTTCAATGGGAATCCGCAAATCAATCCCGAGGAAGTCGAGGACTGGAAATGGATGAAGATTGACGACGTAAAGCAGGACATGGCCAAACGTCCCGAAATTTACACGGTTTGGTTTAGGATTATTTTTGACGAATTTTATCATTATCTGGAAGAACACACGATATAGAGGTAGAGGCGGTAGGGTACAGGGTAAAGGGAAAACGTTTCCAAAACCCTTCACCCTTCACCCTGCACCCTGCACCCTATGAAACCGAAGGTTCACGAACACCAAAAAAACAATATAAAATTGTGAGTAAAGCCACCATCAGCCGCAAGGCACATTTCAACGCCGCCCACCGATTGTACCGCAAGGACTGGTCTTTTGAAAAGAACGACTCGGTTTTTGGCAAGTGCAACAACGTGAATTTCCACGGGCACAACTACGAATTGATTGTGAGCGTGACCGGAGAAATTGATTCCGAGACCGGTTATGTGATGGACATCAAATTGCTTTCGGACATCATCAAAGAAGAAGTAGAAGACCCGTTTGACCACAAGAATTTAAATGTTGATGTGACCGATTTTGCCGAATTGAACCCGACCGCCGAAAACATCGCTGTGGTCATCTGGAACAAAATAAAAAAACGCATCAAGGACAACCAGCAGCTTGAAGTGGTGTTGTACGAAACGCCAAGGAATTTCGTTACCTACAGCGGCGGATAGTTTGAATCAATACGAATGCCTAGCCCTGATTGCAGCGGCATCTTTTTGCTTTTTTCTTTAAAAAGCAAAAAATACAGCGGAAAGCAGGAAAATGCTACAAAAATTAAAAAATGAAATTATATCCATTACAATTCGAGCCGATTTTAAAAGACCGCATTTGGGGCGGAACCAAGCTCAAGAGCGTTTTGCACAAACCGATTGCGACCAAAATTACTGGCGAAAGCTGGGAACTCTCTACCGTTAAAGGCGACGTGAGCGTGGTAGCCAATGGCGACTTTGCAGGCAAGAATCTCAGCCAGCTCATCGAGAAATATCCCGAGGAATTACTGGGTACAAAAGTGTACAAGCGTTTTGGGAAAGAATTTCCGTTGTTGTTCAAGTACCTCGACGCGCGCGAAGATTTGTCGATCCAGGTGCATCCCAACGATGAACTCGCCAAAAAGCGCCACGATTCTTTTGGCAAGACCGAAATGTGGTATGTGATGCAGGCCGATCCCAATTCACGGCTGATTGTTGGCTTTAAGGAATCGTCTAACGCGCAGGAGTATCTGAAACATCTAGAAGACAAGACATTGCTGTCTATTTTGGATTCGGTTCCTGTGAAAGTGGGCGATGTATTCTTCCTGGAAACGGGAACGGTGCATGCCATTGGCGCCGGATTGGTGATAGCCGAAATCCAGCAGACTTCAGACATTACTTACCGGATTTACGATTTTGACCGCGTGGATGCCGACGGAAACACGCGCGAGTTGCACATCGATTTGGCTTTAGACGCAATCAATTACGAAAGGGTCGAAGCCAAGAAGACCTACAAAAAATCAGAAAACCAATCGAATGTTATGGTGGACTGCCAATATTTCACCACCAACTATATTGCGCTCAACGGCAAGATGGAGCAACAAAAAGACGGCAGCTCGTTTACCGTCTTCATGTGTACCGAGGGCGCGTTCGATCTTGTCATTGCTGGCGAAAGTTACTCGTACCGAAAAGGCGACACGATTTTGGTCCCGGCCGAAATTAAGGAGATGGCGCTTGTGGGGAACGCGTCGGTACTGGAAATTTATATCAAATAGTTTTTTATCGCAGCGGATTATGTGTAGTTTTGCACCCAATAAAATTTAAAAACCATTACCATGGCAAATGTTAAGAATTTAAAGAAGGACATCAATTACGTTTTGGGCGATATCATTGAAGCGGTTTACCTCTACGAAATGTCAACGACGGGAAAACCAACCGAAGCGTCTAATGCAGTAATCGATGAGGCAATCAGTACTTTTGATACTTTGATTGCAAAAGTGAACGCTAAAAAGGTAGAAAATAAAAAAGCACACTTCAAACAAATCCACGCAGAATTAGAACAAGCTGCTAATCAGTTGGTTTCTAAGATCAACGATTTGCAATAGCATTTTGGGTCCAAAAAAAGCGCGTTTTATTTTGCATATTTAAAATTCGCTTCTATATTTGCAACCGAAATACAACGCCGGTGTAGCTCAGTTGGCTAGAGCAGCTGATTTGTAATCAGCAGGTCGTGGGTTCGAGTCCCTCTATCGGCTCCAAAAAAAAAGCATCCTTTTTAGGATGCTTTTTTTTTGGTTCAAAATTCAAAGTTCGCTGTTCGACATTCAAAATTTAAAATCGAAGAACGAATCTCGAAGTGTTTCTCTTCAACACCGTTATTCTCCCGCTTTCTCCCGCTGCTTATAAAATGCTACCAAACGTTTCCCGTAATACGACTGCGCCACTTTCGGCGTCATTGATTTCTGGATCGTGTCGAGTAATCTTAAATTGATATCAGGGATTTCAGACAGCGTCACAAACGGCGCAATTTCGGCATCCTTGTGGTTGAGGGCAAAATTGGCCGCGTACAGGTAACGGCGTTTGATGGTGGCGTCTTGCAAGACTTCTATGCTATCGATTAATTTCGGGTTGCCGGTTTTGAGCGCGTTGAACTTGGCTTCCACGAGTTCGAGATTGCGATCGTTGTAGCGCGACAAACCCTTTTTAAAGTCCTCGTATTGCTGTTGGTTTTTGGAGCCGGTAATTTTGGCATCAGACAGGAAATGGTCGAGTGTGGTTTCTATGGTCATTTTTCCGGGTTCGGCAAAAAACGGCAAATTGTTGTCTATAGAATTGGTGACGCCTCGGTCTAGGAACAGGTAAAACATTTGAGGTGAATCGAGCGCGATCGTGGTCGAGAATTGCGAGTTGCCGTCGATGACAACACTGTCAATAGCCACAAGCGACGTGTCGATGATTTTTTGAATGTATAGCTTTCCTTTTTTGAGGCCTTTGATGTTGGCTGTGAGTTGCAGTTCATTGGCGTTCTCGCGCTGGTTGCAAGAAACAAACACTACAGAAAGCAGCGCGATTATAAGATATCTCATGTCAATTTTTTTTGTTGCGCAAATAAATGAAAAAATCCCCAATTCTGGTTTGAAAAGGGGATTGATGAGTATTTTTTTAACCCTTGAGCCAGGCGTACTTGAGCTTTGTTTTTGTGGTGTCGGTAAACTCGTATCCGTCGGTGCTTTGCATCGGGAGCTTGATTTTTCCGGTCATGAGTTGTTCTTTCCCGGCGCGTTTGATTTTGACCGAGATCTCGTGGCCTTCCTTCCAACCCTGGCTCGCCATAATCATGTCGTAGATGTTGTCGAGGTTGTAGGCTGTATCGTCTATAGCCACAATCACATCGTCGCCTTGTATACCCAGCGTTGTGAAGAATTCATTGGTTTCGCCCGGAAGCAGGAAAATTTCCTTCGTGGCTTGGTTTACCGAAATGTAAGGCGTACGCATGTCTTTTAAAAACACATTTCCCGGAACCTGGATTTGGGTTTTGGTCACGCCCACTTTGGCAAAATAAGTTTCGTAAGGAATCGGCAATGGTCCGGCCACGTGGGTGTTGAGAAAATCGCCTACTTCGGGATAAGTCATTTGGGTGATTTTGCCAAAGAGTTCGCTGTCGTCGAATGGTTTGCTTACACCATATTCTGCCGACAGTTTTTGCATCAAATCAAGGATACCACGCGCGCCATCCGATTTTTCCCGGATAATAATATCGATGCACATCCCAATCAACGCGCCTTTTTCGTACACGTTGAGGTACTGATCCTTGTAGGGTTTTTTGAGCACATTGGCGCTCATTTTAGTGAACGTCATGGTGTCGTCCATCTGTGCGGCATTGGCGATTTTCCCGGCCATGCGCTTGTAGAAATCGGCTTCCGAAATCAAACCCTGGTTGATCTGGAACAGGTTGGCGAAATACTCGGTAACGCCTTCATACATCCACAAATGCTGCGACATCTTGGGATCGTTGTAATCGAAATATTGGATTTCTTTTGAGTGGATGGTCAATGGCGTGACGATGTGAAAGAACTCATGCGAGACGACGTCTTTTAACTGTTCGGCCAATTCCTCGCCCGACATGGCATCAGGCATAACAACCGTGGTGGCCGTTGGGTGCTCGAGTGCTCCAAAGCCGTGCGCATCATCCTCGCGCTTTACGTCCGAAAGGTAAATCAAGACACTGTATTTTTTGGTCGAATTGAACTTGCCCAGAAAATTCTTCTGCGCCGTCATCATGGTTTTCATGCCAGGCGTGACACTTTGCGCGCTGTGCGCCCCGCTTGGCGAGTATACCGCAATCAGGATTTCCATGCCGCTCACATTAAAAGTCGTGTAGTCGGGCTTGGCGTACATGATGGGATTTTCTACAAGCTCGGCATAACGCGGCACCACGAAAACGTCTTTGGTATCGGCCGGGTCAAGGTCGGTCATCGAGGTAGCGCCCCAAAGTACCGCCGGATGCGACACGGTTACCCGATACGGCAAATCCTTGATGCCAGAAAAATAGCCCACAAATGCATGGGTGTTGAGCATGATGTTCTTATCGGCTTCAATGTTGCTTCCGGCAGGCGAGAAGATATCGTGCGTGTTTTCTGTATCATAGGTGTCGTTGACCTCGTAGGTGATCTTTACTGCTTTTTTGGCACCGCTGATTTTCCAGGAATTGTCATCGGTCTTGGCTACGGCAAGTGCCACGCCGTTTTTGTCAAGCGCTTTGAAGTTATCGATGAATTTTCCGTAGTCGTCTGCAGAGTATGTTCCGGGGACGGTTTTGGGGATATGGTAGGTGATTTCGTCCGACGTGAATTTAGGCGGCGTCACCGTAACGGTCACTTTATCGTCCTTAATGGCCACCAGGTCAATGCCAACCTGTATTTCGGTTGCCGATTTAGATTGGGCGAAAGCACCAGAATTTGCTGCCGTTGCAACAAAAGCCAGTGCCAAAATTAGTTTTTTCATATTTGCGTTTTGTGTTCTTTATTGTAAGTGCGCAAAAGTATGAAAATGTTTCACCCTACAATGATTTTATAAATTGATTAACACGCAACAACAATTCGGGGGCCAAAGGCAGGCTGGGATTGCTGTATGTAGCGATATTTTGCGCGCGATCGTCGCTGTTGACAGCCTTAAAAACATGGTTCATGTCATTGATGATGGCAAGTTTTGCACTGGGTTTTGCTTTTTTCAGCAATTCGGCATCCGAAACGGGTACTTGCATGTCGCGTGTGCCGTTGACCAGTAAGACCGGAATGTTCAATTTTGCGATTTCGGCCTGCGGGTCGTACTTGATCCATGAAATCAGGTAAGGCTGCACGCTTTCCCTGAAAATGACACCCAGTGCGGGGCTTTTGAGCGCAAATGTCTTTCCGTTTTTGAGCGATTGCAGATCTTCGTGTACTTCTGTTTTTAAATCGGCGAAAGGAACGGCGAGTTGGTCTTCTAGAATCTGATCGATAGACCGTCCGGCACCTGCCAGAGAGATGAAAGCGTCGGCATTCCCGTTTGCGGCTACCATGCCTATTAATGAGCCTTCACTATGACCCGCGATGATGATGCGACCAAATTGTTTTTTGTCGCGAAAATAAGCGATGATGGTTTTTACATCGCCGATGAAATCGTCAAAACGCATGTCATTTTCTAGGAGTTTGCCCGATGCCTTGAGCGCAATACTGCGTTTGTCGAATGAGAAGGCTGCGATGTCATTTTTGGCGAGTCCTTCGGCAAACAGCCGCAGCGAATTGTTCTCCATGCCTTGTTGGTTGCCATCGCGATCGGGCATGCCCGAACCTGCAATGATGATGACCAGGTCTGTTTTTGTATTTGCCCTCGACGGCGTATACAGCGAGCCTTTCAACAGCTCATTGACCGTAACGTCGTCTTTTTTAAACGGATATTCCTGCGAGAAACCCATAAAAGGCAACAGCAAAATAAATAGTAACTTTTTCATTTGTTCGAATTTAAAAGGGTTAGTGTTTCTTGCGGATTTTTGACCTCGATGTACAATTTGTCGAATACCTGATTGTAAAGGGTGACGATGATGGTATTTTTGCCGCGCGTTACGTCCCAAAAATTCCTTTCGCCTTTTTTGGTGAAAATACCGGCGGTGATCAGAAACGGAAAGTGCGTCCCTAAGCGCCAACCGGGCCATTTTTTAAGTTCTTCAGGGTCCTGATAAGCGGCGATTACCGCCGATTTGGGAAATGTAAATCCGCTGTGCAGCGCCCAGATTTGGTGCCAGCCCATAATTTTGAATATGAATTTATCGTCTTTTAGAATAACATTGACCATGATTTCTATGATTTAAGGAAGATACGAAATGGCTATTTTAGAGAGTATTTCGGCTAGTAAAAGTGCCAGTACAAAGCCAAACACACTTTTGTTGCCCTTGGCATTCGTCGCCACTTTAAAGCCCTGAAACAGTAGTACAACAGAGAGCACCAAAGCTACTAGTGTAATAAGACTGAAAATCAAAATCGGGAGCAGCACCGAAAAATCGGGGAGGTTGAGTACGTTCTCTTGCACAGACTTCATTACTTTTTCGGATGCATCGAAAATCATCCCGGTGCAATTGAAAATGGCCAGCAGGTAAAACGGAATCTTCGCAATCAATACGGTGTTCACCAAATCGATCAATCGGGTTTTAGGGTTGCGGTATTTCCCGAGTGCAAACAATACGACTGCCGTGATGAGTACGGTAACCAACAAATCGAGCAAGGGTTCATAGGTACCCACCGCCTTTACAAAATGCAGGTCGATAACGCCGTCAAAACGCGCATTGCAATAGCAGCCCATTACAGCACCCAACGCCAGCGCGAGCATTCCAACCAGCAATAAAGTGCTTTCGGCGTATTTCTCGAACGGACTGATTAAAATCTTTTTCATGGCTTTGGCTGGTTTTTGAGTTGGGTGACTTTGTGTATGAGGTCATCGAGTTTGTTGCGTACCGTTGGGTAGCTGTTACCCATTTGCGAAGCCATTTCCTTAAGGCTGCCGCTCGACAACAAGAATTGCAGGATGAAGTTTTGCTCCTCTTCATTGATCTGCAGTAACAATGGCAGTGCGTAGTTACCCGAAACCACGGTGCTGCAATGGGCACAGCTCAATTGCGAGACAGAAAGCGATTGCTCGCAGCTGGGACATTGAATGGGAAGTTTAGGTTGCATGACTTTTAGATTAGTCATACAAAATTAAATATTATTTATTTTGAAATCAATAATATTTAATTAAAAATAAATAATGTTTCAGTTCTTTTGCTGGTGGTGCAAAAAAAACTCCCGCAGTTCGGGAGTTTGTAATCAATCGAATTTATTCTTGATGTAATATTTGCCGTCTAATTCTTCGTCAAAATCATCAATCTTGATGGGTTTTGGTTTGGGTTTGGCTGCATTGGCTTTCTTTTTCCAGACTTCGAACTTATCGGCGGTCAGTTTCTTTTTCATGATTTCAATCACATCTTTTTCTTCAATGCCCAGTTCTTTTTTGATGATCTCGTAGGGGTTTCTTTCTTCTAAAGCCAATGTGATGAGCCTTTCGTTTTGTTCCCAGGTCAATTCAATGCGTTTACTCTTTTTCATTTGTTGAAAATTAATTCAGACAGGTATTTCTTTAAATGGTTGGTTTTCTAATCCAATATTAATAAAAATTCCAATTGGTTTACCACCGCGGCAATTTTTTTTTAATCTCCTTTAAGGCGTGGGATTTCGCTTCTTTTGAAAAGGAATGTAGAGTAGGTTTTTAATGCTATTGTGCTCTTTCGGGTCCATATGCGTGTCCACACCATAAACGATATCGGCGTTGGGCAATTCCATATAAGTACCGAAAATCCGGTCCCAAATAGAAAAAATGTTCCCGTAATTGCTATCGGTATAAGGCAATAGGTAGTGATGGTGCACTTTGTGCATATCGGGCGATACGATTACCCAACGCAACATCCGGTCTATGTTAGGCGGCAACGAAATGTTGGCATGCGTAAACTGCGCAAAAACCACCGACAAGCTCTGATAAAGGAAAATCAACCACATCGGGCTGCCCACAATCAACGCGCCCAAAGTAGTGAACGCAAAACGGATGACGCTTTCGCCGGGATGGTGTCGGTTGGCCGATGTCGTATCAATCCAGGTGTCGGTATGGTGGATCAAATGAAAACGCCACAGCAATTTGGTTTTGTGCTCGGCAAGGTGCGCGAGGTAAGCCCCGATGAAATCCAGCAGCAACAGCCCGACAATCGTATACAGCCAAATGTTCATTTCAGGCAGCCAGTTCAGGATTCCAAATTGGTGTTGCACCGTCCAGTCTGCTGCGAGGAGCAAAATAAAGGCGAGCACGAAATTGACGGCGATCGTCGTGAGGGTAAAGAAAATATTCAGACCCGCGTGTCGCCATTTCTTATACTCGAACCCGAACAACGGGAAAGCGCTCTCCAATAGCCAGAACAACGCAATGCCACCCACGAGAATCAGGCTGCGGTGCGCAGACGGAATTGTTGCAAAATAACTGATGATGTCGTCCATGTTATTGTTTTTTATTAGGAGCCAATCCGGCTGTCCGCTAAATCTTTTCCCTGCTAAAGAAGCAGGAAAAAGGATACCGCTTCCATTGCTTCGCCAGTTCGGCTAAAGCCTCGGGTCGGGCTATTGTCAGCCCTGTTCAATATCCTACGTTCCGCTAAAAATAACAATTATACGATTACCCTGAATGTTAAATTAATGCGCGGCCCGACCGGTTTGGCGGTTTTTGGGATTTGGTGTTTCCAGCAATGTTGCGTGGTGCCTTGCATCAAGAGCAGACTGCCGTGTTCGAGCGTAAGGTTCAATCGTTGGGAATTGTTGGTGTTGTGTTTGAGCTGAAACGAACGTGCGGCGCCAAAACTCAGCGAGGCAATCACCGGATTTTGTCCGAGCTCCTTTTCATTGTCGGCATGCCAACCGTTGCTGTCTTTACCGTCGCGGTACAAATTGAGCAACACTGAGGTAAAATCCGTATCACAAACTTCGGCAATCTTGTACCTGATTTTTTGCAGAAGCAAAATCCACGGATGCGGCTGCATGGTCAGATTCGAGTAGGAGTAAGGTTTGCCATCGTTTCCAAACAAAGCGGTGAGACGCGGTTGCGGATGCGTTTTTCCAAAAACGGTAATGTCGTCTTGCTGCCACGGGATCGTCCGCATCAATTCATCAAACATCGCCGTTGCCGATTCGGCGTCGAAAAATCCCGGGAAATACCGAATATCGGCATCCGGTACGTCAAAAATTATCGGTTCCTGTTTAAAAAGGCTCATTGTCAAAAAATAGGGAACTTAGTCGGGAGAGAAAAGTCAATATGTCGAAAGAGAAAAGTCGAAAGAGAAAAGTCAATATGTCGAAAGAGAAAAGTCGAAAGAGAAAAGGCCAGGATTGACGATGTGCTGACCGTTTAACTTCCGAC
>JAKQJQ010000066.1 GCA_029561105.1 Bacteroidota bacterium
GATAAAATTAAGGCATAAATCTACAGTCCAAAGGGATTTATCTTTTTTTTATCACTATTTTTCGGTGATTTACCGATAATTTAAAACTAAAGCTGGCGTTATCCGCTAAACCCAATCTATGGACAACCCGAAAATCAAGATCCTCGAAAATAAAATCCTGTCGGACAATTGGTACACGCTGCGCAAAATCACCTACGAGTACCAGAAAAAAGACGGCAGTTGGGAAACCCAATCGCGCGAAGCTTACGACCGCGGCAACGGCGCCACCATCCTGCTCTACAACAAAACCAATCAAACCGTCATCCTGACGCGCCAGTTTAGGATGCCCACTTACCTCAACGGCAATGCAACAGGCATGATGATCGAAGCCTGCGCGGGACTTTTGGATACCGAAAATGCCGAAGACTGCATCCGTCGGGAAACCGAAGAAGAAACCGGTTACAGCATCCGCGAAGTCAAAAAAGTATTCGAAGTTTACATGTCGCCGGGTTCGGTTACCGAAACGATCTGCTTTTTTACGGGAGAATACACCAAAGACATGAAAGTCAATGACGGCGGAGGGCTGTCGGAAGAACAGGAAAATATCGAAGTGCTTGAATTCGACTTTGATAAAGCGATGCAAATGATCGGCAACGAAATCAAGGATGCCAAGACGATTATGTTGCTGCAACATGCCAAAATCAACAACATCCTCGGGTAAATGTGTGTATCTTTGCGCCGATGGAACCTAAACCTATAAAAGCCAATCTGCATCCGCGCAACGCACACCAATCGGGTTACGATTTTGCGCAACTGATCGACACTTTGCCCGAACTTAAAGCGTTCGTGTTCACGAATAAGTATCAGACAGATACGATTGATTTTAGCAATCCCGAAGCGGTCAAGGCATTGAACAAAGCATTGCTCGTGGCCTTTTATGGTATCGAAAATTGGGACATTCCTGCGAGTTATTTGTGTCCTCCTATTCCCGGTCGTTCCGATTATATCCATTACCTCGCCGATTTACTCGCCAGTACCAACGATGGCAACATTCCGCAAGGGGAAACCGTACAAGGTCTTGACGTGGGCATCGGCGCGAATTGCATCTACCCGATTATCGGTAACTCAGTTTACGGCTGGTCTTTCGTAGGCACCGACATCGATGAGAACGCTTTACAGAATTGTAAAAAGATCATTGCGGCAAATGGCAAACTCATGGAATCGGTAAGCTTGCAATTGCAGGTTGAACCGCGTTTCATTTTCAAAAACATCATCACGCCAAAAGACCGCTTTGCGTTC
>JAKQJQ010000068.1 GCA_029561105.1 Bacteroidota bacterium
GTGACGGGTGGCGATGCCGCAACGGTGACGGGTGGCGATGAATCAACGGTGACGGGTGGCGATGAATCAACGGTGACGGGTGGCTATCGCGCAACGGTGACGGGTGGCGATGCCGCAACGGTGACGGGTGGCTATGCCGCAACGGTGACGGGTGGCGATGCCGCAACGGTGACGGGTGGCTATCGCGCAACGGTGACGGGTGGCTATCGCGCAACGGTGACGGGTGGATTGTGGTCGGTACTTATATTAAAATTCTGGAATGAAAAATCATCGCAAACCGAGCGGCGTTGTGCCTTTGTTGACAATGTTACAATTCTGCCCGGTATGAAATACCGTCTAAATGCTTTGCATGAATTTGAGGCCGTAAACGATACCGAGGCGTAAAAAACACCAATCCACATCGATTGATGTGGATTGGTAAAAATCAATCAATAGCATTACAATGAGCATAATTTTCCAAATCATAATCTCTGCAATCCTATCATTTTCGGCCAATTCAAAGCCGAAAGAACAGGTAACCTACCATGTTGTCTACGTTGACAGCAAGGGATTTGCAAGCGCATCTGTGACCACAAACATAGTGATCGATCAAGCTGGACTAAACACCATAAAGGCAGAGTTACAGCGAAGGTCGAAGAACCCGGACACCTCCGCATTTGTAATCTTGAACGTTCTAAAACTTCCAATCCAATGAGGGGATACAGGGTTTTATCGCTTTTTGGCGGCATTGAAACGGGGTATTTTGCGCTGAAAGATGCTGGCATTCCAATCGAGTGCTATTATTCGAGCGAGATTGATAAAAATGCAATAAAGGTGGTAAAACACAACTACCCTGAAATCGTACATATTGGGGACGTTAAACAGGTGCGAGTTTCAGAACTGCCATTTGTGCCGGATTTGTTGATTGGCGGGTTTCCGTGCCAAGATCTCAGTTTTGCGGGAAAGGGTGCCGGACTTCAGGGTGAAAGAAGTGGCCTATTTTTCGAGGCTGTTCGTATCCTGCGTGAATGCCAGGCCATAAACCCAAACGTGTTTTTCCTATTTGAAAATGTACCGATGGCCAAACGCCACGAAGCGGTGATAAACGAAACGCTTGGTATTGCACCTTGGAAAAGCTGCGCATCCTTGGTAAGCGCACAAACCCGCAAACGACTGTGGTGGTCAAACATCCGAACCAAGCGGGTGGGTTTATTTGGTGATGTTGTAACCGACTTTCCACAACCAAAAGACTGCGGTATCATGCTTGCCGATATTTTGGAAAGCGATGTTGATCAGCGGTATTACCTGAGCGATAGGGCCTTTGAGCGGATTTTTAAGGAAAAGCCAAAAACGAACCCTGAAAAGTCTTATTCAATAACCCCAAATAGTGCCACTGCCAGCGGTGGGCGATCACGGCAATACACTCTTATTGGCGTTGTAAACAATAACGGCGAACTTCAACACGTAGAAAAATCCAACTGCATCGATGCGAATTTCCAAAAGGGCATTGACAACCACGGCCAAAGGACTTTGGCCGTGGTTGTCAATGGGCAAGGCACAAGGCTTCGACGCCTAACCCCCGTCGAAGTATGCCGACTGTTCACGCTTCCAGACGATTTCTTTCAAACACCATCCGGCCCAATCATTGCCGAAACTAACCAATACAAAGCCCTTGGAAACGGTTGGGTGATGAAAGTGGTAAGCCACATATTTTCATTTTTGCCCAAAAACCTGGATTGAAATTTATTTTCAAAAAGCCTTTGTTTGTAAATTTAATTAGTTACCTTTGTAACTAATTAAACGACTGGCAAAAATGAAATTCCCACACGAAGTACAATTCTCGCTGAGTATCGAAACCCCGCTTTCACATCCCGAAGAAAGCGTGATTGAAACCTACGTTGGCCGCGCAAACGTTACGGTTGACCGGGAAGACGAAAACGAGTTTCGTTCAAACCCGATTGAACACCACGTTGAAATCACATACCTATGGCTTGCCCTTGATGTGATTGATATTTCCGGCGAAAGCCACACCAGTTTCAGAAAAGTAAACGTACCAAATTCGGTTGCCCCGCATTCGCTTTCCCTTCGCGGAAAGTTGGAGGTTGCGGCAATCGATTGTTTATACAATCCAGAACAAATAGGTCTGCCAGACGAGGTTTGTGCCCCGCTGGATGTCACCGGACTTGAACCACACAGGCTAGTAAAACCTAACAATGTTTGAAAGAATCAAAATCGATGGAGAAACAGTAAAGCGCGTGATCCGGGTTCCAAATTCCGTGCGCGCGTTCGCAGCCAAGCAGGTTGCCAAAGACCGCCGTCCGTTCGGCACTCGAATCTGCTTGAAAGATGTTTACCTGGAGTTGACGCGCATGGGGCTTGATTGTCAGCAATCGTGCATTTTCAAAGCGAAGGAA
>JAKQJQ010000101.1 GCA_029561105.1 Bacteroidota bacterium
CCCGGATTCTGTGTTAACGGCTTGAGTGAAAAAATTGCCGGCATTTAGCCGGACTTTCACTTGATTTTTTGGCCGTGCTGTTTTGGCCAAAACAATTTCATTTGTGACTGGGTATACGTTCCCCAGGGTTAGGATGCCACTTTTGAAATTGTCAAAGAGCCTGGTTCTTAAAAGGCCCAGATGCGTTGCATCATGGCATCAAATGGCATGGGTCCGCTACGAGGCAGCGCCAAATAAAACGTCTTCTTTTTGGCATGGCTGACAAACCAGCCAATCGATGAGAAGAGCAGAAAACGCAAGCGGCGCAACCGATACTTCTTCATCTTTTTCCGGAGCGCGATCTGGCGAAGCATACCGATCAGGGTAAAAGTCAGATGGCTAAGCCAGCAAAGAGCTTTGGTCACCTCAAAATTGCCACTGATCATTTTACCAAGGGCATATTGATTCTTTAGTTCTTCAATGTGCTTCTCAACATGGCCGCGTTTGTTATAGCTCTGGAAAATGACTTGAGGCTGGTGAGTTTGGTTGCTCACCACAACACGATAGTTATAGTCGTCTTGATCAAATAGATCGGTCTGAGAGCCGGCCGGTTTTTTTGAGCGTTCAACATAGTAATAGCGAAAGGCGCCATTCAGGCCTGAGCCATAGGCAAAAGAGCAATATTGCCGCTTACTTGAGTAATAGGATTTGTACGGCAATGTACGAATTTTGTCTTTCAGCCATTCGTGTTGAGGGACTGCTATTTCATAAGAAATATCAGGATAGCTTTCAAGCTCTAGCAGTAGTGCATCGCTATGATACCCGGCATCCATGCGTAATTTGATCTTGATTTTGGCTTGTTGCAAGCGGTCCAATAACGGTTTCAACATGACAATGATATCTTTGGCGCAATGCGTATTGCCGGGGAAAGTCCACTCAGCCAGTACCGTTTCAGTTTCATCACAAATGGCTTTGCTGGATTGAAAACAGCGGGCACCCTGCTCAGCCGGACAATAGCCTTTTTCAGCACCGGTTTGATGGCCATCAACAGGCAGGGCGGTTCCATCGACATCGATGGTGATTTTCTTCAGACCAAGTTTTTCAAAGAGCAGGATGTTGAAGTCAAGAAGTAAGGCCGCACGGCTAGAATCTTTTCGCCCAATCAAGAGCAGGTCATCACGCAGCGTCGTATCTTTGGGCGTGGAAGGAATGTCAAAAAGATCGCCAATCGTCTGGTCATTCGCCAAGCGACCAATATCGTAGAGGCGTTCACCGCCAGCGATGATCATGCCTGCGAGCAGAGCAACGTTCTGTGAAGGTGAGGATTGCCGCACTTTACGCAGCTTTTCAAAACAAACATTGAAGCGTTGATGAAAACCAATCTGATGCATAAATTCTGTAAATACGTAAAGCCCGCCGAAAGGCGTTGCATTCATTGTTTTGGTTTCGTATTTTACTTTCACCTGTTGGGTGTCCTTTCGTCTTGTCATTTATTTTTTGTTGGTCAAACAAATTTAATGACTTAACGTGGACACTACAACAGGTTTTTTATTTTAACACAG
>JAKQJQ010000135.1 GCA_029561105.1 Bacteroidota bacterium
CCGTTATTGGCAATTGTCGATGAGGCGAAAGCAATGGCCTCGGGCGTAACACTTAGAAAGGAAATTGCGTCATTGAGGCCGATGGAAGCCGATGACGGTGTAACCAAATCCATCGTAGGCCCATAAATAAAAACTACCTCTCCCGTAGTTTCGTGCAGTCGCATTTTAAACGATCCGAAAGCGGTCGCGCTAACATTACCGCCATTGCCGATATTGATATTGTCCCACCCTATCTCAAGTGTTCTGTTTGGCGCCAGGCCAGAAACTGCGTACTGAATACTCCCTGTCGTACGATTGTGGTCATCCCAGAAAGCGGCTATTACAGGCGCTTGTGGATTTGTGTTACTCAGGGCATTTGTCCAGGATTGGCCACCCACAGGAGCGCCCAAACGAATCCAGCCATTGACATTGATACTAAAAGTATTGTAGGTGATTCCGCAATAACTGAAATCAAAACCTATTGGAATATTGTTCTCACTACCATCGTCACCGGTGGCAGTTGAGTTAATGCCAACAACAGGCGAATACACCTCTGTTGACTGCGAAAATAGATAGTCTGAAGCGTTTTGGCAATAACTATTGCCTACAGAAAAAAGAAAAAAAACGATAGCAAAACAGGTAATTTTTTTCATGGGTATTATTGGTTTGTTTGATTTTTTTTTCTAAAAGTAGTAAAAAAAAGAAAACAATCATCCATAAAAAAAGCCACCCGAAGGTGGCTCTTAATTTTCATCATTAAAAGGTTATTCCTTTACAACTTTGATTGTAGTTTGTTGATTGTCAGAAGCAACTTTTACCATGTAGGTTCCAGCAGCCAAGTTTGACATATCAATTTGAGAAAGGTTAGCATTCACCGATTTAGTAATTACTTCCTGACCCAACACATTGTATACTGCAACATTTGAAATTGCTTTGTCGTATGAAAGGTTCAAGATGTTTTTAACCGGGTTAGGATATGCTTTGAAATTTGTCATATCGAAACCTTTTGTTGAAAGGTTTGGATCGGTCAATCTCAAGTTAAAAGTACCTTGCTCGGCAGCGTTACTCCATACTTGTACGTAGTAAGTATTGGTTGCGGTTAATCCAGTCAAAGACTCGGTTGTTGCTGCCGTCAAGTTTGAGTTACAAGTACCTGTAACTTCTGTCAACACCGCACAGTCACCAGAATATACCGTAAAGTTAGCCGAAGTCATTGTAGTTGGCGTAACCAACACATCTACCGTAGCAGATGGCGCAACGAATGAGAACCAAACATCTTGTATTGAACCAAATGGATCACAAGTTGGTTGTGCTGCACTAACATCTCCATAAGAGTTGTCTGAACCTACATCGACTCCGTCAACGTTTACAGTTAAAGCAGAAGCACAAGTTTGGTTTGCTACAGCTGGTTCATTTACAGCAGCACAAGTCACATCCATAGTGTAAGCTCCTACTGATCCAACATTCCATCCTTCGATAGCGATGTAGTAAGTCGTAGTTCCGTCAGAAACGAAAGACACTCTTGAACGGATATCTGCAGGAGCAGGCCCACAAGTTGCATCATCATCATTACCTGCAACCAAAGTCAAGTTCCCAGAAGTTCCTGTGTAAACCAATACAGAAGTATCATATCCAGAACCACAAAGGTTTAAAGTTACTGTTTGTGAAGCACCAGAACCTGTATATTTGTACCATACGTTTGGAGCATCCATATCAGCACCAAATCCGTCAGGAGCGTTATCTTCATCTAAAGTAGCGGTAACGGTAGATCCCGTATAGTTAGCACCGCAAGAAACAGCTTCTGCGTCTGCAAAATTGTCGTTTGTCAAAGGGACAAAAGTTCCGCAGTTAACCGATCTGGTCCTGTTTACCTCTTCTTCACCGCAAGCAGCACTAGAGTGGGTATAAAACCTAACAACTCCAGTCGCAGTCGCAGTAGCAGTCCATACAAGTGGTGTTATTGAGTAAGCGGCAGCTGTAGCTCCGTTATCAGCACTAATGGTGATGTAGTCGCCTGGGTTAGAACTGGCGAAAGTATACTGTGTTCCTGAAACAACATTAACATTAGAATACTCTCCTGCGTAACCTGCAGCAGTAATGTTGTCTACCAATCCGTCACATGTAGGCGTGTAGGTAGCTGCCGGCCACAAGCCGCTGGTAGCGTCGAGACAACCAGTAAAGATAGCCATCGTCGTAAAAGAAACTGTACTCCATGAACTGAATCCAGCTCCGTCACAGTTGCTTCTAACGTGGAAATAATAAGTAGTATTTGCAGCCAAAGAAGTGGCATTATAAGACAATGCGGTAGTAGAAGTTCCTGCACCGGCTGGGTCGCCTGCATTTTCATCCAACACATACTCATAATTCACAGATCCTGCAGAGGCTGGCCATGAAATAGTGGCACTCGACTCTGTAACAGCAGACGCTGTTGGGTTTGGCTCTGAACAAAATGGCAACGCATCACTCACTACATCGTCGATATCAAAAATGAACATGTCTGCAGTTGTAGAGTGGAAACCTACATAAACCGTTTGCCCTACATAGGCCGATAAATCATAAGTGTACTTGTAAAAAGTAGTTCCGCTGGCCGGAGAAACATTAGACTCCAGAGTAACTGTAAAAGCACCAGCCGTTGGTGTGGTTGTTGACAAAACAACGTCAATCATTTCCGGATAAAGTGGGTCACGACTTCTTCCCCAAAAAGAAAGCCTGTCATTGACTCCCGCCGTTACTGTGATAGCCGGAGTAACCAAATAATCGTCGTGGGCTGTAGGTGTCGTATAAACGATACCTGCCACCCGGGTCCCGGTGTGGGCAAAAAGCGTTGTTGATGCAGATAAGTCGATACTTATCCATGTGTTGGCATCTCCGCCATTCAGAACTGTCCACGTAGCGGGCAATGCCTCAGACTCGAAACTTTCTGAAAATTGCGCGTTACTTTGCGTGACAATTGTCAAAAGAAACGCCATTACAAATGTAATTTTTTTCATGTTGATATGATTAGGTTAATAATTTTATAAAATTAGAAAAAAAAACTCAGGAAAAAAACTCCTGAGTGTATTAATATTGTTAATTTTTGTATCTTACTTGCCAAACAAATCAAGCACTTCTTGGCTTACGCCCATGTTAGAAAATCCGCCGTCGTGATACAAATTTTGCAGGGTTACCATTCTGGTAAGATCCGAAAACAAAGTAATGGTATAATTGGCACAATCGAGCGCTGACGCATTTCCCAACGGCGACATTTTATCGGCGTAGGTTATAAATCCGTCGAAACCCTTTACGCCTTGCCCTGCAGTGGTTGGCGTAGGAGACTGAGAAATGGTGTTGACCCTGACTTTTCTGTCTTTGCCAAAAAAATAGCCAAAACTTCTTGCTACCGATTCCAAATAGGCTTTATTGTCGGCCATATCGTTATAGTCGGGAAAAACACGTTGTGCTGCCATGTACGTTAAGGCTACATTACTGCCCCACTCGCTCATCGCTTCTTTTTTATACAACACTTGCATCACTTTATGGAAAGAAGCTGCCGATACATCCCAACCTTTCTGCGCGAAATCATAATCTTGGTCGGTGTAGTGGCGTCCCTTTCTCACATTGACCGACATCCCAATAGAATGCAGTACAAAATCAATCTTCCCACCAAGGATTTGAGTGGCTTGATCGACCAAATTTTCAAGGTCTGGAACAAAAGTAGCGTCAGCCGGAATGACTTTAGCATTTGTTTTAGCTGCCAATTGATCTATCGTACCCATACGCATGGCAACCGGAGCGTTGGTAAGCACAAAAGTACCGCCTTCCTCATGCACCCTTTCGGCGGTCTTCCAGGCTATTGAATTTTCATCGAGCGCGCCAAAGATAATTCCGCGTTTGCCTTTAAGTAAATTGTACATTTTTATGATTTTATACTTGAAATACCTACCATTTCATCTGTTTCGGCACGGTAATCCACGGCATCAAATCCAAAGCCGAACAAATGATAAAAATCGCTGCGATAGCCGGCAAGGTCACCAATCTCGGCTACATTCTCGGTAACTGCTTTAGACCATAAACCCGCGACTTTGTCCTGGACATCCTTGCGCATTTCCCAATCGTCTATCCTAATCCTTCCCTTTTCATCGGTTGGGATGGGTTTTCCGGTATACAATCTTTCTCGAAACAAACGATCCATTTGCTCGATGCATCCCTCGTGAATGCCCTCTTCTTTCATGATTTTATACAGCAGCGAAATGTAAAGCGGAATCACAGGAATCGCCGAACTGGCCTGTGTAACCAGCGCCTTATTCACAGAAACATAAGCTTTCCCTTGTAGGTCCTTTAAAGTATCGGTGATTTTAAATGCGGTCGCTTCGAGATCGTCTTTCGCGCGACCGATTGTTCCCTTTCGGTAAACTGGCTCGGTCAATTCAGGGCCTATGTAAGAATAGGCTACGGTCATGGCGCCGTCTGACAATAATCCTGCACTCTTGAGATCGTCAATCCACATGGCCCAATCTTCTCCACCCATTACGGCAACAGTGTTTGCAATATCTTCCTCGTTACAAGGCTCGATACTAATGTCGGAAACTATGCCAGAGTGAAAGTCAACTGTTTTATTAGAATAAGTTTGGCCGATTGGTTTGAGAACCGAACGGTGCAACACTCCAGTTTCAGGATGCTGACGCACAGGCGAAGCCAAACTGTAAACCACCAAATCTACCTTTCCGAAATCTGCTTTGATCAAATCAAGCGTTTGTTGTTTGATCTCCTTGGAGAACGCGTCGCCATTGATACTTTTGGCGTAAAGTCCGGCAGCATGCGCCTGGTCTTCAAAAGCAGCAGAATTGTACCAACCAGGAGAAGCCGTCTTCCCCTCTGTTGGTGGTTTTTCAAAAAAAACGCCAATGGTTGCGGCGCCCGAACCAAAAGCACTTGCAATACGCGAAGCCAATCCAAATCCTGTAGAAGCGCCGATAACCAAAACTTTTTTCGGACCATCTATCGGTCCGTTCGATTTGATGTAATCAATTTGCTCTTTTACATTTTGCCGGCATCCTTCAGGATGAGAAGTGAGGCAAATGAAGCCGCGCATTCTTGGTTCTATAATCATAGTGTGGTTTTTAAAATTGAAGTGTAAATATAGCTTGTAATTTTTAATTCAACAAAGCTTTTGCGTGATTTAAGGCCGAGTCTGAAACCGTCGTTCCTGAAAGCATTTGCGCTATTTCCAGCACCCGTTCGTCGTTTGAAAGGATCTTGAGTTCGGTATGCGTAGCATCGTCCAGGATAGATTTGTACACCTTAAAATGCGTTGCTCCTTTGGCTGCAATCTGAGGCAAATGGGTGATGGCAAAAACTTGCATATTTGTGCTCATGTTACGCATAATCTCTCCCATTTTATTTGCGATTTCTCCCGAAACACCGGTGTCTATCTCATCAAAAATAATCGTCGGCAAATGCGAATATTCGGCTAGGATAGCCTTTGTGGCCAACATGATTCGCGACATTTCTCCACCCGAAGCTACTTTTTTCAGCAGGCCAAAATCAGATCCTTTATTGGCAGAGAACAAAAACTGCAACTCGTCTTTCCCGTTTGGCGTATAGTTCTTTGTTGGTGTAATTTCTATCTTAAAACGTACATTGGGCATGCCAAGATCGCTTAATATCGATGACCATTTTTGGGTTAATACCGGAAGTGTTTGTATGCGGTTTTGACGGATACTATCGGCAACTGCATCTAATATTTTTTCATTTTGCGCAATAGTACTTTCAACAGCAGCGATCTCGCTTTCGAGGCTGGCAACCGAGGTTACTTTCAACTCCAGATCAGATTGTATCACCAGCAGTTCCTCCACAGTTGTTACCTGGTGCTTTTTTTGCAAGTTGTAGATTGTTTGCAATTTCTGGTTGGCAGTTTCAAGCTGCTCGGGATCGGCAAAAAGGTTTTCTATAAGGCGCTCCAATTCGGCAATTACATCCTTGAGTTCTATACCCATGCTATCCACGCGCGCGTAAAGCGATTGGTATTGCTCAGAAAAACTAGCGGTTTTCTGCAGCGCAAGTTTCAACTCGTTGAGATTTAGAATCAACCCATACTGCTCGTTATTGGCAATAGCGACCGACTTATCCAGGTTTTCACGAATGTGCTCCACATTGGCCAATTGTTCCCGAACCGACTCCAATTCTTGTTGCTCGCCCGCTTTTAGTGAGGCAGTTTGCAACTCTTCTAACAAGAAACTGTTGTAATCTTGCTCTCTGATACTTGCGTGAAGTTGTTCTGTCAGTGTCTGCAAAAGCGACTTGTTTTCTTTGTTACGCCTAAGTTGGTCACCATACTCCTGAAGCAATTCCTTATTTGCGGCAATTGCATCTATAATTTGAAACTGGTATTGGATTTCTGAAAGTTCTTGTGTTTGATGCTGCGAGTGGACATCGATCAGAAAAGTACTTAAGTCCTGCAGTTCTTGCAAGTTGACGGGCGTATCGTTGATAAAAGCCCTGGATTTTCCCGATGGTAAAATCTCCCGACGAATAATCGTATGATCTTCATAATCCAAATCATTGGATTCAAAAAAAGGCCTTAGGTTGTAATCGGCTATGTCGAACTGCGCTTCAACGACGCATTTTTCTTCTTTATTTTTCAACGAAGTCAAATCGGCACGTTTCCCCAACACCAATCCTAAAGCGCCCAAAAGAATTGACTTTCCTGCCCCGGTTTCACCGGTAATAATTGAAAAACCTCCAGAAAAATCAATAGCTAATTTTTCTATCAAAGCAAAATTATTGATGGAAAGCGAGGTAATCATCAGGTAAAAAAAATATAAAAAAGGCCGTTTAATTAGAATTTAATTTGAGCCCACTTTGCCGAGTTCAGCGGAGAAATCCTATTGAGCGTATCCACCAATTCTGTAATTGGGATTTGCGGTCCGCCCGAGAATATTGAAACTATTTCATCGGCCTTGGCATCAAAAAACACGCGGGTCAAAAAGGCATTGGGGCGCACTTTGTGGATTTCGGCCAGCTTTTTCACGGCTTCAATGACTTTTTCCTTGGCCAATTGCTGGTCCTTTGCCATTTGGTCAATACCTTGAAAGTGGTAAATGTACATAGCTTCCCGAAAAGCCGAATAAGTCTCAGAAAACAAATCGTTCGACAAAAAATAGCGGTTTTGCGTGCCATCACTTTGGCTCCAACCTTTATAACCCGCCGACTGCGCTACATTAACGGCTTCTTGCGCCAAAGCATAATAGGGGTCGCCAGCTTTAAGCCCAAAAGTATCGGCATCCATGGCAATAATCATATAGCTGTAGTAAGCGATGACAGAAACCAGGTTCGACTCGAAAGCTGTTGCATTATAGGTAAGATTCTGGAACTCGGTATAATCAAAGCTGAAATCCTTGTCGTTATAATTGAAAATCGGGGAAGAATAGGTAGAATTATATCCAGGGCGCGATGAAGAAACTTGTATCGTACCCGAAAACTGGGGTGCATTGCCTTCAAGGATGGTAATGAACATCGTACAATTGATACGCTCGTTCACCTTGTAGGTTTGGGTAGTCCAACTGGTCTTGTTTACAAAATCCGACAGTGATTTCTCAAGGGTTTTATAGACCTGCATATTGGTTCCTCCTACTTTTTCTGCGTTGACCTTTACGGTGCAGTTCAATTCCTGTGCCTGGGCGTAACCCAAAAAAAGAGCAAACAATAAACTAAATAATTTACGCATAATGGGCGATGATTTTATGGATAATATCTTCTGCAACGGCTTCTTTAGATTTTAATTGCATGGGCTCAACTGAAAACGATGAGTCGATAAAGGTAATTTTATTTGTCGGTTTTCCAAAACCGGCACCTTCATCATTGAGCGAATTGAGCACGATCAAATCTAGGTTTTTTTTTCGGATCTTTTGCTGTGCATTTTCTACCTCATTTTCGGTTTCAAGCGCAAATCCCACTAAAAATTGACTTTTTTTGATTGCGCCGAGCGATGCAAGGATGTCTTGGGTCTTTTCAAGTTCAATCGTCAATTCTGATTCGGCCTTTTTAATTTTCTGCAATGCCACAGTTTTTGGGCGGTAATCCGCAACGGCGGCGGCGGCAATCGCAACGTCTACAGAATCGAAATGTTGGTGACAGGCATCGTACATCTCCTTTGCAGAAGTCACGGCAATCGTATGGATTTTTTTGTCTTTGGATTTGAGATGCGTCGGACCTGAAACAAGCACCACTTCTGCCCCATTTTTAGCGGCGCATTCGGCGATATCAAATCCCATTTTTCCCGAAGAATGGTTGCCGATAAAACGCACGGGGTCTATGGCTTCATAAGTTGGCCCGGCAGTGATCAGAAATTTCTTTCCTTTGAGTGGCAATTTACTTTCAAGGTCGGCTTCGAGAAAAGCGAGGATGTTTTCTGGTTCGGCCATACGACCTTCGCCAGACAATCCACTGGCCAGCTCGCCAGATTCGGCAGGAATAATCGTATTGCCAAATTGTTTCAAGCAATTGAAACTTTCAAGGGTGGACGGATGTTTGTACATATCCAGATCCATCGCAGGCGCGAAATAAACCGGGCATTTGGCAGAAAGGTAAGTGGCGATCAGCAAATTGTCGCAAGCGCCCGACGCCATTTTTGACAGCGTGTTTGCGGTGGCCGGAGCGATAACCATGAGATCGGCCCAAAGCCCTAACTCGACATGGTTGTTCCATTTGGCATTATCGTCTTCCTCGTTATAAAACGAAGAATGTACCGGATTCTTAGACAGTGTAGACAGCGTAAGCGGCGTTACAAAATCCTTAGAAGCCGGCGTCAAGATCACTTGGACCTCGGCACCGGCTTTGATAAAGAGTCTGACTAACGATGCCGTTTTGTAAGCAGCAATGCCACCGGAAATTCCCAGTACTATTTTCTTACCGCTTAAGACTGACATCTTTCAGATTATTTTGTTGTATCCCTGTGGTAGATTTTACCGTCTAGCCACTCCTGGACTGCTAACGCATGAGGTTTTGGCAATTTCTCGTAGAATTTTGAAACTTCGATTTGCTCCTTGTTTTCAAAAACCTCTTCCAAACTATCGTTGTAGGTAGCAAACTCCTCGAGTTTCTCTGTCAATTCCTTTTTGATTTCAGAATTGATTTGGTTTGCCCTTTTAGCCATAATGGTGATTGCCTCATACACATTTCCGGTTGGTTCCTCGATAACGCTTTTGTTATAGGTGATTGTATTTACCGGAGCATTCGTCTTTTTTAAATCCATGACTTTAGTTTATATTAGAATATTGTTGTAAATTTTTGTCAATCTGCGCCAACATCGCGTCGGCCTTTTCTTTGCGCGCTGCACTCACGTTGACTTTCATGAGATTGGCATACGCTATTTTGGCATTGTTGAGCCTCTCCTGCATTTTAGAAGGTACGCTATTGATAGCCAGTTGATAGGTAGAATCAAACTTGTAGAAAAGCGCGTCTTCACGGAAAATCGTTCCCGGATAATCGGCGATAAAATTGTCGAGTGCTACGATAGCCGATTTGTAATCCTGAATCGTATTGTATTGCTTGGCGATTTCAAAAGCCTTTTTTTCTAGTTTGTCGGTAAGTACCTTGAGCGTTGCGTTGGCTTCTGGCAGGTACTCAGAATTTGGGTAGGCATCAATAAAATCCTGTAATTTACCTATCGCCTTATTGGTATCGGTCTGGTCGAGGCTGTATACCGGCGACAGTTTCGAGTAACTTTTTGCGGCCAAATAAGAAGCTTCTTCTATTTTCTCGCTTTTTGGATAACTTGAAACAAAACTCTCAAATTGGTAACCCGCGAGATAATATTGCTCGGTTTTATAGTACGATTGCGCGAACATGTAAAACATTTTTTCTGCCTGTGGCTTTCCCCTGAAAGCAGGCGCAATCATTTCAAAAAGCCTGATCGCTTTATTGTATTTCCCTTTCTCGTATTGCTTTTCAGCGACATTGTATTTGATGGCGACATCTTCTGTCTTAAGGGCTTTCTGATATTCGCTACAAGAGCCGAGCACCAAAACGATAAGCAATACTGATAAAAATTTCTTCATTTCAAGATTGGAATTGCACCCGGTTTACTGGCATTTTTGTGCCTTTAAAATCCTTGTGTCCCGAAGCCTCGGGATAAGGGAGCAAATTTAGTTATTAATTAGACACTGCAAAATATTTTTTTCGGCAACCGATTAGCGGTTTTTCTGCGTAAAATCGTGGATTCTTTTGGCCAGATTCTCGTCGGTATTCACAAGCGGCAATCTAACGGTATTCTCTGATAAACCCAATGATTTAAAGACTTCCTTGATACCGGCGGGGTTGCCTTGCTCGAAAATAAGGTCGATGCTCTCTGAAAATTGATAATGCAATTGGTAAGCCTCATCCACTTTACGTTGCAAACCCAGGCGAACCATTTCAGAGAATTGGCGCGGAAAACCTTCTCCGATTACAGAAATCACGCCGCTTCCGCCAGCCAAAACCATAGGTAAGGTAATCATATCGTCGCCAGAAATGACGAGAAAATCCTTGGGTTTGTTTTTGATGAGTTCCATCGCCTGGACGATATCGCCTGCAGCTTCTTTGATGGCAATGATGTTCTTGAAGTCGTTGGCGAGTCGAATCACCGTTTCTGGCGTCATGTTGCTGGCCGTTCTGCCTGGAACATTGTACAAAATCACAGGAACCGGCGAGGCGAGCGCAATGGCTTTAAAGTGCTGGTAAATCCCTTCCTGAGTAGGTTTATTGTAATAAGGCGACACCGAAAGTACTGCGGCGAATTTTGATAAGTCGCGGTTTTGGAGTTCTTCTAACACTTCGGCAGTATTGTTGCCGCCCACACCCAAAACCAAAGGCAGTTTGCCGTTATTGGCATCGATAATGGTTTGGATGACCAACTCTTTCTCTGCTTTGTTAAGCGTAGCCGATTCGGCTGTGGTTCCCAAAACCACGAGGTATTCGATACCGTTTTCTATTTGATACTTAACGATACGCACGAGCGCATCTACATCTACCGAGAAATCTTTTTTGAATGGCGTAACGAGCGCCACACCAGTGCCAATGAGTGATTGCATGTTATATTTTGTTTAGTATTTTAAGGTATTTGAACAATTCCTCAACAAAGACTTTGTAATTCTCGGCGTTGGTGTTGATCATGAAATGATTGAGTTTTTTATCAATAGAAGCGAAACCTACTTTAAACGCCGCTTTGGATTGGTTGGAAACCAGCAATAACGCGGGCTTTTCGGTATCGTAATAATTGAGTAACAGGTCAAATTTTTGGGCAATGAATTCTTTGACTTCGGATTTGTCGAAGGTGGCTGTCCAGCTCAAATCCTTGTTGCTGAAAACCGGATAGTCGAACGTTTCATTTTTTTTAATTTTATCTTTAAAAACCAGTATTTTAACACACTGCTCTTCAATTCCGTTTTGAACCAATTCCCTGACGAGTGCCTCGCGTTCGTAGAAATAGGTTTCATCAAAAATGATCCCGACTGTTTTTATGGTAGATTGGGCCGCTGTGTGTTTTACGTTTGCTAAACTCTCCTTAACTATTTTTTGGGTAAAAAAATTCTTTAGGTAATTTAAAAACATACTACTTTTACTTGATTTACAAATTTAAATAAATAAGCGGCATTTGCGATGGTAAAACTAAAAAACTATAACGTTGCAGTAAAGTATTTTGTTTTATTCTTAACATTTACAGCCAGCGTTTCCTGCGGGCCAAAAAAGATTTACGTTTCGCGCATTGAAGGCAAGGAAATCGGGATCACCGACAAAAATGCCGAAGATCAAAAAATAGCCGATTTTATCAAACCTTACAAGGAAAGTATAGACAAGGATCTCAATACTGTTTTGGCTTATGCGCCACAAACTTTAGATAAAAATGGACAATGGCAAAGCGCGATGGGCAACCTTTTTGCCGATGTGGTGATGGCCAAAGGCAATCCAGTTTTTGAAAAACGTGAAAACAAAGCAATGGATATCGTCCTGCTCAACCACGGTGGCATCCGGTCGATTATCCCAAAAGGAGAGGTGACCACGCGAACCGCGTTTGAAATCATGCCCTTTGAGAACAGCCTCGTGGTAATTGCTTTGAACGGCGACGCGATTTTAGACATGATCAGGTACATCATTAACGAGAAAAAACCGCATCCGTTGGCTGGAATGACTTTTACGATTGCCAAAAACAACGAGCCAACGGCTATCATGATCCAGGGAAAACCTCTGGAATTGGGAAAAACCTATTTTGTAGGAACGAATGATTACCTCTCTAATGGCGGCGACAATATGTTATTTTTTAAGAAAGGAACCGCCAAATACGACCTGGATTACAAGCTCAGGAACATATTGATCGATTATTTTAAAGAAGTAGACACGGTACCACTAATCACCGACGTAAGAATTACAGTTGAAAAATAGACTGCTGCCCTAGCCCTGATGGAAGCGGCATCCTTTTGCTTTTTTCTTTAAAAAGCAAAAGATACAGCGTACAGCAGGAACAGCTTTTAAAAAATCTGCAACTCAGAACATCAAAATGAACAGACGCAAATTCATACAAAAAACAGCCGCCGGAACTGCGCTCGCAGGATTAGGACTCTCTTTGAGTAGCTTTGATTCTTTTGCGGGATTGACCGCCGAAACCTCGAAACAGCTCACGATCTTGCACACCAACGATGTGCACAGTTATATAGAACCGTTTGCGGCAAGCCATCCCAAAAATCCCAATATGGGCGGCGTGGCGCGGCGTGCTACCTTAATTGAGAATATTCGCAGGGAAAACCCAAATGTGTTGCTTTTGGATGCCGGCGATATTTTTCAGGGAACGCCTTATTTCAATTATTTTGGTGGCGAACTCGAGTTTAAACTCATGAGCATGATGCGTTACGACCTGGCGACATTGGGCAACCATGATTTTGACAACGGCATCGATGGTTTCCTGGCACAATTGCCTAACGCACAGTTTGGTTTTGTGTCGGCCAATTACGATTTTAAAAATACCGTGCTCAATGGCTTGGTACAACCTTATAAGACTTTTGACAAGAACGGGATCAAAGTGGGCGTTTTTGGCCTGGGCGTTGAACTTGCGGGTTTGGTTGACAAGAAAAATTATAAGGAGACGGTGTATAATGATCCTGTCGCCGTGTCTCAGGATATGGCGCGCATTTTAAAACAACAAGAACATTGCGATCTGGTGATTTGCCTCTCGCACCTTGGCTATCAATACAAGGACGATTCTGATAAGATTTGCGATACCAAGTTGGCTGTGCTTACCAAAGACATCGACCTGATTATTGGTGGGCATACCCATACATTCCTCGACAAACCCACGGTGCTCAAAAATGCCGAAGGAAAAGACGTATTGGTCAATCAAGTGGGTTGTTATGGCGTGAACCTGGGGAGAATAGACTTTTATTTTGAAAAAGGAAAAGCGGCGTTAACCCACGGCAGATCTATCGTTGTTTAGGAAACCATTTGTTTTTTGGCTTTCAGAAATTACTACAAACTTATAGTAGGCATAATGTGCCCCGGCAAAAATCAATGCCGAGATGGGCTGAAAAATGTCATTGGGCAAATAATATTTTTGTATCATAAACAGGTACACCAAAACGATGGCGAGCAAAGTGCTGATGGCGAGCCAGGAATTATTCCTGCTGTCATCGAGTATGTAATTGGATAGCGAGATTCCGCAAAGTATAGAAATCAATATCCCGTTTACAATAGCGGGATAAAAACTAGCGCCGAGGGCATTCATTGTAAGGTTAATCAAAGATGAAAAAATAAAGACGAAAGGCACACAGGCAATCAAGAACGGCAGCAGCGGTATTTTGTTGACGAGTTTGAGTACGATGATAATGGATAGGATCCTGTAAAGCATAAAAGCCAACATGCCATAAAATAAAAAATGCGGGGCAATTGATAAAAAGAAGATGTTAGAACACATGGCAAAAAACAATGTGGCGAAATACAATTTGCTCCTGGTTTTAGAAGTAACGAAGTACAGCAACATCAAAGACGGAATCAAAAGCGGCTTGAATATAAAGAGTAGTAATTGCGGATTGAAAGCTACACCAGACGGTTTGCCCGCCAGAATCTCGACAACTACCAAAATAAAGGTGATGCCAAAATAAACTGCGGTAATGGCTCTTGAAATCATATTTGAACGGAAATCGGCCATTGGTTGGGGTTAAAATTTCTTTACTCTTTTCTCTCTTTCTCGGCGGCGTTTACAAATTTACAGAAGGTGAAAAAGCCTACAGCGTTGAGCACCACGCCGATGAGCCCGAAAACCCGAAGCGAAATGACCGTGAAGAAATACCTTTCGATAAACAGCACGAACTGCAAGCCAACAAATAATAATATACTGATTAACAGCCAGGAGTTCTGCCTGTTGTCATTGCGCAGGTAGCCCGAAACAGACACACCGCCCAATAAAGATACTAAAATACTTTGAAAAAATAAGGTATTGAATTCAAACAGGGTGAACTCGCTTGTAATCGAATTGAGATAATAAAAAATCACCAAAAACGGAACCGACGCAAGAAAAGCGGCCGCATAACGCAACTTCGGCATTATTTGAAAAACAATCAACAACATGACCAACCGCTGCACCACCGATATCACTAAAGCTAGCGAAAAATAGGATGATTCTTTGTAAAAAAATAAAACATTGGTCATGAGTAGCAAACCAAACAAAGTGTAAATCATCGGGTTGGATTGACTTGCATTGCGCCGATAAATGGCGATGAGCAGAAACGGAGCGGCAACCCTACACAACAGCACCATTGGTTGAAAGCCAAAAAAGCTCGAAACCAACTCTACGAAAGTAGTGGCGAAATAAAGCAGTATGAGTGCATTTACCGTATTGGCTTTATCTTTAGTCTGCATCGAGGGTTTCTTTTAGGATTATCATGATTTGGGGTTTTGGGAATTGATTTGCTTGTACCGACGCTTTTTCTTTTCTTCAAGCAATAAATAGCTCAAAAGCAAATACTGCCCAAATACATAAGCAATCATAGGTAGCGGCAGAAAGACGGTAAAAGAGATGTAAAACATCTTAAGCAGTGTAATAAATTGTGCCGCGGTAAATAAAACGGTGCTAGCCAAAAGGTAGGAATTTGCCTTATTGGATTTCAGGATGTAAACTCCAAGGCAAAACCCTCCAAAGAGCACCAGAAAAATACCATGGAGAATGAACAACGGAAAACGCTCTCCCAACTCCTTGTAAGTCAAAGTAGAAGCGAAAATATACAGAAACAAGAAAGGCAAACTACCAACAATCATAGGCAACGTTCCTGGGAATTTAGTGATACGCAATACCATCAATATGACCAGGATCCGATAAATGAGAAACATAATGGTACCGGTGATGATCATATCCATTGCGCTCGAGATCAGAAACATATTGGCGCCCCAAGCTGCAACAATAGCCAGTATAAAAAAGAGGTCTGGTTTTCTAGAGGCACACCAATACAAGGTCAAAAGTAGCGGCATCAAGAGCGGTTTGGTCATACTTATCAGCGCGAGGTCTTTATTGAATTCGGCAATAACCTCAACAAACGCCACAAAGAAATAAACTGCCGTGAGCGGAACCACGAGCTTGGTTTTGTTAAAGCTTTTAAAAAAACCCATTAATTCTTCCATATATTTTTTGAATAGCAGCGGTTAAAAATACAATTTTTTGCTTCAACTAAAATTGTCGCAGTTAATTCTTTCTAAGCACGGCATATTTAACGATAAAGAAATAAGAGAACATTTGCACCGAAAATTCAAAATAATTGAAACTCGGGAAATGAAAGATCAGCGAGAACATGATATAGAAAACATCAGATACCACACACATCAAACCCGCAATGGCCATGTAAAACGTCGCTGTGGAGTTTTTAGCATAATAGCAATAACCGGCAAGTGTCACGAATGAACCCAACACCAAACCGTACACAATCACCGGATAAACCAATTCCCCGTTGCTGTCTATAAATAGCGCAATCAATTCGTACATGGTGTACATCAGGAAAGTAAAAATCCCGATTGAAAGCAACAGCCCATGTTTATTGAACCTTATTTTCTGCACATCCAATAGGGCAAATCGCAGCAGCAGAATATTGGAAATAAAATAGGGAATCATAATGATTTCTGTTTGCCTGACGTCAAGCAGAACAATTGTGTCTCCGATAAAGTTGAGCAGTAAAATCGCCAGAAGATACCTATCGCGCTTTTGCTGACGCTTCACCGAGAGGTAGTAAAAAAATATGGCCGGAATCACCGCCGGAATCGACAGTAATTTTAAGGTGTCGCAATCAAAAACGGTTGCCAAAGTCGCCAGTATGCTTGCGACTAAATACAATCCTAAAGCGACTTTCCAGGTTCTCATGCGATCATCTGGATAAAATCCTGTTCGGACAGAATCGCAATTTTGAGTTGGCTTGCTTTCTCGAGTTTGGCTGGCCCCATGTTTTCTCCCGCGACTACAAAATCGGTCTTGGCCGATATAGAACTGCCTACTTTCCCACCGTTGTCTTCTATCGCCTTTTTAAGTTCATCTCTCGAAAAACCAGAGAATACTCCTGATACAACGAAGGTTTTTCCGCCTAGTTTATTCGTGGCGTTCGGGTTGATCTTCTCAACAGTTTCAAACTGGACACCAAAGGATTTGAGTCGGGCTACTATGGAATTGTTGTCGGCGTTTTGGAAAAACTCCATTACGCTTTGGGCGATGCGCTCACCGATTTCATCTACCAGGACCAAATCGAGCAAAGTCGCCTGGCTTAAAGCTTCAATGTTCTTATAATGTTTGGCCAGTTTCTTCGCGACAGTTTCACCTACAAAACGAATACCCAGTGCAAACAATACGCGCTCAAAAGGAATTTCCTTAGATTTATCAATACCATTCACAAGATTTTCTGCAGACTTCTGAGCCATACGCTCTAAAGGTAGTAGCTGTTCTACCTTGAGTTCGTACAAATCGGCGTAGTTCTTTACCAGGCCATTGTTGTAGAGCAACGCTACGGTCTCACCGCCTAGTCCTTCAATATCCATCGCTTTGCGAGAAATATAGTGTTGGATGCGCCCGATAATCTGCGGCGGACATCCATAAAAATTGGGACAGTAATGTTGTGCTTCGCCCGCACTTCTCACAAGCTGCGTTTCACATTCGGGGCAATGGGTGATGTATTGAGTAGGTGTTGAATTTTCGGGGCGTTTGCTAAAATCGACTGCGATGATTTTGGGGATGATCTCTCCTCCTTTTTCCACAAAGACGGTATCTCCCATCCTAATGTCAAGTTTTTCAATTTGGTCGGCGTTGTGCAATGAGGCACGTTTGACCACTGTTCCGGCAAGCTGTATGGGTTCAAGATTGGCAACCGGCGTGATGGCTCCGGTTCTGCCAACTTGGTAGGAAATCGAGTTCAGGATTGTAAAAACTTGTTGCGCTTTGAACTTATAGGCCATCGCCCAACGCGGCGATTTTGCGGTGTAACCCAGCTCTTCTTGATGGTGCAGGTTGTTTACCTTGATGACCACACCGTCGGTTTCATACGGTAGCTTGTGCCGATTGATGTCCCAATAGTCAATAAATTCAAAAACTTCGTTGAGGTTTTTGGCAAGGCGCGCTTCTGTCGGCACTTTAAATCCCGATTGCCGTGCAAACGCCAAGGCTTCAAAATGGGTGGCGAAAGGCAGGTTGTTCCCTACCATGGCATACATCAAAAACTCCAGTGGCCGTTTGGCAACTTCTGAACTATCCTGTAATTTCAAGCTTCCGGATGCTGTATTACGCGGATTCGCATAAGGCGTCTCTCCGATTTCAATGAGCTCTTGGTTCATCTTCTCGAAACCAGAAAAAGGAAGGATGATCTCACCGCGTACGTCACATCTGACTGGCACTTCGTTGCCTTTGAATCGCAACGGAACAGACCGGATGGTCTTTATATTATTGGTTACTTCATCACCCTGAAAACCATCGCCGCGGGTCAGGGCACGCACGAGTTTCCCATCCTCATAAGTAAGGCTCATTGAGGCACCATCGTACTTTAGTTCGCAAGTAAACTCTAGCGGAACATTTCCCAACGTCTTCTGGACGCGGTTTTCCCAGTCTAGTAAATCTTCTTTGGAATAGGAATTGTCCAGCGAGTACATTCTGTTTTCATGTACAATGGTTTGGAAATTTTTCGTGACCATGCCGCCTACCCTTTGGGTTGGAGAATATTCGTCAAAATATTCGGGATGCTGGTCTTCTAGCGTTTGCAATTCCTTGAGCTTACTGTCGAACTCAAAATCTGAGATTGTGGGTTTATCCAACACATAATAATTGTAATTGTGCTGGTTGAGTTCGTCACGAAGGGATTGGATTTGCAAATGAATGTCCATTGGTGGATTTTTTTGCTAAAAGTAAAATTTAAGCAAGCAAAATCCAAATTCTAAAATTTAAATTACTAGGATTGCAAGTTGTTTAAGGTAGGCTAAATTGTGGATTAAAAATAGATCTGGATTTTAGATTACAATGGGTGCAATCCAATGAAAAGCGGATGAGATATTTTTAAAAATGGCCGAGTATTCTACAGCCAGCCAAGCATTCGTGGCGATAAATGAAAAATTAACACCAAGAAATACACGCCTTTAGCAATTTAACAATTTAAGAATTGTTTAAGTCAATTTTTGGAAAATTAATATATATTTGTTTGGAAATAATATGATTGGATACCTTTTGGTATCACTCTCGTATTTTATTAAGATAGAAAGCCCCTAACTTCTATTTAAACAAAACCCGCTAGAAAAGCGCCATAATCAAACTGGCGTTGTTTTTAATATGTTTTAAAAAATACCACGATCCGTGAATATTTTTTTAAAGGAATGCAACTCAAATCCGTGGGCGAACGCGAATTTGAATGAGTTTTTGAAAAAATATTAATCTTGTACTTTTATTTACGCAGGTAAAAGTACTGTTCATTTTGCGAATATGCAAGAAAATAGTTCACTAAACGCGAGTTTGATTTTAAAAAAAATAAAAAAATCGCTGAAAATTACCACAGATATTCAACTTTCGGAGTTTTTGAATATTAAGCCCAACACCATTTCTACCTGGAAGAAGAGAAACTCTCTAGATTATGCAGCCTTGATATCCATTTGCGAACTATACGAAATTGATCTTAACGAAATCTTTTTTGAAAAGGAAAATATCAGAAAAGGCAACAACTATTCTTCTGAAACCCCATTGGTTTGTAGAGAAACACAATTCCAATATTGCATTGGCGGCGGAAGTGTGGATAGCCTTCCCAAATACAATTTCCCGTTTGTCAGGGCCGAAAATACCCGCGCGTTCCAAGTGCTGAGTAACAATATGTCTCCGCTTATAGAGGAAAACTCTTATGTGGTATGTGAATCGGCGCAACTCAATGAAATCCCCGAAAACAGTGTTGTGGTAATTGTGAGTAAATCAAAAGGTCTTTTTATCAACAAATTTAGCAAGGGCGATAAACCCAATACCTATTTGTTGCATAGCGAGAAATCGTTTTTCAATCCTGTAACCTTGACAAGCGATGAAATCAATGAAGCCTGGTTAATCAAAGGCGTACTTTCATACAGTATCAATACAGAGCAACCGGTTGAGAGCGTAAAAAAGAAAGCCAGTAAATCTGTGACCTAGCAAATCCACTATCATAATATAAAGCCTCATTGTTAGATGAGGCTTTTTTATTGTTCCATAATGGTTCGGATTTGCGTGTACAATTGACCATCGCTTAAGAATGCGCCTTGCATGATGAGCTGAAAAATAGAACCGTTTCGTTCTTCGGCATATAGCTTCTTGCCTATTTTCATCTCGATATCATCTGTAAACATATGATCGCTGAGCCATTGAAGCCCCTCTTTTGTGAGGAAGTCAATTTCGGGGTTCATTGTCTTGAGTACGATAGACCGAATGTCATCTGCCTGGCAGTGAAACAAAAAGACATGGTTTTTTGAAAAATGCTCAAGGTATTCGGCTCGTGCTAAAACGCCTTCCCAGATCAGGTCAGAAAAAACATCGAGTTCCTGTTCGGCGACTTCGGGTTTTTCGGCTTTGATTTTATCCCACTCGGCTTTGTCTATAGATTGGGTGGCGAGGAAGTTGATGAACTCGGGATGGAGTTCTTCGAATTGTTCCTTGGTGAGTCGTAAATACTTCATTTTATATAGGTGTTGAATTTTGGACTGAAGCCTAGCCCCGATTGCAGCGGATATCCTTTTTATTTTTTCTTTAAAAATAAAAAGATAGCAGCGGAAAGCGGGACCCGAGCTCCTAAAGAGCGAACCGGCGAAGCAAATAGCTTCACCCGAAGCTGAAAGCCGAACTGACGGAGTAAAAAAAAATCCCGACTTTCATCGGGATTCTTCTATTATCTACAATCGATTACTTCTCAGCAACGATTTCGTAAGGCAAATCAACGATCACATCTCTGTGCAAACGAACGGTAGCATTGTATTTACCGGTACGTTTTACGATTCCCGAAGTGATGAATTTTCTGTCGATTGATTGACCTGCTTTCTCCAAAGCCTCAGCGATGTCGATGTTGGTGATTGAACCAAAAAGTTTCTCACCACCAGCCTTTGCCGAAATTTTGATTTCAAGCGCTTTCAATGTCTCGGCCAAAGCCTTTGCATCGTTTACAATCTTAGCCTCTTTGTGTGCTTTTTGTTTGAGGTTTTCGGCCAAAATCTTTTTAGCCGAAGCCGTCGCCATGTGTGCGTGACCTTGTGGGATCAAGAAGTTACGTCCGTAACCTGCTTTCACAGTTACGATATCATCTTTAAAACCTAAGTTCTGTACGTCGTTCTTTAATATAAGTTCCATAATTAGCCTCTTTATTATTTTAGTAAATCAGCCACATATGGCATTAACGCTAAGTGACGGGCTCTTTTCACAGCGACCGACACTTTTCTTTGATATTTCAATGAAGTTCCAGTCAAACGACGTGGTAAGATTTTACCTTGCTCGTTTACGAATTTCAAAAGGAAGTCTGCATCTTTATAGTCAACATACTTGATTCCTGACTTTTTGAAACGACAATACTTTTTAGTTTTGTTGGTTTCAATATTTAAAGGTGTAAGATATCTGATATCTCCGTCTTTTTTTCCTGAAGCGGATTGTTGTAGTGTGGCCATGATTAGTTCGCTTTAGCTGCTTTTAGTTTTGTTCTTCTTCTTTCTGCCCAAGAGATCGCGTGTTTGTCCAGACTTACAGTAAGGAAACGCATCACTCTTTCGTCGCGTCTGAATTCAGTTTCAAAAGCAATAAGGACTTCGCCTGACACTTTGAATTCGAATAGGTGGTAAAAGCCACTTTTCTTGTTTTGGATTTCGTAAGCCATCTTTTTCAGGCCCCAATCTTCTTTTGATATCATTTCTGCTCCTCTGGACGTAAGAAATTCTTCGAATTTGCTCACTGTTTCCTTTACCTGAACATCAGATAAAACGGGATTTAAAATGAAAACAGTTTCATAATGATTCATAATAGTACTATTTTTATAAATTTTCGCGAAATTAGTGATTTAATTTTAATAAACAAGAAAAAAACTTTTTTTTTCGTTTAAAAGCAAAAAAAACCGATAATCGTTAGGTTTGTTAGAAAAAACTTTTACCTTTACAGCTCCAAATCTATAATAAATAAAAATTATGAAACTAAATTGTGTTGTAGTAGATGACTCCTCCATCCAACGGATGATCATCGCAAAGTTAGTGAATAATCACCCAAATTTACATTTGATAGGTGATTTTTCGAATGCAATTGAAGCAAAAAATTGCATGTCGGTACACACCGTAGACCTCATATTCCTCGACATTGAAATGCCGGTCATCAGCGGTTTTGATTTCTTAGACGGATTGAAGGTGAAACCTCAGATTATCTTCATTACCTCTAAGGCAGAGTACGCAATGAAAGCGTTCGATTATGATGCAACCGATTACCTTCAAAAACCGATTGCCCTCGACCGTTTCAACGCTTCGGTAAAACGTGCCATGGATTTCCACTTATTAAAGAAGGAAAACCAGGAAGAAGACGGAGAACACATCTTTATCAAGAGCAACCTTAAAAAACTCAAAGTGTTCACCTCAAAAATCAAATGGATTGAAGCTTTTGGCGATTACGTAAAAGTAGTCACCGAAGAAGACAGCAACTTAGTGTTATCGACTATGAAATCTTTTGAAAACGACCTTTCTAAAGACAAATTCATCCGCGTACACAAGTCCTATATTATTAATATCGACAAAGTAGAAAGGTTCAACAGTAAATTCGCAGAAATAGGGATAACAAAAATACCTTTGAGTCGCAACAAGAAAGAAGATCTTGTACGTGCGTTGGCTATTGCCTAACACTTACTAGTAAAAATCCACATTCACGGTTACCCTAATAGCCCTGAATTGTGCAATAACCTCAAAACTATCCAGTATTTTCTGGATAGTTTTTTTTGTACCTGCCAGTGGCTGTTCTTTAGGAATTTTAATCATGATCGTTCGGATGTACTCATTCCTGATCCTATTGATTGGCGGCTCCTCTGGCCCTAAAACCGGAAGTTTCAAATTTTGCTGCAGCACCTGAAAAAGCCAAGTCGAACCATCCCTGAGTTTGTCATAATCACGTTGCCTTAGCGTGAGTTTAACCAGCCTGAAATACGGCGGATACTTATAAATCTGGCGATCATACAACTGTTCCTGATACATCGCCAAATAATCATTGTGGGTAACTTGCTGAATCGTATTGTGGTTGGGATTGTAGGTCTGGATAATTACTTTCCCACGTTTCTCAGACCGACCCGACCTACCCGAAACCTGCGTCATCATTTGGTAGCTGCGCTCAAACGCTCTAAAGTCGGGATGATACAGCATATTGTCGGCATTCATAATGCCTACCAGACTCACATTTTCAAAATCGAGTCCTTTGGCCAACATTTGTGTGCCCACCAGGATGTCAACTTCACGGTTTTTAAAACTGTCGATGATCTTCTCAAAACCAAACTTCCCGCGTGTGGTATCCTGATCCATTCTCGCGGTCTTCGCCGAAGGAAACAACTGCTCCAGTTCCTGCTGAATCTGTTCGGTACCAAACCCTTTCGTGGTCAAATGCGGGCTCGAACAGGCGTGGCAATTCGTAGGATTCGCCATTGAATAGCCACAATAGTGGCAGCGCAATTGGTTCTTCGATTTGTGATAGGTCAAACTCACATCACATTGCTGGCATTGCGGCACATGACCACAAGTCATGCACTCCACAACCGGAGAATAGCCGCGGCGGTTCTGGAACAAAATCACCTGCTCGCCAAGCGACAGCGATTCGGCAATCGATTCAATCAAAGTATCGCTAAAGTGACCAGACATCCGTTTGCGGAAATATTTATCCTTAAGGTCTACCAGTTCTATTTCGGGCAGCTGCACATTGCCATAACGTTCAAAGATTTCAACCAGTCCGTATTTTCCCGAAACCGTATTGAAATAAGTCTCTATGCTCGGTGTCGCCGAACCCAACAACACTTTAGCTTCAAACGAATTGGCCAGTACAATTGCAGCATCGCGCGCGTGGTAACGCGGTGCCGGATCTTGTTGCTTGAATGTCTGCTCATGTTCTTCATCCACAATGATCAATCCCAGTTTAGAAAAAGGCAGAAACAGGGCCGACCGTGCACCAATGACAATCTGCGCTTTCTCAGATCCCGCCAAAACCTGCTGCCACACTTCTACCCGCTCATTGTTGTTGTACTTAGAATGAAACACCGCCACCTGGTTGCCAAAATAAGCCGTGAGCCGCGAAACCAATTGCGTCGTAAGCGCGATTTCGGGTAGCAGGTACAACACTTGTTTGCCTGTTTCAATTATTCGTTCAATGAGCTTGATATAGATTTCTGTCTTGCCACTGGCAGTCACACCGTGCAATAAAGTCACGTCCTTGGTTTCAAACGTCTTTTGGATTTCGTCGAATGCGGTTTGCTGTGGTGCACTCAACTGCAGCAAATCGATTTCGAGGCTTTCTTCAAAATTGACGCGGTCGTGCTGCAAATGGTATTCTTCAAAGATTTCCTTGTCTATGAGCGCCTTGACAATGGCTTGGGTCGCGCCTGATGTTTCGATGAGTTGGCTAACGGTTATCGGTTTTTTGTGGATGGCATTCAAATGAAAATACGCGAGCACCAATTCTTTTTGTTTCGCCGCGTTTTTGAGGATGTCGAGCAATTCACCCAAATTGTCGGGGTTTTGAAATTCGCCATGCAGCCTTACATACCGCACCATTTTGGGTTTGTAAATCTCGGTCACTTCTTCATTGATTGAAATCAAACCCTTTGTAATCATTTTCTGGATGACCGGAAAAACATGCTTTTTATTCAGTATCGAAACGATATCCTGAACCGTTAGCGACGAGGCTTGGCCCATCGCCTCGAAAATCAAAAATTCCTCATCCGACAACTCGTTTTCTGCAACAGTAGTTTCTGATTTCTGAGTGATCACCGTTTCGCTTTCCAACAACAAAGCCGATGGCACGGCACTCCGGTAGACATCGCCAATCGCACACATATAATAAGACGCAATCCATTGCCAATGCGCAATCTGGATTTCGGTGACTATTGGGAATTCGTCTAATATCTGATGGATTTCCTTGGCCTCATACAACTTCGGCTCGTTGTGGTGCGTATCAATGACCAAAGCCGTGTAGATTTTGCTTTTCCCAAATGGGACGGCCACACGCATGCCTTTTTTCAAAAAAGCGAACTCGGCTTCAGAGATGCTATAGGTAAAAGTCTTGGCAAGCGACAGCGGTAAAACAACTTCAACGTAGCATTTCATAAGGCAAATATACTGTAAGAATTTTGCAATTTACCCTTTAAGCCGTTCCCAGACCTGGGTGCGCCCGATTATTGAAACGCCTATAAAACCACGTACCTTTAGCCGGTCGTGTCCGTCCAGACTGAGCGTGCATTTGTAGAGTTTGCCTTGCTTGGGATCTAGAATCTTACCGTTGCCATATTCGTGCCCGTCTCGCGTGAGACCTTTAATGACTATGAGCCCAAGCAGTGGTTTGTTCTTGTCGTCGCCCGAGCAATTCTCGCACTTTTTATGGACGTTTTTTGGATTGTATAATTCAACAACCTTTCCGTAGAGTTTGCCTTTGCTTTCAAAAATCTCTACTACAGAAACCGGCTTTCCGGTCTCGTCGTCAATGGTTTTCCACTTACCCAGAAAACGGTTCTGCGCCAAAGCGGTCGTAAAAAAAAGTAGTAAGGCGAAACAGGCAAATTGTTTTATCATAGGTGTCGGTATTAGCCCTGATGGCAGTGGAAATCCTTTTTATTTTTTCTTTAAAAATAAAAAGATTGCAACGTACAGCAGGTTTCAGCTCCAAAAAAAATCAGGAAATACGCTTCTTCTTTAACTTATTGATCGCGCCATTGAGCTCAAAGCCCAGCAGCAAGATCATGCAATTGATCCAAATATAGAACATCATCACCAATAATGTACCGATGGATCCGTACAATTCGTTGTATTTTGAAAATTTAATGACCCAAATCCCAAAGCCGTATGACGACAAAATAATCAAAATCGTTGTAAAAACAGAGCCTACAGAGATGAAAGCGCGGTTCCTGTCGTGCTTGATTCCAAACTTGAAAAGCACAGAAACCGTAATCAGGATCATGATGATCACAAATACGTAACGCCCAAGCGACAACAGCGGAATCCTATCGCTGAGCACATCCTGGATGATCGTCTTCTGGATGAACACCTCAAAGACTACAATCGCGGCTACCGTAATAATCAAAAGCAACGAAAGCAATAAAGACATCCCAATGGCCACCACATACTGCCTAAAAAAACCGCGTTTCAAAATCACGTGCTTGGAGGTTTCAAATCCGCCCAAAATCGCGTTAAGCCCATTGGCCATGAGCAAAATAGACATCACGAAACCCGTAGAAAGCAAACCCGAGTGGCTGTTATTTAAAATATCATTGAGAATGGTCGCAATCGCGTCATAGGTATTGGGCGGCACGCCTTGGGCCACGAAAGCCATGAAATCCTTGTCGAAACCAGCAATCGGGATATACGGGATCAAATTCAGGATGAACAGCGCAAACGGGAACAGCGCCATAAAAAAGCTAAACGCAATGGCTCCGGCCCGGTACGCAATGGCGCCCTTGGCAATCCCAATAACGTATAGCTCCAGCAAATCATAGAACGAAAAACCCATAAGCCACGGCATCTTGATGCGCTTGGTGAAATGCATCACGTTACGCATGACGGGGATTTTTTCAATTTTAGATTCTATAATCCGACTCAAAATAATTTAGAATTGACAATTGATGATTGATAACTTTAGCGTTGGTTGGGCGTTGCCTGACGGCCAGGCTGTACGCTGCAAGTCCTCGCTCGTGCCTCGCTGTGGGCTTTCCGCTGCCATCCTTAACGCGGGCATTCGTTTCAACGGCTATTTTCGTTCTACTTTTATTACGCTGCGCTCCATAACTTTCGGCTGAGCCTCGGGTCAAATCTCGACTTTCAACTTTCAACTTTCAACTTTCGACTTTTGACTTTTGACTTTTGACTTTCAACTTTCAACTTTCGACTTTTGACTTTTGACTTTTGACTTTTGACTTTTGACTTTTGACTTTCAACTTTCGACTTTCGACTTTCAACTTTCAACTAAACCGCCTTCAAACTCAAATCCATATTATAAACAGAATGCGTCAACGCACCCGATGATATGTAATCCACGCCACACTCGGCGTAATTGCGTATGGTATGCTCGTTAATATTGCCCGACGATTCTGTTTGCGTTTGATTGCCGATCATTTCTACCGCTTTCCGGGTCGTCTCGTAATCCAGGTTGTCGAGCAAAATGCGGTAAATGCCCTGGCTTTGCAGGATTTCGCGCACTTCATCCAAACTTCTCGCTTCAACTACAATCTGTAGATCCAGGTTATTTTTCTTGAGAAAATCCTGGGTTTTGGCGATGGCCCTGGTAATCCCGCCCGCGAAATCGTTATGGTTGTCCTTGAGCATGACCATATCGTACAATGCAAAACGGTGATTCTCGCCGCCGCCAATCCTCACCGCCCATTTCTCGCACGCGCGAAAACCGGGCGTGGTTTTGCGGGTGTCAAGGATTTTTGTTTTGGTACCTTCAAGCAATTGCACGTAACTGTTGGTTTTGGTAGCGATGGCCGACATGCGCTGCATCGAGTTCAATACCAATCTTTCTGATTTTAAGATTGATTGCGAACTGCCGGCAACCTCAAAAACAACATCACCAAACTTTACTGCGGTTCCATCTTCAATCAAAGTTTTAACCTGCAGGTTTGGATCGACATAATTGAAAATCATTTTCGCAAATTCAACACCGGCAATGATGCCTTGGTCTTTCACGAACAAGCGCGCTTTTCCTGCAGCCGAAGCGGGGATGCACGCGAGCGAGCTATAATCGCCCGAACCCACGTCTTCGCGAATGGCATTGGCGATAATCAAATGTAGTTCTTCCTGGAATTGCTGTTCAGAGATCATGGCTAAAAATTGTCGTGCTAAAATAGGACATATTTTGCAAAATTTAATCGTGGCCAATCGATTTCGGATAATACTTTGACTTTTAGGACCAAAAGGAATAATTATTTTTAAATTAGCTTCAAAATTTTCGATCGCGATATGACGGGAAATGAAATCAGCAGGCAACTCCACGATAACCATCAGGCATTTATCGCCATGATACTTGGGCTTACTGAGGCCGATTTCACCAAAAGTACTGCCGGCAAATGGACGCCCGGCCAACAACTCGATCACATCCGGCTCAGCGTAAAACCACTCGTTGCTGCTTTGACAATGCCCGATTTTGTACTTGGGTTGCTGTTTGGCAAAGCCAACCGTGCATCAAAATCTTACGAAGACTTGGTCGCAAAATACAAAAAGGCACTCGATAATGGCGGTGCCGCAAGCAGGCAATTTGTTCCAAAAACAGTATCATTTCATCAACGAGAGCCAATTGTCACAGCATTGTCGCGGTTGTTGCGCAAACTGGAAAGCAAGATTTCACGTTACCCCGAAAAGAAACTCGACAGCCTGATTTTGCCGCATCCGTTGCTCGGTAAACTCACCTTGCGCGAGATGCTTTATTTTACCAATTATCATGTTATCCATCATCACAAACTGACCAACCGAGATTTAAATGCCTGAAATGATTTTTCGCGAAGCGACTTTAAACGACATCCAGCCCATCATGAAAGTGCGGCTTTCGGTACGCGAAAACGTTCTGAGCAATCCCGATTTGGTTACCCAGGCCGATTGCATCGACTACATTTTCAATCGCGGCAAGGGTTGGGTTTGTGAAGTAAATGGCACAATCGCGGGTTTTGCTATTGTCGATCTAATTGATAAAAATGTCTGGGCATTGTTCATCGATCCCGATTTTGAAAAACGCGGTATGGGGCGCCAATTGCATGACATCATGGTCGACTGGTATTTCACGCAGACCAACCACACCCTTTGGCTCGGCACCGATCCGGGAACACGCGCCGAAGGATTCTATCGCAAAGCCGGCTGGATCGCAAACGGCTGGCACGGTAAAGAGATTAAATTTGAAATGACGGCCCAACGCTGGCGCAACCAAACTGTAAAAACCCTATCATGAATTCAAAGCGAAGAGCCCTTATCATTTGCCTGTTGCTCTCCATTTCGGTCTCAAATTATTGGCGCATTGAAGACACGCGGGACATCAGTGCCATCGTGTTCGTGGCTATCTTTACGATTGGCGCACTCAGCGGCTTGTTGCTTCGCGAACTTGCACAGGCAGTCAAAAACAAGTGGTTCGTATGAAAAATACACAGCTATTGGTTTTATTCCCGATTGGCGCGGTACTAACCCTGGGCGGCGTGTTGCTCAAGATTATGTCGTTAGACCCCGCAAACCTGCTGCTAATCGTGGGGATGACTTTTGAAGGCGTGACCGGCGTGCTGTTGATTTACAAATCGGTCAAGGACCACAATCGTAAAGATTCATTTTTAGACAGTTGATTTTATGAATATCCGCCTGATTGCCATCGGAAAAACAGACAACAAACAGTTGCAGGCACTCCTTGACGAGTACCAAAAGCGGCTGTCTTTCTATATCAAATTTGACCTTGAAATCAT
>JAKQJQ010000165.1 GCA_029561105.1 Bacteroidota bacterium
GAGACATCTGAAAAATTGAGTCTTCAGTTGTAGTTTATCATTTTTCGCAGTTTTTTTGAAAATGAGACCACTTTGCTGAAGAGTTTTGCGAAAAATGCTTTTTGGCGTTCTCTATTTTATACCACTCAGAGCCCAGTGGGCTCTGTTGCTGCTTGATTACGGGGCTTGAGTGATGGCACACCGCATATTATAGACCATCGCACAAAGAACGAACTCAAATCGGTTACGCCGATGGTCATAATAGCTACATCTATCATAGCCCAGGACAATCTTCATAAAAGCAAAGGGCCGCTCCACAGCATTGCGTATCGCTGAAAGTCTGCGGTTGCGTTTCTTTTGTTTGGCGCTCAAAGGCTGGTTACGATATCCTTTATCCAAAATACCACAGAAAATACCTTGGTCTCGTAGCTGCCTTTTGCGTCTCTGATTGGCATATCCCTTATCGGCGAAGATCGCTTTTTCTTCTCCGGTAATCAGCTTGTCGAACACAGCCGAGTCATGGATATTGGCCGGAGTGAACTCTACCGACAAGATGACATTGGTATCTTTGTCAGAGGCAATGTGGCCTTTATAGATAATAACTCTTGCCTCTCTTTTTGGTGAAATGGGCGTCCTTATCCCTTTTGCTGGCCGGTTTGGCTTGGGCTTGTTTGATGGTCGCATCGACAATTTTGCCCCTGCCAATCGCAAGCCCCTTGGCCTGCAGTTGCTCTTTGTACCCTTTGAAGAGCTCTTTATCCAGTCCAAGCCGGGCAAACAACTCGCGATAACGGCAAATGGTGGTCTCGTCCGGGATCGAATCGGCGCTGGTTAAATCCAGAAAGATCTGAAAACTCCGCCGATCGGCTATTTCTTCCTCAAGCCGAGGGTCGGATAAACCATAGATGCTTTGCAGAACGAAACACTTGATGATCAATTCCAGAGAAAATGAATCCCGTCCAGCCGGCGATTTAGGTTGTCGATGCTCAGTGATTTTCTCTGCCAACGGCGCCGCCAAGGCATGCCAATCTACCTTGCCTTTGAGTATTTCAAGGGCGTTCTTGCTCTTGGTTTTGATATGCTTTTGAAAATGTTCGTTGGCGGCTTGTGTAAACAGATCAACGTTGTGTATCTTATTGCTGCGCATGGAGTCTCTCCTAATAAGGTCCTATACGCAGCCAATATACAAATTATGCTCAATTAATACAATTTTTCAGAGGTTTCTAATA
>JAKQJQ010000183.1 GCA_029561105.1 Bacteroidota bacterium
CGGCCTTCTTCACGGTCCATGATGCGCGCATCGGCCATGTGGACTATAAATTCGGGCACTTTTTTGTCTGAGGTGTTTTGACCCCATGAAACAGAAACTATGGCCACGGCGATTAGTGTAATAAGTCTTTTCATAAGATTGATTTTATAACACAAAGTTCTTTGCAAATGAGGTAAAAAGTTTTACAGCATTTCAGGTTGAGTTGATAGAATTCCAATAAAAAAATCCCGCTTTTCGGGCGGGATTTTAATTGTATGAAGGTTGGTTTTAGTTTTTGGCCAAATCCTGTTTCCAGTTTTTTACTGAGGCAACAGCATTGTCATTGTAGTTTACTTCGGTAAGTGCATTTTCGTTGAACAAAACCCATTTCCCGGTTTTTTGCCCATTGCTAAATTCACCCACTGATTTTTTATTGCCGTTTTCGTAATAGGCTACCCATTGTCCTTCAAGCTTGCCATCTTTAAAAAAGCCAGTTTGCTGCACTTGACCATTTTCATAATAGTAGGTAGCTTTAACGAGGTTTCCGTAGGCTTCGAGTTTTGGTTCTGTTTCCTGTGCCGACACCATTCCTGAGACAAGGATTGCTGCCATAAATAAATACTTTTTCATCTTATGTAGGTTTAAGTGTTTCACAATTACCTAACAAAGGTAGCAATCTATTCACGTTAAAAAAACTTTTGCTTAACAATTTGGTAACATTGGATGAAAACTTAACATTGGCAATTTTAAAAAATGCCCGTAAGCCTTATCATTTGGGCGTTGCCGCGTTTTGGCTAAAATGGCCAAAAATTGAAAACTAGTGACGCGGCCAGGCTGTTCGCTTGTATCTTTTGCTCGTAACCTCGCAAAAGGATACCGCTGCCATCCTTAACGCAAAGCTCCGGCTGAAACCGATGCCCGCGTTAGCGATTGCAGCAAGGTGCCGTGCACCGCGGAAAGCGCGGCCGTCAGGCAACGCCCATAAAAAAAGAAAATTCAGACTTCAGGAATTGACTTTTATCCACTAAATTTGCGCCATAAATTTTCAACCATGTACAGAAGTCACAATTGCGGCGAACTCACCGCCGCAAACATCAATCAAGAAGTTACGCTCGCGGGCTGGGTCCAAAAGTCACGCGACAAAGGTTTTATGAACTGGGTAGATTTGCGCGACCGCTACGGCATCACGCAATTGCTTTTTGACGACCGTACAGACAAAGATACGTTTGAAAAATCGCGCACGCTCGGACGCGAATTTGTGATCCAGGTGAAAGGAAAAGTCATCGAGCGCGAATCCAAGAACAAGAACATCGCAACAGGCGAAATTGAAATCCTCGTTTCCGAGCTCAATATCTTAAACGCAGCCATCACGCCGCCGTTTACAATCGAGGACGAGACGGACGGCGGCGAGGAAACGCGCATGAAATTCCGTTACCTTGATATTAGGAGAAATCCGGTGAAGAACGCTTTGCTTTTTCGCCATAAGGTGGCGATGGAAGTGCGTAAGTTTTTATCGGACGAAGGTTTTTGCGAAATCGAAACACCTTATTTAATTAAATCAACGCCCGAAGGTGCACGTGATTTCGTGGTGCCGTCGCGCATGAACGAAGGGCAATTCTACGCTTTGCCACAATCGCCGCAGACGTTCAAGCAATTGCTTATGGTGGGCGGTATGGACAAATATTTCCAGATCGTGAAATGTTTCCGCGACGAGGATTTGCGCGCCGACCGTCAACCCGAATTCACACAGATCGATTGCGAGATGGCGTTTGTGGAGCAAGAAGATATTTTGAATGTTTTTGAAGGCTTAACACGTCATTTGCTCAAAGAGCTCAAAGGCATCGAGGTAGAGAAATTCCCACGAATGACCTACGACCACGCGATGAAGACGTATGGCAATGACAAACCCGATATCCGCTTTGCGATGGAATTTGGCGAACTCAACGCCGTGGCGCAACACAAGGATTTCGGCGTATTCAATTCGGCAGAACTCGTGGTAGGAATTGCGGCGCCCAAATGCGGTGAAATGACCAGAAAAGAAATCGACGCGTTAATAGAATGGGTGAAACGCCCGCAGGTTGGCGCATCGGGAATGGTATATGTGAAATGCAACGAAGACGGCACTTATAAGTCATCGGTGGATAAATTCTATGACCAGGACGATTTGAAGCAGTGGGCCAACCTAACGGGCGCTAAATCGGGTGATATGATTTTTATCTTGTCTGGCGCAGCCGATAAAACCCGCACGCAGCTTTCTGCTTTGCGCATGGAGCTCGCGACGCGTTTGGGACTTAGGAATCCAGAGGTCTTCGCTCCTTTGTGGGTGGTAGATTTCCCGTTGCTGGAACTCGATGAGGACCCGAGCCCGACGGGCGAACTGGCGCAGCAAAGCGGCAGGTGGCATGCGATGCACCATCCGTTCACTTCGCCAAAACCAGAAGATATGAAATTGCTTGAAACCGATCCCGGAAAGGTACGCGCCAATGCGTATGACATGGTTTTGAATGGCAACGAGATTGGCGGCGGATCGATCCGTATCCACGACAAAGCCACCCAGCAACTGATGTTTAAATATTTAGGATTCAGCGAAGAAGAAGCGAAAAACCAGTTTGGCTTTTTGATGGACGCGTTTCAATATGGTGCGCCGCCGCATGGTGGATTGGCATTTGGATTGGATCGATTGGTGGCGATTTTGGGCGGACAGGAAACCATTCGCGATTTCATTGCGTTCCCAAAAAACAACTCTGGCCGGGATGTAATGATAGACGCGCCTTCGGCTATTGACAACGCACAACTGGACGAATTGCATATCAAACTCGATTTAAAATAATTTTTTTTCAAAAAACATTTCGAATTCACTGAGAATCAATAATTTTTAGAAAATTTTAACAGGTAAGTGGTTTTCGTATTGGTTTAAAGATTACATTTGCGTCATTATAAATTTATTATCATTATTACAATGCGTACAGGAACAGTTAAATTTTTCAATGAGTCTAAAGGTTACGGATTCATTACAGACGAAGAAACAGGAAAAGATATCTTCGTTCATGCTTCAGGAATCAAAGCGGAAGAACTTCGCGAAGGTGACAGAGTGTCTTACGAGGAAGAAGAAGGAAGAAAAGGTAAAGTTGCTGCGCAAGTAGTAGCTCTCGAAAACTAAAAATATATACCACTATTTTTGTTGCCTAAAGAACAACGCTCCGTGCAATCGGGGCGTTTTTTTATTGGATAAAGTTAGAAAAAAGACCGCTAACGCTGATAGAAGCAAGATTGCTGCGCTGTAAGAAGAAGGACTGTCGAGTTTATGGAGGTCTTAACTCTTTCTTCTTGCAGCGCAGCGGTCTTTCAGCATAGCGGTCTTTAGACTTCTTTCTTATTTATAATCAATAAAAATTACGAAGTTACAACGTTTGCATCGCGATGAAAATCCAAAATTTGGTTGCTAATTAATTCTCGACAACTATCTTTGTAAAAGTTTACAAAAAAATAACCTTTTTGCTATGGAATCTACCCAAATGGATTACTTCCCAATACTGATGCAACTGCTCTTAGCCGTTGGATTTGTTGTAGGTACTATCATTATCTCAGGGAAACTAGGCCCTAAAAGATCTTCGGCTTCTAAAGACAAAAATTTCGAGTGCGGAATCGAATCGGTAGGTAACGCCCGCATCCCTTTTTCGGTTAAATATTTCCTCGTCGCCATCTTGTTCGTCCTTTTTGACGTCGAGGTGATTTTCTTATATCCTTGGGCTATCAATTTCAAGGAACTCGGTATGGAAGGCATGGTAAAAATGGTCATCTTTATGCTGCTGCTGCTCGTTGGATTTTTCTACATCATCAAGAAAAAGGGCCTTGAGTGGGAATAGTAATTTTAGATTTCGGATTTTAGATTTCTGATTTCCGATAATAAAACCTTTAAATGATTTCGGATTTTCATTCTAAAATCTAAAATCTAAAATCAACAATCAAAATGAGCGATTCAAAAATAAAAACAGTCGACGCGCCCGAAGGTTACACCGGAGAAGGCTTCTTCGCCGGTAAACTCGACGATATCGTTGGGCTCGCGCGCGCCAATTCTCTCTGGCCGTTGCCGTTTGCCACTTCTTGCTGCGGTATTGAATTCATGGCCAC
>JAKQJQ010000205.1 GCA_029561105.1 Bacteroidota bacterium
GCAGGCAGGTTGGCGCGTAAGGTTATGGATTCTATTTTCAAAATCAACCCCAACGCCAAAATCATAACCATGGGCGATTTAAACGACGGTACTTATAATAAGAGTGTCAAGGAAGGCATCGGTGCCAAGCTCAAGAAATCAGAAGTTAAGGAATTCGGCATCTACAATCCATTCGAGCAAATGGCCAAAGACGGCCACTGCTCCCTTTTTTACCGCGACGCCGGTGATATCTTTGACCAGATTATGGTTTCTGAAGCGCTCATCAGACCCGATTATTCCTCGTTACGATACTGGAAGGCAGGCATCTACAACAAGCCTTATATGATTCAGACCACGGGCCAATACAAAGGTTATCCGTTGCGCCATGGTCCTAATGAGGTTGGGTTTAGCGACCACTTCCCGGTTTACATTTACCTCATCAAGGAATTCAAGTAAAGTCTTAGAGAACTGTCATTACCTAATTATAAAATTAAAGGCCGGATATTCCGGCCTTTTTTATTTTCGTAAATTAGCGGCATAACCCAAAAGGACATTGTCTGGCGCAATCCCAACCGTTCGACTTTTGACTTTATGACTTTTGACAAAATTTATGAAACCATTCAACCTCAACCACTGGATCAAAGACAACCGCCACTTACTCAAACCACCCGTTAGCAACAAGAGCATTTATCCAGATTCTGGCGATTACATCGTTATGGTGGTAGGTGGTCCCAACGCGCGCAAAGACTACCATTACAACGAAACCGAGGAATTGTTCTACCAACTCGAAGGTTCCATAAAAGTCATCGTTCAGGAAAACGGCCAGCGCAAGGAAATGGAACTACACGCAGGCGATATGTACCTACATCCGGCAAAGACGCCACACTCACCGGTGCGCTCAGAAAACTCTATAGGACTCGTCATTGAACGCAAACGTGCAGGGAAAGGCTACACCGATGGTCTGCTCTGGTTTTGCGACAACTGCAACCACAAACTCCACGAGGTGTATTTTGAACTCCACGACATCGAATCCGATTTCCTGCCGCACTACCAACATTTCTACAATTCGCTCGATTTGCGTACCTGCGACCAATGTGGCACGGTCATGGAAACCGATACTCGATATACCAGATAGTCTTCAATTAGGGTTATTTTCAGGAGCCGGGAACCTGCTGTACGCTGTATCTTTTATTGCGTTGCACGCCATAAAAGGATGCCGCTGCCATCAGGGCTAGGCATCCGTATCGTTTTTGCAGACCTTTGAAAAACGCAACCAATCGTAACCATTAATTATGCATTATTAATTACTTTTGCCACGCAAACGATATAATTCAACAACTATGACCACAACAATAGCCCAACAATTCGGCATGACCGAAGCCCTTGCCCAACTCGGCGTGAAAGCCATCAATGATGGCACTTCGACCGGACAAAACAACTTCGCTTCGGGCGAGCTTTTAGAATCGTATTCGCCGGTAGATGGCCAACTCATCGCAAAAGTAAAGATGACCACCGCCGCCGACTACGAAAAAGTAATGCAATCGGCCACCGAAGCCTTCAAGACTTTCCGTTTAATGCCAGCACCGCAACGCGGCGAAATCGTACGCCAGTTTGGCGAGAAACTCCGAAAAAACAAAGAAGCTTTGGGCAAACTCGTATCTTATGAAATGGGGAAATCCTTGCAAGAGGGTTACGGCGAGGTACAGGAAATGATAGACATCTGCGATTTCGCGGTAGGTTTGTCGCGCCAATTGCACGGGCTCACCATGCATTCTGAGCGTCCGGGACACCGCATGTACGAGCAGTACCACCCGATGGGAATCGTAGGGATCATCTCAGCGTTCAATTTCCCGGTAGCAGTTTGGTCCTGGAACACGGCCTTGGCTTGGATCTGCGGCGATGTATGTGTCTGGAAACCGTCAGAGAAAACGCCATTGTGCGGGATTGCCTGCCAGAACATCATTGCCGAGGTTTTAAAAGAAAACAATTTACCCGAAGGCATCTCTTGCCTCGTCAACGGCGACTATAAAATCGGGGAATTGATGACCGCCGACACGAGAATCCCACTGGTGTCTGCTACAGGATCTACGCGTATGGGGAAAATCGTGGCGCAAGCCGTTGCCGGAAGACTCGGAAAATCATTGCTGGAATTGGGCGGAAACAACGCCATCATCGTCACGCCGGATGCCGACATTAAAATGACCGTGATCGGTGCTGTTTTTGGTGCTGTGGGAACTGCGGGCCAAAGATGTACGTCAACCAGAAGACTGATCAT
>JAKQJQ010000080.1 GCA_029561105.1 Bacteroidota bacterium
ACAACGCTTCGGGCAAAAAAAACACGATTTGCTCGAGTGGCTCTCGCTTACCGAATGGTCAGATCAACCGCTTACCGAGGAAATGTTAAACAAAGTCCAAAATCAACTTTTGCAACTCGGCCTTATCGATAAAAAAAGTACTTTTGCTCAAATGGTAGGGCGAGTCTAGCTTTTCATTTCAAGGTTGCTATGGTAAAAATCGGTTCCGTTTCGCTTGCAAAAATCAAACAGCAGCTTCAGGTCAGGAAACCTTGGGACAACGTCATTATTTTTGCACTTAACATCCTCATTGCGATACCGGTTTTCATCATTATCCACCAGAACATTATCGATCCCAACTGGTATTTCCAGATTGATCGTATTTTCTTATTTATTTTAATCTTAGTCGTTATTCAACTGGTGTTGCGGCTCATGCGTACCATCATCATTATCTGTTTGGTGTTGTACCTCATAGCGCTCGCCTATGGAACAGCGTTTGGGAACTACGGATTCCAGAGTGTCTTTGAGGATTATCGTTATATGATTTATACGATGAAAGACAGTCCCAACCCACAAGACCTGATCCTTTCTAAACTGTTGCCATTTCCCAATAAATCTAAGATTCTTCGCGCCATAGAATACGACAATCCTAAAATACGTGACTTTGCCCTGATGGCGACACTCAAGGATTTCAAGGGCGTACGCGGCTACCCGCAATACCGCACCACGATTCAGTGTTTTGCCGTCTTTAAGGAAATCAACAGCCGTTGGAACTACGTTAGTGATCCCAAAGGCAAAGATTATATTGCGCGCGCCACAGAATCGCTACGCTATCTTTCTGGGGATTGCGATGATCACTCGATCCTGATGGCTTCCTGTGTACGCGCTATTGGTGGTACGCCGCGACTGATTCATACCGGTGGGCATATTTACCCAGAAATACTCATCGGAGACCGTAATGACTTGGAAACCATCAACTACCTGATCAAGAAAGTACTGTTCGTCCAGGAAAGTAAGGGCAAACAAATCCACTACCATATTGATGAGCGCGGACAAATTTGGCTCAACCTCGATTACACCGCCACCTATCCCGGCGGGCCGTTCATGTCGGAGGAAATCCTGGGCGCACTTACCCTCAACTGATTTATAAATAATCGCGGCGGTTTCTCGAAACCTTTTTATATATTAGCCTCAATTATTATAATGGCTATGAAGAAAATCCTATTTGTATTGCTTTTGTGCTTCCAGTTTGCCCAGGCGCAGGACACAATCCAGCCTTCTAAATTGTCGCAACGCAAAAATGAAGTGCGCGTCAATGTGCTCTCATTGATTGCGTTTTCAAAGATGAACCTGACCTATGAGCGGTATTTGGGCAAAAAATTTTCTGTGGGTGTCACCGGGAATTATGTCAACAGCAACAAAATCAACGAGGATTTCGACGAGGGCAACCGCGACAACAATCCCAAATATGAGGTCACGCCGTTTGTACGGTATAATTTTTCATCCGGTAACAAAAGCTCTTATTTTGCCGAAGTTTTTGCAGCAGCCAATGGCGGTGATTTCCGCGAAACCAAAAGACTCAGTGATGCTTTTGGGAACGGCTATTACGCCATCGTGAAATCCAAATATTCGGATGTGGCGCTGGGCGCCGGTGCCGGTTATAAATTCTACATCAAAGACCGCTTGGGCATTGAATTTATGGTGGGTTTTGGATGGAACATGCTGGAGCGCGATAAAAGCCCCGATGCCCTATCACGCGTAGGTTTAAGCGTAGGTTACCGATTTTAATAACAGACTATGAAAACGATACGATATTTCTTTTTTGTTGCGCTTGGAAGCGTACTGATGGCCGCTGATTGCTCTAACAAAGACAGTGAATTTTACAATGATGTTTATCTCGTTGCGCCCGATTTGATCAGCATCGAGACATTGCCGTCTTACACGGTTGGCGACAAATTATTTCTGGATTCTGATAATTTTTCGCAATACCTCAATGAGCCGGGACAAGCCACGCCACTAGATGTTTATGCAACAACCGGCGGAGCCGACCGATTTGATTTCACTTATATGCTTGAGAAAAAAGCCGAAGATGGTTCTTGGGGATTGGTGACACTTGGCCCGAATCTCGACAAATCGGCAGGTATAACCATCGAAACCGATTTATTTGTACAAGGTTTTTGTTTGTATAACCCTTTGACGCAGCACTATGATTTCCGCAACGGATTGACCCTGGCTTCGGCCGGAGAATATCGCCTAAGTTTTGGATACAACAGCACTTCGGCCACAAGCGTTGAATTGCGATCAAACAGTGTCAACAATAACCTGTTCCTTAACATTGATTCACCAAACCCAGACCTGAACAGCAGCGGTTACTATCTGTTTACGGTTACCGAGTAATCACCAATCAATAGCGTTTTCCCCTTTAGAAACCAGATATTCATTGGTTTTAGAGAAATGCTTGTTGCCAAACCAATGCCCTTTGTTGGCGCTCAATGGCGATGGATGACCTGACTCGAGTACGAGGTGTTTGTTTCTGTCAATCCTCGCCCCTTTCTTTTTGGCAAATCCGCCCCAAAGTAAAAAAACCACGCCTTGGGTTTGGTTAGAAATTTCCTGGATGACCGCATCGGTAAACGTTTCCCAACCTTTCCCTTGATGGCTGGCCGCTTGACTTTGCCTTACCGTTAAGGTGGCATTGAGCAGCAACACGCCCTGACGCGCCCAGCGGTCGAGGTTGCCGGTTTTGGGCATGGGTTGTTTGAGGTCGGTTTCTATCTCGCGGAAGATATTGACGAGCGACGGCGGCAACGGGATGCCGTTGTTGACAGAAAAGCATAAACCATTGGCCTGCCCCGACCCGTGATAGGGATCCTGACCAATGATAACCACTTTTACCTGATGAAAAGCACAGGCATCAAAAGCGGCAAAAATCCGGCTTTTCATCGGGAAACAGCTTTGGGTATTGTACTCGGTCCTGACAAAATCGGTTAAATTTTTAAAATACGGTTTGTTGAATTCTTCAGACAGGACTGCCTTCCAGGAGGGCTCGATTTTGACTTCCATAGCAAATGATTTGAAACAAAAATAAAACATCAATCGGCAAATGGAAAGTCAACAATGATAAAGTTGTCAGCATTGCAATTCTTTGTGACTTTTGACTTTAAACTTTCGACTAACTTACCTTAAATTTGCACTAAAATTCCAGAAAAGAAAATGGTCAGCATCACCGAAAAAACCTTACAGGATTTACAGTTCCCCACGGTCCTGGAAACGATTTCCTCGATTTGCAATACCGAAATCGGAAAAGAAAAAGCCTTGCGCATTGTTCCGTTCAAAGATAAGGAAACGTTGACCGCCGCGCTCGTGCAAACCTCAGAATACCTTTCGTCGTTCCAGAACAACAACGCCATCCCGAACCATGGCTTTGAGAACATTTCGGCCGAGCTTAAATTCCTGGCCATCGAAGACAGTTTCCTTGAGACCAATGCGTTTAAAAAAATCGCGACGATTTCTGAAACGGTCAATATCCTGTTGCAATATTTCAGGAAATTCCACGACTACTACCCTGCGCTACACACCAAATCTTTACAAGTCGAGTTAACCAAAGAAATCATCCGCCTTATTGAAGAAATCGTGGATAAATACGGAGAGATCAAAGACAACGCCTCACCACAGCTGCTCGAAACCCGCCGCGAAATGAACAGTGTGCGCGGCAAGGTGAACCAGAGTTTCGGCGTGGCGCTCACCCAATACAACGCCTTGGGCTATCTTGACGAGATTAAGGAAAGCTTTGTGCAGAACCGTCGTGTACTCGCCGTATTGGCCATGTATCGGCGCAAGGTCAAAGGTTCGATAATGGGCAGCTCTAAAACCGGGAGTATCGCTTATATCGAACCTGAGGCGACACTCAAATATTCACGTGAACTCAGTAATCTTGAATACGAAGAAAAAGAAGAGATTACGCGAATCTTAAAACAACTGTCGCAAAGCATCCGGCCTTTTTTGCCATTGCTGCACCAATATCAGGAATTCCTGAGCGATATCGACCTGATCGCCGCCAAAGCCAAATATGCAAGCCGTATCAATGGCATTTTGCCCAAGATTACAGAAGAGCGGCGTTTGTATTTCCGCGACGCCTTCCACCCGATTTTGTACCTGAACAACAAACAGAAAAACGAGGTCACGCATCCGCAGACTTTCGAGCTTTCGCAAGACAATCGCATCATTGTGATTTCTGGGCCCAATGCGGGCGGAAAAACCATCTCGCTCAAATCGGTGGGTTTGCTGCAATTGATGTTGCAGTCGGGCATGTTGATTCCGGTACACGAACGCAGCGAAACGTTTTTATTTGATAGAATTTTGACTGACATTGGAGACAATCAATCTATTGAAAATCATCTAAGTACGTATAGTTACCGTTTAAAGAACATGAATTATTTCTTGAAGAAATGCAACAAGAAAACCATGTTTCTTATTGATGAATTCGGAACAGGTTCTGATCCTGAATTGGGTGGCGCTTTGGCAGAAATTTTCCTTGAAGAATTTTACCATCGTGAGGCGTTTGGAATTATTACAACCCACTATTCTAACTTAAAAATACTGGCGAACGAATTGCCATTTGCCATCAATGCGAACATGCTTTTTGATGAAAAATCACTCGAGCCAATTTATAAATTGGTTTTGGGGCAAGCTGGAAGTTCGTTTACGTTTGAAGTCGCTCAAAAAAATGGTATTCCATACGGATTGATTAATCGCGCTAAGAAGAAAATTGAAGTCGGAAAAGTGCGTTTTGACAAAACCATTGCGAACTTGCAGAAAGAGCGTTCTAAAATGGAAAAAACCTCGCAAACACTTAAAGAGGAAGAATCGAAAGCGCGTGAGGAAAGCAAAAAAATGGAATCAATCAATGTCAAAATCAAACAAAAACTCGAAAGCTATCAGGAATTGTACGACAGCAACCAACGTTTGATTTATATCGGACAAAAAGTAGATGACATTGCTGAGAAGTATTTCAATAGTAAAAACAAAAAAGAATTGATGGGCGAAATGCTCAAAATCGTTGAAATAGAAAACTC
>JAKQJQ010000207.1 GCA_029561105.1 Bacteroidota bacterium
CATTACGCGATTAGTTTTGTGGTGCTGATGCGGGCGGCGGGCTTGCCCGCGCGCGTGGTCACAGGTTATCAGGGCGGAGAACTTAATCCGCATGATAATTTTTTAATCGTGCGTCAAATGGACGCCCACGCCTGGGCTGAAGTTTGGCTCAAAGACCGCGGCTGGGTGCGCGTTGACCCCACCGCTGCAGTAGCCCCTACGCGCATAGAACGCGGCATTGTAGAGGCCGCGCGCGTTGCCAGACCCGCACCTGGGCAAACCAAAGCCGAAACCAGCAACTTACCCGTGGCCGCACGCACAAAAGATTACCCTTGGCTACATCAAATGATGTTGCGCTTAGATAGCATCGACAATGGCTGGAACCAATGGGTGATAGGTTACAACCAAAAGAAACAGCAAGCCGTATTGAGCCAAATTACGGGGCAAAACGTGACGGTGAACACATTACTGATTTGGCTAATTTGCGCGTTGATGCTGCTGGGTGGCTTGACGCTATTTATCATTTTCAGAAAAAACCGGCAAAAACAGAGCCGCACCCAGCAACTTTACGGGCAGTATATTCGCGCGTTAAAGTCTTTTGATTTAGCCCCAAAACCACACGAAGGCGCGCTAGAGTTTGCCGAGCGTGTGGCCATGGCACTGCCACAGCTCAAAAAAGAAGTATTTAATATTGCAGAAAGTTATAATACGTTGCAATACAGTCGTTTTAGTAGCCTGCCAGACACGACGCTACTCGCTGACTTTGAAAAGACAATTCAGCAATTTAACCCAAAAAGCACGCAACAATCTCATGCAAAACGCTAACCAACCATTGACGGATGAAACCGGAATGCGCGCCGCCATAGAACTGGCAAAGCTTGCGGCTTTGCGTGGTGAAGTGCCAGTAGGCGCGATTGTAGTGAAAGAAGGCGTCATTATTGGCCGCGGCAGCAATGCGCCCATTGAACATCATGACCCAAGCGCACACGCAGAAATTATCGCCATGCGAGAAGCGGCCGCATTGCTTGGCAATTATCGGCTGGTCGGATGCACGTTGTATGTCACCTTAGAGCCTTGTGCCATGTGTAGCGGCGCGATTCAGCATGCTCGCATCGCAAGGTTGGTCTATGGCGCACAAGACCCCAAAACCGGTGCTTGCGGTAGCGTTGTAGACTTAATGGCCGAACCAAAGCTCAACCACCACACCGAAGTGGTCAGCGGCGTATTAGCACAAGAATGCGGCGCTTTACTTTCAGATTTTTTTAGAGCCCGCCGACTAGCCAAGCTGTAAATACAACACAACGCTTCAAGACAGTACGCATAAAAAAACTCGCCGAAGCGAGTTTTTTATTTGAGCGCTCAAACTGCAATATTAGTCATCGC
>JAKQJQ010000234.1 GCA_029561105.1 Bacteroidota bacterium
TGTCATTTAAAAATAGTAATGTCATAGTACAGCTCAAATAGAAATGTCATACCTGGTATGATTGATGGGTGTAAATTAACCCCCATCAACATGGAAAAAGAATTAATCACGATGACGCAAAAAGAGCTGGATAAGTATGAAACAATCAAAAGATTAATTGCCGAGGAAATCAGCGTTGGCGACGCGGCCAAGCAATTGAACCGCTCGACAAGGCAAGTAAAGCGGCTGCGCGGCAAAGTGCGCCGGGAAGGCGCCAAAGGCATCGTTCACGGATTGCGAGGCAAGGTTGGCAATCGCAGGACAGATCCGGAAATCTGGAACAAAGCCAAGAAAACAATCCTGGCAAAATATCCTGATTTCGGGCCTACGTTCGCATATGAAAAATTGATTGAAAAAGAAGGAGTGAAAATCGGAGAAGGCACGGTGCGCAACTTGATGATCGCCGAAAACATCTGGAAACCGAAACGGCGAAAACAAAATCAACAATACCGCCGCCAGCGGGAGCGCAAGGAATGTTTCGGCGAGATGGAACAATTCGACGGTTGTTACCATATCTGGTTTGGCGGCTTTGAAACTTGCCTGCTGGCGTCAATTGACGATGCCACCGGACGCATCGTCAGGGCAGTGTTCACCGACAGCGAAAGCGTCATCAATGTGTTCAAATTCTGGAAAGGCTACATTGAAGCGCCAGGCAAGCCGGTAGCCATTTACTTGGACAAATTCTCCACCTACAAGATCAATCACAAGAATGCCAAAGATAACAGCGAAATGATCACCCAGTTTCAGAGAGCCTGCAAAGAACTTGATATTGCCCTGATTTGCGCCAACAGTCCCCAAGCCAAGGGAAGGATCGAGCGGCTGTTTAAAACCCTGCAAGACCGGCTGGTCAAGGAACTGCGCCTGCGCGGCATCGGCGACATTGCCGTTGCCAACAAATTTTTAGAAGTAGAGTTCATTCCCGATTTCAATCAAAGATTTGCCGTCGTTGCCAAAGGCAAGAACGATCTGCACCGCAAACCGGATGGCGCCCAATTGGCAAATCTTGACGCGATATTTTCAATCCAATCGCAAAGGAAAGTGCAGAATGATTTTACCGTGAGATTCAAAAACCAATGGATACAAATCGCAAAAGAGCAAATCGTCACCGTGTGCCGCAAAGATTCCGTATTGATTGAGGAGCGGCTTGACGGCGCGCTGGCGATCCGTTTGCGAAACAAATATTTAAACTTTAAAATCTTGCCGGAAAAGCCGCAAAAGAGTAAACAAATAATTACCGCCATACCGGCGAAAAGAATCGTCAACTGCCCGCCCGCCAATCATCCGTGGCGCAAACAAATTGCCGCCGAAATTGCAAAAATCGCTTGTTAGAAATTTTCTCAAAAAATAAAAACACTAATTCTACAAAAGTCAAGTATGACATTTCTATTTAATCTCCAGGTATGACATTTCTATTTTCATTTGACA
>JAKQJQ010000242.1 GCA_029561105.1 Bacteroidota bacterium
TCACCAAATCCTGACAGGGAACTCATCCACGAATCTTTGCGTACAGAAATTGAGCGTTCACTCGAAACCTTAACACCTCGTGAAGCCGATGTAGTCAGATTGTATTTCGGATTGGGCGACCAACACCCCATGACACTCGAAGAAATCGGCGAAACCTTTGACCTCACCCGCGAACGCGTACGCCAGATCAAGGAAAAAGCCATCAGAAGACTCAAACACACGTCAAGAAGTAAGATTTTAAAGACGTATTTGGGTTAAATTTTTCAAATTTGTAGGTACAAATAATAATTTTCTTTATGTTTGGCACCAGAATTAACCTGAACGTAACAGTTCTCGGCACGAGAATTGACTTATATACCGCAACAACAGTCTGATTAACTGTTCGTTTTTTGATTGATGATTGAAACTCCGGCTGATTACCGGAGTTTTATTTTTGTCTAGTATTTCATAGCAAGATTTTAGAAAACTCCGGTCAGTTCGCGCTTCACGCTCGGGTTTAGCTACGCTCTGTTCGCCTTGCAGGCTCGAGTCCGGAGTTTTATTTTATACAAACGTCACTATTCGTTATTGAACGTTCGTTGTTCAACATTCTTTTTTGGGCGTTGCCTACGGCCGCGCTTTCCGCGGTGCACGGCACCTTGCTTCAATCGCTAACGCGGGCATCCCTCTACACTTCAAAATTCGTTGTTCGTTGGTCAACATTCAAAATTCAAAAAACTATCTTTGTAAAAATTTTAAGGTTGAACAACGAACGTTCAATATTGAATTTTGAAATTCACAACTACACAACTACATGAAACAAACATTAATTGCCCCATCCATCCTCGCCGCCGATTTCGCCAACCTGCAACGCGACATCGAAATGGTCAACAATTCCCAAGCCGACTGGTTCCACATTGACATTATGGACGGCGTTTTTGTCCCAAACATTTCCTTTGGGATGCCGGTGCTCGAAGCCATCACCAGACACGCCAAAAAAACCATCGACGTACACCTGATGATTGTAGACCCAGACCGTTACATCAAAACCTTTGCTGATTTAGGTGCCAATAACCTCACTGTACATTATGAGGCCTGCACACACCTGCACCGCACACTTCAAGCCATAAAAGCCGAAGGTATGAAAGCCGGGGTGGCCTTGAATCCGCACACCAACGTAAACTTTCTCGAAGACATCATCAACGACATTGATTTGGTTTGCTTAATGAGTGTCAATCCGGGATTTGGCGGGCAGTCGTTTATAGAAAACACCTACTCAAAAATCAAACAGCTCAAAGAAATCATCACGCGTCGCAACGCTCAAACTTTAATCGAAATAGACGGTGGTGTTACTTCTAAAAATGCACTCCAGCTAGTAGATGCCGGTGCTGATGTGCTTGTGGCGGGTAACTTTGTATTCCGCTCCGATAATCCCACCCAAACCATCTCCGAACTCAAAACGCTTTTGTCATAAAAAAAGACCCTTTCGGGTCTTTTTTTAATACTGCTCAATCAGGTACTTTATCAAATCGGTGGTGGTCACGATGCCTTTGAGCACGTCGCCCTCACAAACGGGCAATGCATGGAATTCATTTTTAGAAAGGATCTCGGCCACTTCACGGATTGTAGTCTCGGGCGATACCGCAACCACGTTCTTGCTCATCACTTGTTCAATGGTGAACATATTGTAAACCGTGGTGTCTACTGTTTCGGCATCGTCATCCACCGCGTCCACGAATGAAATACGAAGCAAGTCGTTATAGCTTAACATCCCCACAATATGGGTTCCGCTCACAACGGGAATGTGCCTGATTTTGTGTTTCTTGAAAAGGGTTTCTGCTTGGGTTAAATCGTCTTTGAGCGTCAGGGTAATGACATCCTTGCTCATGATACTGGTAATTGGCATTCTGTGTTTCATCTTGTAATGGTTTTAATTATTACTCAAATTTACACTGCGAAAACAGCCAAAAAAATGCCTTAAGTCAGGTGCTATTACAAATGAATTGCTTATATTAAAACAAGATCTCCTGTTTGGCAGGGAGTTTCAGCGAAAGTCCTAATGCTGCATTCAGTTTGCCTATAAAGTGCGAGGCAAGCAAAGGTGATTCAAGTTCAATATTCTGATGGACAAAAAAATACAATTTTTGCAATCCTTCAGGCCGCCATTTTGCAATCCTTTCTACCCAATCGTCTAATCGTTGTAAATCGGATGGCTGATTCGCGCCCACATAACGCACGAATGCCACGGGACTCGTGAGCCGCATATGCAGCATGTCGCGGCGGCCTGCGGTATCAACTATGATATTGGCCATGTTATTTTTTTCTAGCAGGGTACAAAGTTTGTCGGCGATTGTAGCGTCTGAAAACCATTCGGCGTTGCGCACTTCAACGCCCAGCGGAACACCTTTGGGAAATTCATCAAGCACTTTTTGCAAGCGATCAAAATCCTTGGGTTTGAAATTGTCGTGCAGTTGCAGGAACACCATCCCTAGCTTATCGCCAAAATTGCTTACCGTGTTGCAATAATCGTTGACCAAAACACCCACGTCGATAAGCCGTTTGTAATGGCTGATCGTTCCGGTGATTTTAGGAAAAAACTTGAAATCGTCGGGCGTTTTGTTCTTCCAGGTCTCTACCTGTTGCCAGTTGGGCATTTGGTAAAACGTGGCGTTGAGCTCAATCGAGTTGAACTGCGTGCTGTAATAGGCCAACTCGTCCTTGGTTCCGCGCGGATAAAACCCTTTGAGTTCTGTGCGGTTCCATTTGGCACAGCCTACAAACGCCTCGAACGAGGCTGATTGCTTATGTTTTTCTAAAACCCTTTCGGTATCGGGATGGTCTTTGGGCAGACTGAAATCGACCATTCCCGGATTGTCAACTTTTCCGAACTGCATTTACTTCACAATTAATTTCTGGATATACTTTTTACCAGCCGAGGTCACTTCAACAAAGTAAATACCCTCATCGAGGGATTGAACACCAATACTTCCCTCCGATTTTGGCTCTTCAGACAACACTAATTTGCCAAGCAGGTCAAAAATTCGAATCAAATCGACTGGTGTGTTTTTATTTGATTGGATTCGGAATGCCGTGTTGGCCGGAT
>JAKQJQ010000249.1 GCA_029561105.1 Bacteroidota bacterium
TACCTATTTACCAGTTTTCTGAGCCTTTGAAAGATATGCTATGTAACCATTCAGATACGCGACGCAAATGTCGATTTGGGACTTGAAGGATTTGAGATTTTCAGCAGTGATATAGGATTCATCATATGCAGTAATAAGATGCTCCAGGGTTTCTTGTAAAGAGCCTCTTGCCATCCGGCAAAACTGTATATTTTCCTTATAATGAAACCTGCCGTAACCTTCAGCGATACAAGCAGTAGTTGAACGGGAGGAGCGAATGATCTGATCCGAAAGTCGAAACCTTTCGTCAGTCGGGAAACTCTTTACCAAAACTGCCAGGCTCTTTCGTAACGAACGGCACTCCTTGTAAGAGTCCAAGTGTGTAAATGATCTGATTACCATAAATGAAACGCTTTATTAAAAGCCCAAAAATAACCAACCCATCCCAAACTTTACCACCCCAATAACTAATAACCAATAACTAATAACAACATGAAGAAGGAGTATACGATTACCGTCTACACCGAAAATCAGGTGGGACTTCTGAACCGCATCGCCATCATTTTTTCGCGGCGGAAGATCAATATCGACAGCCTGAATACCTCTCCCAGCGAAGTGGAAGGCATTCACCGCTTCACGATTGTGATCGATGAAACGGAGGAAGTGGTGCAGAAACTCACCCGCCAGATCGAAAAGCAGGTGGACGTATTGCGCGCCTTCTTCAACAGCGAGGAAGAGATCGTATGGCAGGAAATGGCGCTGTACAAGGTGCCTACCGACGAAATCGCCGAAAAGGTGAAAGTTGAACGCCTGCTACGCGAACACGGCGCCCGCGCAGTGGTCATTCGCAAAGATTACACGGTATTCGAAACGACCGGGCACCGCGAAGAAACCAACAACCTCATCAAGGTGCTGGAACCGTACGGACTCATCGAATTCGTGCGCAGCGCCCGCGTTGCCATCATCAAGGGTAGCAACGGTTTCCATGAAATGCTTAAAGATTTCGAACGCCTCCAGCCCGGTGAAGACACGTTTGAAAACGAGTACCTGAATGAAAAGGACCGCGTTTTTGTCATGTAAGATTCGTGTTTGGTGTGTGGTGTTTTGTGTTTGGGGCACATTGCCCATGGCATTTGGAAATCGTGAATATCAACCCTCATCAACCT
>JAKQJQ010000085.1 GCA_029561105.1 Bacteroidota bacterium
CGGTTTTCGACGCCGAAACCCAAGCCGGCATTAAAGAAATGATGACCACTTCGCCAAAGGAACTTGAGGAGAGTTTTTACAAAAACCTCGAATTCGGGACCGGCGGCATGCGCGGTGTGATGGGCATCGGCACGAATCGCATCAATAAATACACACTCGGAAAAAACACCCAGGGAATTTCTAACTACATGAAACAGGTGTTTCCCGGAGAAGATTTGAAAGTCGCCATTGCTTACGATTGCCGACACAACAGCAATACGCTCGCTAAAGTCGTAGCCGATGTATTTTCGGCAAACGGTATCAAAGTGTATTTGTTCTCGGATATGCGCCCAACACCAGAACTCAGTTTCGCACTCAAATACTTGAAATGCCAGGCCGGAATTGTACTCACCGCTTCGCACAACCCGCCAGAATACAACGGTTATAAAGTGTATTGGCAGGATGGCGGGCAGCTGGTTCCGCCGCAGGATGGCGAAATCATCAGGATGATCGAAGCTTTGCGTTACGACGAGATTAAATTCGAGGCGAACAACAACCTGATCGAATACATCGACACCGACATTGACAATGCTTTCCAGCAATCGACGATTGACAACGCGAGTTTCAACACGCCTTCGGCAGCCAAGCAAAACCTAAGCATCGTATTTACTTCGTTGCATGGCACGTCGATCAAGGCAGTTCCAGCGGTTTTAGAAAAAGCAGGTTACTCCAATGTACATATCGTTCCCGAACAGGCCGAACCCAACGGGGATTTCCCAACCGTAAAATCACCAAACCCAGAAGAGCCAGAAGCTTTGACGATGGCACTGGCTTTGGCCGATAAACTCGGTGCCGATATCGTGGTAGGAACCGATCCCGATTGCGACCGACTCGGCGTTGCCGTGAGGGATAACGATGGGAAGATGATTTTGCTCAACGGCAACCAGACGATGGTTTTGATGACGGCTTATTTGCTTGAGCAATGGAAACGCGCCGGAAAAATCAACGGCAACCAATTCATCGGCTCGACGATTGTGTCTACGCCCATGATGTTGCAACTTGCCGATGCTTACGGTGTAGAATGTAAAGTAGGCTTGACCGGATTTAAATGGATCGCCAAATTCATCAAGGATTTCCCCAACCAGGAATTCATTGGCGGTGGCGAAGAAAGTTTCGGTTTCATGGTAGGCGATGCCGTGCGCGACAAGGATGCCGTGGCCGCAACGCTGCTCATGTGCGAAATAGCGGCACAGGCCAAAGCCAATGGCAGTTCTGTTTACAAAGAATTGCTGCACCTGTACGTAGACCACGGATTTTACAAAGAGTATCTGGTGTCGTTAACAAAAAAAGGCATTGCCGGTCTGGCCGAAATCAACCAGATGATGGTGGAGATGCGCGAGAATCCTGTGAAGGAAATCAACGGCCAACGCGTGGTGATGCTGGAAGATTACAAAATGTCTACGGCCAAAAACCTGTTGACGGGTGAAGTAGAAAACATGACGGTGCCAAAGTCGGACGTGTTGATTTATTATACCGAAGACGGTGCTAAAATCGCTGCGAGGCCAAGCGGCACGGAACCCAAAATTAAATTCTACTTCAGCGTGAATGCGCCATTAGACAAAGTCGAAAACGCGAAAACAGTAGAAGCCGAACTCGACGACAAGATCAAAAACATCCTTGAGGATTTAAAAATCATTTAATGGAGAATTACAAGAAGATACTCCCTTTTATAAAACCGTATAAAACCAACGCGATACTTAACGTGACGTTCAATGTGTTGTACGCGTTGTTCAGTTCACTTTCGATGCTTTCGTTGTTGCCCATGCTCAACATCATGTTTGGCAAACAGGAGAAAGTCCTCACTAAACCGGTGCTGCATTCTCTCGCAGATTTGGGCGGATACCTCAAAGATTCGCAAGCCTATTACGTCACGAAATACTCGGCCGAAGACCCGGTCATGGCTTTGGTGCTTGTTATTTCGCTGGTCATTTCGCTGTTTTTCCTCAAGAATCTGTTCAACTATTTCGCAATGGTGCACATCACCGTTTTGCGCAATGGCGTGCTCAAGGATTTGCGCAACATCTTGTTCAAAAAAATCATCGAGTTGCCCATTTCATTCTATTCCGAAAAACGCAAAGGCGATGTCATGGCGCGTATGCTTGGCGATGTGGGCGAAGTACAGACTTCGTTTTTTTCTATTTTTGAGCTCGTCGTCCGTGAACCGTTGACAATCTTGTTTACCATCGTTACGATGTTTTTCATCAGTGTGAACCTGACCTTATTCGTTTTCATTTTCATTCCATTGACCGGTTGGATTATTTCACGAATCGGTAAATCGCTCAAAGGAAAATCAGAACGCGCGCAACAGGAATCGGGCTATTTCATCTCGATTCTCGAAGAAACCCTAAGCGGGCTCAAAGTGGTGAAAAGCTACAACGCCGAAGGGAATTTCAAGGACAAGTTTAACGCGTCGGTGGGTCGTTTGCAAAAGTTATCCAACTCCATCGGAAATAAGAATAACCTTGCCTCGCCACTAAGCGAATTCCTCGGAATCGTCACCATCGCCATACTCTTGTTGTACGGCGGACAAATGGTGTTGGTATCCAAAACGCTCGAAGGCGCCGCGTTCATCACCTACATGGCTTTGGCGTACAATATCCTGACGCCGGCCAAAGCGATTTCTAAAGCTTCGTATCAAGTGAAAAGCGGGCTTGCCGCTGCCGACCGTGTATTTGCGGTGTTGGAACAAGAAAATGAAATCACCAGTAAAACAGATGCCATTCATAAAGCCACTTTTGACAAAGAAATCACCATAGAAAGCATTAATTTCCGTTACGAGCAAGAGAATGTGCTTAAGGATTTCACACTTACGGTAAACAAAGGAAAAACCGTGGCGCTCGTAGGCCAATCGGGTTCCGGGAAAAGTACCATTGCCAATCTTTTGACCCGTTTTTACGATGTTAATGAAGGGAAGATTGCTATCGACGGCGTAGATATTAAGGACATGGATTTGCATTCTTTGCGCAGTTTGATTGGCTTGGTTACCCAAGACAGCATCCTTTTTAACGATACGATCAAGTCGAATATACTGCTGGGAAAACCCGATGCCTCCGACGAGGAAATCATAGCCGCGCTTAAAATCGCCAATGCCTATGAATTTGTGAAAGATCTACCCAACGGCATTTACACCAACATCGGTGACGCTGGGAACAAGCTCTCGGGTGGCCAGAAACAGCGACTGAGCATTGCGCGCGCAGTGCTCAAAAACCCACCGATCATGATTCTCGATGAGGCGACTTCGGCACTGGATACCGAAAGTGAAAAACTCGTTCAGGTGGCACTCGAGAACATGATGCAGAACCGTACCTCGATTGTGATTGCACACCGTCTGTCGACCATACAGAAAGCCGATTTGATTGTCGTGATGCAGAAAGGCAAGATTGTAGAACAGGGCACGCACGAACAACTCATTGCGATGCACGGCACCTACAACAAACTGGTGACGATGCAATCCTTTGAAAGTTAAACGGCATGTACACCAACGACAAAAATATCAAGTTGCCCGATGACGAAACGGTTGTCTGGAAATACCTCGACTTGTCTAAATTCGTCGATCTGTTGTTGTACCGCAAGCTTTTTATGTCGCGTTCTGACAAATTCGAGGACCAATATGAGGGCACTTTTAGCGAACCTACTTTTGAGGAAATCCGAAAGCTTTCGGTAGACAATCCCGACTTCCTCGATTATTACAAGACACACCGTACCAACGTAGTCATCAGCAGTTGGCACAGCAACGAATACGAGTCATTTGCGATGTGGCAGATTTTCACCCAGAAATCCGAAGGACTCGCTATCCAATCCACGGTGGGAAGAATCAAAAAGGCGCTTGCACCAGAGAAAACATTCCCACAATATATTGGAGAGGTAAACTATATCGATTACAAAAAAGAACATATCCCTTTCGAGGATGCCTTTTTCCCATTCCTTTTCAAACGCAAGAGTTTCCAATATGAACGTGAAATCCGCATCCTGACAGACACCACCGCGTACAACATGAAAATAGACAACGGGCTTAAGGTAGATGTAGACTTGGGCAAACTGATTGAAAAAATTTACATCCATCCCAAATCGGAAAACTGGTACAAGAATTTGGTCATAGAATTGGTCAAACGCCTTGGATTCGATTTCGCTATTGAGAAATCAGACCTCGAAAGTGACATCCTTATTTAGGTATTTACTATTTTTACCACCTGTTGTCATACATCAATTTAACATCTTTATAATGAAAAACAAAATTCTTAGTTTATCTGTTGTTGTTTTTACGGCTATGATTTTGGCCAATTGCGAAAACAGCAGCTCTTCAGAATCTTTTACTACCGGTTCTCCAATACGCAGCGCTGTACTCACCAATCTATCGAACAGTGTGATTGTTACCAACTACGAAACGCTCAATACCAAGGCTACCGATATGGAAAACCTAATCAGTGGCATTACCGCTCCCATGACCGACACCCAACAAACAGACCTCAAACTGGCCTGGCAATCGGCACGATTAGAATGGGAACAAATAGAAACAGTAGACTATATGGCTCCCAGCATTAAGAATACCGTGTATCCTGCGATTGACTCTTGGCCGGTTGATGAAGTCGCAATCGGCGTTATCATAGGAAATGGCGCGCCAATTACAGCCCTTACGCTGGCCAGCAACAACGCGGTCAGAGGTTTCCATGTTATTGAATATCTGGTGTGGGGTATCGACGGAAACAAAGCGGCTGCCGACGTCACCGACAGGGAAATAGAATTCCTCAAAGCTGCGGCCACAGATTTGCAGGACAATACCCAAAAAATGTTCGACTCATGGCGCAACGATGGTGAAAATTATGCAGCTAACTTTGCATACGCAGGAAAAACAGGTAGTATTTTTCCGTCGCAAAAATCGGCCTTGGTCGAAATCGCAAAAGGAGCGGCTGCACTTGGCAACAAGGTGGCGGATGAAAAAATCGGACAACCGTTGAGCGGTAACTCAGGCGCACCCAAACCCGAAGCAGAGGAATCGCGCTTGAGCAACAACACCAAACAAGATTTGGCCAACAACATTCTAGGAATAAAAAATATTTATATGGGCGACTTTAATGGAGCAGACGGAATGGGGTTGAGCGATGTGGTGATCCTCACCAATCCAACACTCGACAGTTCGTTAAAAACCAAAATCACCGAAGCGATCGACGCTATCGATGCCATCCCCGACACGTTTTCTACAGCAATCATAAGCGACAGACCTGCCGTACAAAACGCACGCGATAAGATGAACGAACTGACCGATTTGATTGAAACACAATTGTTGCCTTTCCTTCAGAATCTGCAGTAAGAAAAGAAAAATTAATATTCCAGTAACTTTATAAAAAAAACGTCCTGCAAACTGTCGGACGTTTTTTTATTTAGTTTGCGATACTATTAAATTGGGTTGTAATCAGACACTTTCCAGTCCTTGCCCGACAAATCAATAAAATGATAATGCATGACATCATTTTTATCGAACTCCCCATTTTTATTGGCGTCTTCGATGGTCCTAAAATACAAGCGATTTTCTGACTCGACGAGACTCCAGTCAACGAGTTCTAAAAAATCGGTGGAAACTTTGGTAAATCGTTGGCCCGAAATTTCACTCAGGTATAGGGACTTGATATCTGATGTATCGAGCTTGCCGTCTTTGTTGGTGTCCATGTCGGCGAGCGTGTAGACCAGGATTTGCTGTTTGGTTTTATCGGCTACCGATTTGAGAAAAGTCACCGTTTGGATAAGCATAGGCTTATCGGTCAGTGCGCGTAGCGAATCCGAACCAATTTCCCGAAATTTAAGGTTTCTCAAATAACCCGCAATCTCATGCTCTCCGTAATTGGAAATCTTAAACCGAAGATCGTTGGATGCTGAAGACTCATAACCGCCGCGTGCATTTCCACCATAAATACTAAGGTCTCCGACAGGAAAAACAAGGTAGTTGGTTCCCTGAAACTGTACGGGCAGGTCGGCTATTTCAATTTGCGCAGTGTCGATTTTCACACTCGTTTTGGGCTTGGCCGAATCATCGTAACTAACCTTTGGTTTTTCGGGTGCCTCTTTTTGGCAGCTTACCCCGAGCACAACCGCCAATAAGGCGAAGAAAAGTGAAGTCTGTTTCATGTTCTTTCTATTGCAATGGAGTTTCAAATATAGCAATTCGCCTCGACCCACTTAGATTTTAATCGCCAATTTGACGTTAAAAACCCGTGTGGTCAGGTAATTCGGGATGGCCGATTGGCTCTTTTCATAAACATCACGCACCCAGGTATTGGTAATGGCGTTTTGGTTGTCAAACATATTGAATATCTCGAATCCGATGGAAAAATCCTGGAATTTCCTTAGCCAATGTCCTTCGGGGCGTTTGTCCCCTTTGTTCTTTTCGGTGAGTACATAAGAAAACCCCACATCGGCCCGACGGTAATCCCGAAGGCGCGATTGGTAAACATAAGGATCGGCGTACGACGGTGAACCGCCAGGTAATCCGGTGTTGTAAACCAGATTCAGGTAAATCTTGACGCTTGGCATCACCGGCATGAAATCCTGGAACAGGATACCAAACTTGAGCCTTTGATCTGTTGGGCGTGGAATATAGCCGCGGTTGTTCACGTTCTCTTCTGTTTTGAGGTAGCCAAAGCTCAACCACGATTCGGTACCTTTTACAAACTCTCCGTTGAGCCTGAGATCGAGTCCTTGGGCAAAAGCTTCTGCTGTGTTGTTGGCCGCATAACGGATCCTGACGTTTTCGAGTGTATAAGGATTAACGTCGGTCATTGACTTGTAATACGCCTCGGTCACCATCTTAAACGGTCGTTCCCACATCTTAAAACTGAAATCGTTGCTCAACACGATATGAAACGAAGATTGCGCCTTGACATTGGGCTGCACCACACCGTTTTGGTCGCGCAACTCCCTGTAGAATGGCGGTTGGTAGTACATTCCTCCAGATACGCGAAAAACCATGTCTCTGTTCCAGTCTGGTTTGATGGCCACCTGTGCCCTTGGGCTAAAAACAAATTGGCTATCGCCGTTGATGTTATCGCCGGTTACTTGCCATTGGTGCGCGCGTACGCCGGCGTTGTACCAGACCTCACTCGACCCTAATTTATCCTTAAGGCTCCATTGTGCATAACCCGAGAACCTTGAAATCGTTGCAAAATTCTTGGCCCGTACATTCTGGTAAGGAACCAGTGGCCCGGTGTAAGGTGTGTAGGGCTGGTTGTTTGAGGGCAAGCCTTTGGGTGGGTTGAGGGAGAATCCTGCAGAATCAATCACTTCCCATTCTACGACACGGTCGCGGATGTCTTCGCGCGTGTATTTGAATCCCCACTCTACCTGATGTTTTTTGATATTGTGCGCGCCTTTGACTTCTGCATTGACAATAAAAGCATCCAGATCATTGCGGGCATGGTTGAGTTGGGTCCCGATGCCACGGGTAAAGGTCACATCGCCAAAGGTCTCCGAACCGATATTGGTATCCACTTCGCCCAAACCGTAAGACGCAAAAATATCAAAATACTCCTGCTCTAAAGTATGGTAAGCCGATCCAATGAATTTCAAGGTGAAATTTTCATTGACGGTAAAAGTAGTTTTCATGGCACCAAAATAGGTGTCATAACGGTCCTTCTCGCGTCCGTCGTATGAAATCTGGATGGCGATGGGCTCGAGGAAAGTCCCGAATTTGGTTTCGCGCGTGAGTGGTTGGTAGTTGTAGCGGTTCTGCGAAATGTTCCCAAGAAAACTCCATTGCCAGCGATCAGACGGCGTATAAGTGATATTGGTTTGAATATCGGCAAAAATCGGTTTAAAATTGGTCTGTGTCTCCTGGCTGTCCACGAGCAGGCTGTTGTCGCGGTAACGGATTCCGGTAATGGCGGTCCATTTGTTGTCTTTGGAAGCCAGATCAACAGCAAGGCTTCCGCCAAGGAAACTCAGTTCGGTTGCTGCACCAAAACGGCTGGGTTTGCGGTAAGTGATGTCTAGCACCGACGAGAGTTTGTCGCCGTATTTGGCTTGGAATCCACCAGCCGAAAAATCAACGTTTTGTACCAAATCGGTATTGGTAAAGCTCAATCCCTCTTGTTGGCCCGAACGAATCAAAAACGGACGGTAAATCTCAATTTCATTGACATAAACGAGGTTTTCGTCGTAATTCCCGCCGCGCACCGAATAAGCAGTACTGAGTTCGTTGTTGCTGGTTACGCCGGGCAAGGTTTTGATGACATTCTCGATTCCGGCGTTGGCTCCGGGAATTTTGCGGATGACTTCGGG
>JAKQJQ010000263.1 GCA_029561105.1 Bacteroidota bacterium
GCCGAAGGCGGGAAAATCCTCGTTGAAGGCGGCGTACTCTCAGGCGAAGGCTACGAAAGCGGCTGTTATGTAAAACCGGCGATTGCCGAAGCCGACAACAGTTACGAGATTGTACAACACGAGACATTCGCGCCGGTGTTGTATTTATTGAAATATTCGGGCGAGGTAGAAAATGCCATCGCGGTTCAGAACGGCGTGGCGCAAGGATTGTCGTCGGCGATCATGACCAACAATTTGCGTGAGGCCGAAAGGTTCCTTTCTGTTGCGGGTTCTGATTGTGGAATCGCCAATGTGAACATCGGGACTTCGGGTGCCGAGATTGGCGGCGCGTTTGGCGGTGAGAAAGAAACCGGCGGCGGACGCGAATCTGGTTCGGATGCCTGGAAAATCTATATGAGAAGACAGACCAACACGATCAATTATACGACGAGCTTGCCTTTGGCGCAAGGGATCAAATTTGATTTGTAACAAACGGTGTGCTTCTGCGTGAGGGATTGTAGCGGCAGCCTTTTGTGAGGTACGAGCAAAAGCTATAGCGGAAAGCCCGACGGCGTTCCAGAATGCTGGTGAGAAACCGCAAAAGTTGAAAACGCCGGCACGCCCAAAAAACAATAGAAAAAACAAGAAGACCGGTTTGAAAAAGCCGGTTTTTTTATGCAACCCTTTTTTGTAATTTGCATCTCACTACAAACCAATACGATACAAGATGAGAAAACTACTGCTATTACTGTGTTTCGCGCCATTGCTCATGGCCAACCATTGCGATAATGACGACCGTTACGATAACGATTATCCGTGTACGATGGAAGCGCGCGCCGCGTTGAATGTGAATGTGACGCTCAACGGCAATTCGGCCATCACCACCGATGGCATTACAGTAACCGCGCGCGACGGCAATTATATAGAGGATTTGTTGCCGGTAATCCCAGATACGCCCACGTTCTCGGGCGCTTATGAACGGGCTGGGAATTATATCGTTACCGTGCGCAAGGCGGGTTACCAAGAGTATGTCTCCAACAACATTAGCGTGGCGCGCGACCGTTGCCACGTGATTCCGAGACAACTCACGGTGAACCTGATTCCCGAATAGTTACAAACGAAAAAACTCCTGCGATGACAGGAGTTTTTTTATGATTTTAGGTTGTCTTACATGTTGAAAGACGCGCCGATATTGAATGTGAATTGGTTGTTGTAGACCTTATTTCCTACAGCGTTGCCGCCGTATTTGGCAATGGGCGCTCCTGCTTCGGCGTAGAGGCCAAAACCATCGGTGAAGAAATAACGGAATCCGGCGTGCGCGCCAAAATTGCGCAATCCCAGATCGAGTCCGGGATAGACATCCATTTCTTTGGGCAATCCGATGACGTTGCCGATGTTGGCGTTGAAACGGGCTTTGAGGTCGAATTTGTCGATAAAGTTCGCGTCGTCGTTTACATAGCCGAGTTTGTTGAAGTCATAATAGATGTACTTGTCGGCAGCCAAAAGGTAAGTAGCAGAAAGCCCGATAGAGATGTTCTCGCCCAGGCCGAGGTCGGAAGATACATTGATCCCGGTGCCTCCGCTCTGCAAGTGCAATCCCACCTGTCCTTTAACGTCGCCTTTACCTTTGTAGGCCTGGGCATTTACAAATCCGGCGCTGCACAATAGCAGCAAAGTGATCATTTTTTTCATTTGTTTATTGGGTTTTAAATACGGGTCAAAAGTAACAATATTTTGCAATGTCGGGAAATGTGGGTTAAAAAATGAATGGTGGTAAGCGTTTTAACAAGCGTTGTAGTTTTTACGCAAGTGCGTTTTTGGGAAATTTTGTATTTTACCTTCAGGGAAGGGGCTGGTGCGATCCCTAGTAAATAATGGTGAAATGAAACTGCAGCATTGCTGTTGTTTTTGTTAAAGTTAGTTTACCGTAAATTTCTGATTGGTGAATCTTGCCTGAAATCCGACACGCTTTAATTCCTTCCTCTTTCATCCGGGTATAAATCGGGCAATGGGTCGCTTTGCCAGAATTTCTTGCTGTCTACATCCATGATGGAGAGCGGGCCTTTGAATGCCGCGCCGGTATCAACGTTCCAGATATTGGCTTTTTGCACCGGGACGGTTTGACCGATTCTGGTCACCGGCGTGTGCCCGATGAAGATTTCCTTGTATTGCAGAAAACGCTTGGGATAAAACGGATCGTCGACAGCCATTGCCGGATGCAGGGCAAGCGCGGTTTCCCAGAGTGTACGCTCCCAGTAGAACATCTTTGGGAAGTACTCAAAGTTCACGCCGTTCATATTGGTAAATCCTGCGTGTATGAACAGCCGGTTTTGCGGGTCGATGTAATGGTTGCGCAACGTCTTCAAAAACGAAATGTGTTTGGTTTTGGTCTCCTGACGTACTTTAGAATACGCTTCAATGGTGGCTTCTCCGCCATGTTTGTACCAAAGCAGGTTTTCCTTGGAGTCATTGAGCCAGTCGCAGAGCAAATCGTCGTGGTTGCCGCGTATGAAGATGCAATTTTGTTTGTTGCCCAAATCGATGAGAAAATCGAGCAGTTGCGGGGATTCGCTCCAGCCGTCGACGTAATCGCCCAGGAAAATAAGCTGGTCGTTTAGCGTTACCTGAGCCCTGTCAAGGACTTGTGTCAGGGCACGCAAGCCACCGTGTATGTCGCCGATGACGAATGTTTTCATGGTGTTGTTTTATAGGGCAAAATACGGAAAAGATGCGCTTTCTGAAAGTGACGGTATTAAAAATCTCCTTGTATTTGCCTAAGTAATTGAATCACAACGCATATGCGAATTACATAAAACCACAAAGTTTACCGATAAATTTATTCATACGGGCATCACTATTTTTACGTCATGGAAAACCCACGCCGCTTATATTACCTCGACGACGATACAGACGACTTGCATTTCTTTAGGGAAGCTGCAGAATCGCTCGGGCACAACGTCGAGATCTTCGTTAATGGCACCATGATGCTCAAAGCCTTGAAAAAGGAAACGTTGCCCGATATCATTTTCCTCGACATCCGCATGCCGGTATTTGATGGCGAACAAATTCTGGACATTTTAAAAAAGGACGAACATTGCAAAGATATCCCTGTTGTGCTGATCTCAGGCGCATTTGCTAAATCGTCGGTGGCGCATTACCTCGAAGCCGGCGCCAGCTATATCATGAAGAAGGCATCGAATCTTGACGACTTGAATGCGTCTCTGGCGTATGTTTTGGGGATCGATTGGGGGAGTTTTAGGGCTTACTCTTAGCCGGAAATTCAAGCTCATTTCAAAATTTAACACAAGCTGCAGAAAATCTAGACTTTAGATTTGATACAGTATAGTAGTTTTACCATGTCAGAGAATTAAAAGCTTTGACAATTATTTATCCACCATTTAAAATTTTTATTTACCATGAAAAAATTAATTTTTGGCTTATTGGCCAGCGTCGTATTTTGTTTCTCTGCCCAGGCGCAGAACGAGTATTTTAAATCGGGAATGGTTATGATTGTTAATCAAGCCAAAGCCAGTTTCGTAAAAGGAACTACTTACAAAGATTGGCTGTTGCAATTCACACAGAATAGTACCACTCCGACCCCGCAGGAAGACAAATTTTTAAAAGAGGTTTATCAGTTTGTCTCAACCAATACCAGTTCGTTAAATGTTTACAAAAATTATGATGGAGTATCTGCCAGACAATTGCTCCCATTGTTTGAAAAAAGAGAGCTGGTTGTTTTTCAAAATGCGAACAGGTGCGGATGGTTTTGCCAAATAATGTGGTATCTGTTTGGCCCGAGAGACATTTACGAACTCATAACTTGGACTACCCCTTAGTGTTCAAACAATCATTTTTTATAAACCATTTAAATTTTTATCCACCATGAAAAAACTCCTTTTTGGCCTTTTGGCCACAGTAATGCTTGTGTGTTCTGCAAACGCGCAAACCAAATTGTCGACGGCTAAAAAAGCCGCGATTGATGCCCAAATGATTACGCTGGTACATTTGACTGCCCAAACCACCTACAAAAGTGGCATGTCGCAGGCCGACTTTATCAAGCAGACCGGTCCGGTCAACCCAACCAAAGAAGAAACGGCGCTGTTGCAAAAGCTATACAAATATGCCTCGACTGGAACCTCGGATTGTGAAATTATGAAAGGAGACAACTCGATTTTGGTAACAGTAGCACAATCGGGAACTGTCTCTGAGTCCAATCCAAATTCAAGATTTCCTTGGGTAGCGGTTTTACAGGGGTTGATTGAGGTTATTAAGATCATTATTGAATTGATTCCGTAATTCGTTAATTAAAACAAGGCACGTTATTAATGTGGAATGTGCCTTGTTTTTCTAAAACCATCAATATGAATTTGAAACCCATTGTTTGCTTTTTAATCCCACTTACTCTAATTTCCTGTAAATTACTTAGACTTTACGAAGAAGAAGAAATAGTATTAAAAACAGCAACAACTAACGTTCAGCTTGAAAACAATACGCCGCTGGTAAAAGTGAAAATCAATGGAACCGAAACCAACTTTTTATTTGATACCGGAGCGACCGGATCTTGCATAACCGACACTACGATTGTTCAAAATTTTCACAAACAGCAATTTGCCAATATAGGTATTGCATTAGGTGCTGACGGGAAAAGAGTCAAAAACAAAAAATTTTCGGTAGCCCTTCAATCGGAGCTATTCGATGCAAGCCACAAAGTCATGGGTGTTATCAACCTGCCATTGCTTTCTTGTCAATCTAAGAGAACATTTTCTGGAATACTCGGAATGGACATTTTCTTTGAGAACAACTTGAACATGTACCTCGATTTCTCAAAAAATCAGTTGAGTAATATTGGGGAAGACCAAATAAAATATTTACTACAACAGGGCAATTATCATCAAGTTGAATCTAAGTTTAAATATAAAAAGATATTTATATTCCTTACGATTGAAGACAAGAAGTATAGGTTTCATTTAGATACGGGTTACAACGGAAGCATTACGATTCCTTACCACAATAACCACCAGTTCAAAAACGCAAATAGAAGAGAAATTTTGGGTGCTTCCCATATGACAATTTCCAGTGTTACGACGGGGAAAAAAATATCATACGAAAAGATGCCGGTGCGTTTTGGAGGTGAAAATATATCCACAATTGTGAACCTCTCGAGTTCGATTTCTGCTCAGAATGTCGGCACGGCATTTATGAAAGGATTCGATTGGATTATTGATTACCACAATCAAAAGGTGTACGTGAAACGCAATTCCAATTTGATAGCCGAAAATTTTGAAAGAAAAATTTCTTTTGGTGCCCAGAACAATTCGGGACGATTGATTGTCTCTGCCAAAGATGTGCTGCAAACCAAATACAATATCGGTGACGAAATCGTAGCCATCAAAGGGCAAAAAATTACAGTCGAAAACATCTGTGAAATGCAAACGTTACTAAATAGCACCGAAGATTGGAACGATCTCGAACTAGAGGTAAAACCAATTCAAAAATAGATCTTTGCTCAATTATAAGCCACACCAAAACATTACACGCCATGAAAAAAATCATCTTTACGATGACGATGCTATCGTTATCGATCTTTTCGCATTGTCAAAATGCCAAAGCGACACAGGTCAGTTTTGGACGCTATGGATCGGATTGCTCGTCGGGTCGGGGAACTTGTTCTTTCAACGTTTTAAAAGACAATCCCGTGTTGGTTTACAAAAGAAACTCCCGAAAGATTTCTGCAAATACTTTCGCGCTGGAAATAGATCAAAAAGACCTTTCAAAGGCAGAACAGATAAGGGTTTTCGGTATTCCAGTTAGCGAGGTCAATCCTGGCGAAACCACTTTCTTCGTACAGGAAGAGGTGTTGTTACTGGACAAAGAAACGCTCGAGAACCTGCAAATTGAAGCCCAATACACCACCATTGCAGCAGGCTATTATCCCATGACTGTGACACGAGACAAGGTGACTATTGTGTTTACGCTGCTCAGTGCCAACAGTAAAAATTGACCTCGATGAGAACAATGGTCTGCCTATCGGTCGTTTTTCTCTGTGCCACCACGGCCTTCTCTGCAACGAGACAGCGGGATCCGAATGCAGTCATTAGGGAAATGGCCAGCGACATCGGTGTGGCCAGAGCCAAATATTTCCGGCAGAAATTTCTGCTCGAACAAGAAATGATTCAGCTAAGGAATCGCATCAAAGTGGCTGCCACGGTCGAGCAAAAATTAGAATTCCTGATCCGTAAAGAAACCATCCGGGACGGGCTGTTGGCGATACAAAAAGAGAGCAACAACGAAATTTCAAAGATCAGATATCTCAAAGGGTTGCAGATTATTAAAATCCTTTACGAGAAGGTGTTGAGCCTCGACCATCATTTTGCCTCGGTGCGGTCGTTGAGTGAAATCAACAAGATGTCTAACCCAAACCAATACCCTGAATACGGTAAACTCAAAGAAATCATTGCCGCCAAACGCGACAAGAAAACGAGTTTTGATTTGACCGCGGTACTGGGTACCAATACGATTGTTTCTGTAGTGCAAACCTTTACCAACATGATTGCCGCAAGTTTAACGAAGGAGGAAAAGGAGAAAGAACTGGCCAATGTAGAGTGTATTTTGGATTTCACGCTTCGGATGCAAAATGACCTCAATACGATTTATTTCGAGACGGCTTTCCTGCAAACCAGCAATGACAAAATCAAACAGGATATCGAAGCGCTTTTCAGGGATTATACCAAGCCGATTGGTTTTGAATCTACACTCGAGAATTGTCGTGCCAATGATGATTGGGAGGCCGTAACCCAGAAGATGGAAAATTACCTCTCTAAAATGAAAACAGCACAAGGCAGTGCCCAATATAAAATGCAGGTCAATGTAGAATTTCCAATAGACAGGTTGCTGCAGTTCATTGCGCAGTACAATAATTTCATTGACCAGGGCGCGAAGTTTTACGAGAAATTCCGGATTATCCTAAACAGCTACGAGAATGAAAAACAATGCGAAACCAAGTTACCACTCGAGTACAAAAAACTCAAGGCCGACATAGACCTGGCCATACAAAAATTCAATGTAGCCTATAAACCCGTTGAGATCAACGGAACCAAGATGAAGGAAATCTTGTATGGTCTCAACGAATTTGACTAAGTACGTTCTTATCTATTTATATTTTGTGATTTTGGGTTATCTAAAAGCCGTCGAAAGGCGGCTTTTTCCTATTACCTTTTATTTATGCGCCATGAAAACAATTACTTGCCTTATCATTTTACTTTGTGTCCCAGCCAAAGCGATTGCGCTTAGAATCCAACAGTTGGCCTTGAGCCCGATTTCCCCTCAGTCCATTAACGTCAGCATCAACACCCAAGCGGTCGAACTCTATTATTTTCAATCCTGGCAATATGTTGTGGATGATTACGCAATTACAATAGAAGCGTCCTATATCTCGGGTTTCGGATCCACGATTGAATACCTCAACAACAATTTCCAACTTCCCATAAATGCCGATTTGGCCGCAACCTACAACCTGACGGTTAAGATCTACTACGCGAACCAACTCAATGCCTATCTGCAGCCCGAACAGCAGGATGAAATGCAAGTTGTTTTTCAAACCCCACTCAGACCGATAACTTTTCTAGCTCAGGAAGAAGCGATTCCCAAAGACGAAGTAATCCTTTATCCAAACCCTACCGACGGGAACTTGCTCATTATCGGGAGCGTCGACAACTTAGAAGTGTTTGACAGCCAAGGCCGGCAAGTCATGAAGCTGATGCAGTTGTCTGATCACATCGATTTGTCGGCGCTTGCCAACGGCATTTACTACATCGCAATTATACGGCGACAATATTCATGGATCGATAGGATTGTAAAGCGGTGATTGTCCTATTGGTTTCTCGAGATTTTTCGCTACGACATCCCAAAAAATAAATGTTCGCTTCATTTGCATTTAAGAGATTTGTTGCAGTAAATTTGAAAACACAGTTCACTTTACAAAATCTCAATAAATGAAAAAGACATTCTTATGGGCAATCTTGTTGGCTTGCACGACGCTATTTGCCCAAACCACCAAGACAAAAATAGCGCATAGCAGTAAAAAACCTAAGGCAGCCAAAACTGCGGCGGCCATTGCGGCACCTGTTGCACCAGCCTACCAGCCTCCGGTTGAGGTACAAGGCAGCTTTGAAAGCGAATTCCCAAACACCAAGGCAACCTGGCGCAAGGATTTTGGCGGAGAAGATAAGGATGAACCGCGTTTCGTGGCCGATTTTACCATGCAGGGCAATAAAGTAGCCGCTTATTACGATATAAACGGCGTCCAGAAAGTACTTATGCGTGCTACTCCGGTGGCGCAGCTTCCTGCGGCGGTGACCAAGTACCTAAAAACCAACTATCCCACGTTTACCGTAACAGAAGCCGCCAAGGTGAAAAACGAGAACAAGACCTATACCTTTGAGGTAGGTCTCACAGATAAATCAGTTTTTTACGACGCGGTGTTCGATACCGATGGTAATTTCCTGGTTATCCGCAAAAAAGATAAGTAACAGAAAATCAATTTCTTTCAATAATAACGGCATCCTGCAGCAGCAAAGCGGGGTGCCTTTTTTATAACTCTTTCTAAGAATTCTGTAAGACATCTCTTTCATAGGTTGGATAATTTTACCCCATACTAAATCCTTAAATCCTATGAAAAAATTATTTACAACGATGTTGGCTGTAGCGGGATGCATGGCCTTTACATCCTGCTCCAATGACGATGACAACAACAACAATCCCAACCCTATGATGAGCCAAAATCTCACCGGGGCTTAACAGCTTACTTCGGCCAATGCGCCTTCAGAGCAGGATTACGACAATGACGGCGACCGTTCGTCTAATTTGGTCATAGAAGGTGCATGTTACAACGATTCGTGGATCAGTTTCCACTCCGATGGTACGTACGATCAAGGCTGGCACAGCAGCACAACGGGCGCGGGAGGCCTTTCGTTAGAATGCCAGTCTCAAATCACCTCCGGAACTTACACCCGTAACGGAAACACTATCGTAACCTATGTTAACGGAGGTACTGATGTTTCGGCAACTTACAACTATGACGCGGTCAACCGCACCTTGACACAGAACGACACCAACGGATCGTATTCGGCCTGGAACGCCGCCACATCACTTTGGGTAACCCTTACCGGAAATCTACAGCTGACTTATACCAAATACACTGATAATGATCAGGACAACGGCGCCTCTGCCGACACCGACGGTCCAAATGACGACGAGAACAATGCCAATTTCTACCTGTTGGGAACACTCAACTTAAGTTCCTATATAGTAGCCACCGCACAAAATCTTGACGGCGATAGCGACAGCAGCACCAACCTCACCACAGAGTCTTCGTGTTATGCGGGTTCGCAAATCACTTTCAATTCTAACGGAACTTATGAGCGACGCATCAACAAAAGCATCCTCGCCAATCTGGGACTTTCGTTGACCTGTGATACCGAGATTACCACCGGAACCTGGACACGTAACGGCAATACCATCACCACACACCGTACTTCTTCTGGTAGCGGTAGCGTCAATGTCAACTACACTTTCAATTCGGCAACACGTGTACTCACCGGATCCGACAGCAATGGCGATTATCCGTCATTCAACAGCGTCACCTCACTTTGGGCCATGCTTACCGGAAACGTGACCTATTCGTATATGCGTTCCGACTCTTAATTGATTCCCTTATCAATAAAAAGCCTCTCGATTCGAGAGGCTTTTTTTATGGATTAGAGCTATATTTACCAAGCTAAAAAAACCCACATGAGAATAGTAATACCCTTCTTAGTATTTTTCGCAAGCTATTGCCTACAGGCCCAACCGCCGATTCAATGGCAAAAGGCCTATGGCGGTACCGGTTTTGAACAAGCCTCTAAAATCATCCAGACCACCGATGGCGGATACCTAATTTGCGGAGGTTCGGGAACGGCCGATGGAGACATTACGGTCAACCAGGTTCTGGTCGATTTCTGGGCCATCCGTACCGATGCATCGGGCACCATACTTTGGCAGCGGTCGCTCGGTGGTAGCGGTGTCGACTTTGGGATAGCGGCGCGGCAAACTTCCGACAACGGTTTTCTTATTCTTGGATTTTCGTATTCAAGTGACGGAGATATGCAGATTGACGCCCATGCCCAGGTAGATGTATTCCTGTTTAAGCTCACCGAATCGGGAAATATATCCTGGCAAAAAACATTTGGGAGTTCGGGGGACGACTTCATTTACGGATTTGAGCAGACCATCGATGGCGGATACATTCTTGCAGGAGATACCGGTGGTGCCGATGGTAACGTGAATTCGCCAAACAAAGGTTCCCAAGATTGTTGGTTCCTCAAGCTCGATGCAACCGGTGAAATTTTATGGTCAAAGACCTACGGAGGATTTGATTTTGAACGCGTTTACAGCGTTAAGCCAACTGTCGATGGCGGATACATTGCTGCGGGCTACACGCGTTCTAACGACGGAGACGTAAGCGGTAATCATGGCGGTACCGATATTTGGGTCTTGAAACTTGATACCCTTGGAGAACTTCAATGAAAAACATGTTATGGCAGCACGGACAATGATATCGCTTTCGACATTCAAACCACGACCGATTCGGGCTACCTGGTTACCGGCTTTCACGATATGGCAAACGGAGACGTTTCAGATTCTTTGGGTGCGCGTGATTGCTGGTTGTTTAAATTCGATGCCAGCGGAACCATCCTATGGCAGAAAACCTTGGGCGGAACCGGCATAGACGAGGGCAAACAAATCAGGCAAACTGCCGACGGAGGCTATCTGTCTTGTCCTGATATAGGTTGACTCTTTTTGTTATTAATTCAGGCTATAAGATTTGTATTCATGTTGTTGATTTCTGTGCGCAAATTCCGGTGTTTTCATTTCCAGGCTATAATGTCTTCTTTGTTTGTTGTAGATATTTACAGCTTGCTTTAGCATTTTCTTTGCAGTGACCAAGTTAGGCAATGTTTTGATAAAACCAAATTCATATTTTAGGATCCCGTTAATTCTTTCTGCTACTGCATTTTCATAAGGATCATACTTTTGCGTAGTACTGAGTAGCATTCCATTCTTTTGCGCGTAATCGGAGAATTCCGGGCAGCAATATTGAATTCCTCTGTCGCTATGGTGAATAATGTTTTGATGGCTGTAAAGCCTGTTTTTGAGTGCCATTTGTAAAGCTTCTTTGACTAGAGTTGCTTTCATGTTTGTATCAATTCTATATCCCATAATTTTCTTAGAATAGGCATCGGTTACCAAAGCCAAATAGGCGTGGTTTTGTTGTATTTTGACATAAGTGATATCACTAACCCAAACTTGCTCAGCATGAGTAGGAGTAAGGCCTTTTAATCGATTAGGTGATTTATAAAACCCGTGTTTAGAATCGGTTGTAATGTGAAATCTTTTGGTTTTTTTCACAAGCAATCTATGATTTCTTAAGAATGTGAAGAACGCATCTCTACCCATTTTTATATTGTGTTTTTTAAAATCATTCTGCAAATCAAGAAACAGTTTTCTCCCACCATATTTAGACTGTTCTCTCCGAATAGGCTTGATGAGTTCCAAGATTATTTCAGCTTGTTTTTGCTTTAATTCTTCAGCTTTGATTCGCTTATAATATGCTTGTTTAGTTATCCCGAAACATTCATAGAAAGCCTTTACTTTAAAAGGTCTTTTTTCTTTTTCTCTATTTCTTTGATTAATGTTTCGGGCATAGACTTTTTTACAAAATCGATACCAGTAGTTACCTCAATTTCAGCAATAACCACTTGCTGGAAGTCTTTGATGAATTCCAATTCTTCGATACGTTTTTTGAGCATTTTAATTTCTTGATTCTTACTCATTGTTCTAGAATTTTGATCAAAAGTACGTAATTTTTTCATCCAGTATGAAATAGAACTTCTGGATATTCCATGCAATTTAGAGGCATGATTGATTGAAATTTGACCGTTTGTAACTTGGTCAATGATGGAAAGTTTGAGATCAAAACCAATCTTTTGATACTCAATTTTTCGACAATGTTGATTCTTTGGGTTCTCCATGGTTTACTAAAAGTGTTTAATTTTTAGTCAACCTACTTTAGGACGATGCATTTCTTAAGCTTGCTAGTAACGTTTCGTCGCCATGTCTAGTTGCGGCCAAGATAGCAGAGTATTTTCCGCTAGTGTGAACGAAGTTAAGGAAATTGATGTTTCCGGCGACACAAAAACAGCAATTAGTCATGGCGGCTGTTAGTTGCAGTAGCAATTTCTTTTAAAAATGATAAATTTTATTGAGATGTTATAAAAGAATTAAAAAAGAATAATATCAAGTAAAAAAAAAGTACTATAAATATTGTTTAATTAAAGAAAAAATCTACATTTGCAACGAGTTCATTTCTCACTCGAGAAAAGGAAATCTGAAAACGCAAGCCTCTGATGCTCTGCGTTTTCTGCTTTTATAGAACATCGTTTAGTTTCCTTTTATACTTTTTCATTATCTTATTCCGAGCTGCATCGCGACCTCTTACCTTATAAGCAGTTAATAAAAAATAGACATTTTCATGTTTAGGTTCTAATACTATTACATATTTTTCATCAATATCATATATATAGGTTCTGATTCCTTCAGGCTCTTTTACGGAAAAAAATAAAATATTTATTTCTTTCTTTGAATCTAAGTGAAACTTAACCCAATGTAATCTCTGGGAACGTTCACTTTCATAATCTCTAGTTCTAGTTTTTTCATCTACAATCGCCGTAGTAAGATGCGAGAATAGAGTATCCATACTTATAGATCCATTTGCAGGAGTGGGAATTACTCTCTTGCCTTTAAATGAAACAGGTTGTTTTTCTACGAAATCTCTCTCAAAAATTCCTTTTAATGAACTCGTTCTGTTTTGAACGTTCATTCCATTAATATCTAATAACTGGTTGTAGTGTTTTAGTAAATTAAACGGCATATTCTATTGTAAGTCTATAAAGAAGAGATTAAACTGGTGGTGGTGATTGAAAGTTTTCGATAAATCACTACCACAATGGCTCTTTATTTTATTAATTAAATGAACCTTAGTTTGATTTTTTTTAAGTATGTTATTATGTTCATACGAAATAGCACCCATTAAAAAATCCGTTAATTGGATAAATATACTTTCATGTGAATGCATATTTTGGACATTTCTGAATACACCATATTTTGTATTCAAAATAGATTTCAATCTATTAACTTTATATGCACTTAACGTGTCTTTAATATCTAAATAAACGTTATATGAATACAAAGAATGAATTCTGTAATTGAGTAAAACATAATACATTTTGTAGTAGAAATCATCAAATGAGTGACTTAGATGCGGATCAAACATACATTTTTTTACACCCACGGTTCTAAACTGCATGTCAGTATTGAAAAAATAATCAATTAATTCGGAATAAAACTTTTGTTTTGATTTAGAAACAGATTTCCATTTAATTTCTCCATAAAAATTATGCTTTTGTTTCAACAGTTTAATCATTTGTGTATGATGTTTAAGTTGATTGTAAGCAACACTAACTGAACCTAAAAACATATGCGATTTATTGTCATTTTCTAGATGACAACTTTCATCGCAATAAAGGTTAAATGTCTTATTCATTTCTTGGGTAATATCGATTTTGATTGCGAAGATATTACAAAAAAAATAAAATTTTAAAATATGCCGATTTTTAAGCGGTTTCTGAGCTATTGCAACTAACGTTAGGCCGCTTCACGATGTTGCCGATCAAAGCGGACTGAGTTCTCTCTGCCAAGACAAAACTTTCTTCGTGAAAATCGAACGTTCAACTTACCGAAATCTCGGCAATATCTTGAAACGGCGGTTACTGGCAGTGCTTTTATTCCTCGCTAAGTTCTTTTGCTTGATTTGGAAATTTGGTGATGAGCCATTTCATTACATCAAGCTGATCTTTTGCAGGAGCGCGTCTTACTTGAGCTATTAATTTTATTGTATCCGGACGATTCAGAGTAAGATTTGATGCACCTTCATTGCAGACCGAACAAATCGCTCGCAAATTATTTGCTTCATCAGAACCGCCCATTGATTTATCTATAATGTGACCAATATGCAATCTTGTTTTTCTACCTTCATTATATGGATGCGGTTCGCCAGCAGCGACTCCGCACATTTGGCAAGTAAAACCATTTCTATCTAAAACGAATGCTCTTGTTTCTTTGGAAATGCCACGTTCAAAAAAAGGTTTAGGTTTTTTACTTACTAATACATACTGCCCTGGTTTTAGATCGCTACGGTCATTGTGAGTTAAAATATCTAATCCTTCCTCATTGCGTAATTCTCTAATTCTGCGTCCCCATTCACTAACACCGCCAGCTACATCTTGTAAAGTTGCCGAATTTAAAATTTCTCCAACATTGTCGAGAAAATATGCTCTTAATTTATCTCTTGAACCTTCTCCCTTAGTTCTTTTTGCCATTTCTTAAAGCTTTAATTATTGATTTCCCAACTGCTTCCGCAACTGGCGGTGGAAATGCATTTCCAACTTGTCGATATGCAGGAGTTTTTTTTCCTGCAATTTTCCATTCTTTTGGAAAGCCTTGGACTAATGCGGTCATTTCTAAAGTTAATCTTGGGTTTCCTTGAAAACCATTTGTTGGAGGTTCATTCGCTAACCCTTTTCCATCGACACCGAGTTGTTCCCAAGCATTCTTGGCTCGAGTTGGGCCAAGATCAGCCCCACCATGTTTTTTTGAACCGCCGACTAAAGTAGGAGCGATTTTATTAGCTCTCTTTTTCCATTCATTGACATTTTCCCATCCTAATTGTGCCATTTCTTCATAAAGAAGTTCTCCAATAGTCATAGGATTTTCTTTGTTTTTTTCTGGCCATTTGAAATTCGGAAAATATTCCTCCTTTAAAGCAACCAATATTGCTCTTGGTCGCAATTGGGAAACACCATAGTCAGATGAATTTAAAAGTTTCCAATCACATTTATAGCCAAGCTTTTCAAGTTCACCAATTATATCAGTTCTGTAGTCAAAAAACTTCGGGTCTAGTAAACCTCTAACATTTTCAAGTAAGACAGCTTTTGGATTACACTCTTTAACTATTCTAAGTGCCTCTGGGAATAAATCTCTTTCATCAAATTGTCCGAGCTGTTTTCCTGCTATGGAAAATGGGGGACAAGGAACTCCTCCGGCTAATAAATCAACCTTTCCTTTAAATTTTTTTGAATCAAAATTTCTAAGGTCACCTTCAACAACGTTCCATTCAGGACGATTTGTGCGTAAAGTTTCGCAAGCTAAAGGCTCAATTTCCACTAAAGCGATATGCTCAAATCCTGCTTCTTCTAAGCCAATAGCTTGGCCGCCAGCGCCCGCGCATATTTCTAAGGATTTAAATTTCCGCATTTTTAGTTACTTTTTTGACAAAGTTAATCTTTCTCTTTCATGTTCGCAATCTTTTAACGCGATGTGGCAGCATTGCCAGTAACGTTTCGCGGCCACGTGAAGTTGTGAAGCCAGCGAACTGAGTTGTTTCCGCTAAGATAGAATTTATTCGTGAAAACGAAGCCGAAGCGAGAAAAAACCAACAATTTCTCGTGACCGCTGTTAGGTGACGTTTCTATAGGAATGTCAAACCAATTCGTCTATTCAAACCAATTTCAAAAATTCTAATTAAAGTTGAAAGTTGGATATTTCCTTTTGCATTTTCAATCTTTGAAA
>JAKQJQ010000331.1 GCA_029561105.1 Bacteroidota bacterium
ATTGAGAAATTCAAAAAACGCACTCCCAAAGAAGGCGACTATGTTTCAGTAGACATCGAGCAGGATTAAAAACCTCTTCGATGACATTAAATGACAATCACTTTTTTGCTGGCTTTGCCCGGCTGTTGTTCTTTAAAAGCCGCTGCAAGCCAGCCTTGAACCTTGCTTCGATGATATCGCGATCCGCCGCGTCACTCTCGATACCGTGAATAGTAAAGACTTTCCAGCCACCGCCCTTGTCTTTCTCGGTTAAAAGCCGTTCATCTTTGATTTCCTCTTCAAACCATGCGCGGCCTTTGGTTACCTGGCCCATCGTTGCCGGCGCAACCGGTTTCACCTGGTCGCCTTTTTTCTCATAACTGACCACCGGAAACCGCACAAACCCGATTTGTTCAGTTGTAAAAGCGCCGACATCAACCAGTTTCACAACTTTGTTGATTTGATGCGCCTTTTCCAGACCTCTCACCAAGTTGCGCTCGATCGAGTAACCGGCCGGATCTACATCCGAAATAGAAAAGACTGTCAGCGGCTTTCCGCCACACTTTGCTTTCAGGTCGTCTGAAAAATATTCCATCGAGATGACTGCCGGCTCACCTTTCAAACAAATAAATGAAACTCCCTGAGCATCGGCCAGTTTCTTGATGAACAGGTAATGTCCGAGTTTTTCAGACGCCAGGATGATTTCCGGATTCTTCTTGCCGATTACGCGGTATGGCTCGTTCATGTCCATGAATCCAAAATCTTTGTATCTGAAAAGTTCCTGATCCTCGACCATTTCCTGCAAAGTGCTGTAAAACGTGTCTACATCACCGGAACCAAGAATGTTTGAATGTTGCGCCAGAACGCCTTTGATCTTATACCAGAGTGATCTGATGTTTCCGTCACATAAGCAAACCGTAAGTAACGATTTAATCAATACTTACATGCAACACTTTTCTAAAACGTCATTTCCCCGCCCTGATTCGACCATAATATGACGAATCAGCAATCACGAAATGGCATAATTCGTCGAAATAGGCTATATTACCGAATATGACAAATCCCGAGATAACAAAAGCAAATACGGTA
>JAKQJQ010000106.1 GCA_029561105.1 Bacteroidota bacterium
CTATTCGATGGTCAAATAATTCACTCCGAAACAATGGTATACCTGATTTCAGAAATGGAGAAAATCCATAAAAACGAAAAACTCAAATCAAATGGATAACACAAAACGTCTCCCAGGCCGCGCACGTAGCGCAGAACGACCTATCCACCCGTCATGGGCTGATTACGTCGCCCACTTTGACCCGACCAACCCCTACCGCAGCCAGGGCGCATTTTGCCGCTGGGCGGGCATCCGGCCTAGCTCACTGAGTGCGGCAAAGCGGAAACAAATACATATTGCGATGGAGGAAGCTATTTCGATTTGGATTGAAGAACTTCAAAAACTAGAAGCAGATGAACAACAATAACCAACCCCCGCCCTGGTCGGATGCTCCACCGTGGGCGAATTGGCGTGCGATGGGAAGTAGTGGGTTTTGGTGGTAGTACGAACAAGAACCGCACAAAAACTATTCGTCATGGCTATCGTTCAACGGCAAAATGGAATTGGTACTTTCTGTAAAAGGAAACGGGAAAGGCTATACAAAAACCAAGGAAAAACGACCTGAGAATGAATAAACAACGCGAAGCAATCCTACAAAAGAACTGCGTGCGCTGGTTCCGGTTCCAGTTCCCGAAATACAAAATGCTGCTGGTTAGTTCTGTCAATGGAGCTATGTTACAAGGTACACCCGAACAACGGGCGAAGTCTTGGAAGCGACTAGAAAGCGAGGGCGCGGTGCCGGGGGTGTCTGATTTGTTTTTGTTTGTTGCGCGCGCCGGGTTTCACGGTCTTTGTATCGAGATGAAGGTGGAAGGGAATACGCAAAGCCCGAAACAAAAGGAGTTTGAAGCGCTGGTTACGGCGCAAAACTACAAGTACGTGGTGTGTAAATCTTTTGATGAATTTGAAAAAACAATACTTGATTATGTCAATAGTTAACATTTTTCTAATTGGCGGCGCTGTCTTAGCTATCATTTTTAGTTGGTCAGACCTTCAACCATTACCCAAAAAACATCGCACGAAATGAACGACATCTACTCCGAGGGCAAACTGCAATTCACCTCACGCCTCCACGCCCGGCAAATTCAGTACAAGCTAAAACAAGCCGGGTATGTGTACGAAACCGATAGCCAGCGGATCAGACCTAGTGCATACGGGGTAATGTGGCGGCGGGTATGGGAGAAAGGCGGCTACGTCTGCACCATGCGCACAGCGGGCAATATGGCCTCATTTAAGGCGTATGGCGTGAATAAAAGAGAAAGTATCTACGCAGACACAAGGCAAGTGTACAACAACGTAGCAGGGCGGACGAAAGTCTTTGAAAACTGCCAAGCCGAACAGCGCAAGACAACGAAAATTGTGTTTGGTATTTTTGATTACTTGCTTGGGTTGAACATCGGTTATGACTTCACCGCCCGGTGCACAAAGAAAGGATTGCCTATTAGGGTTGCAACGTGGACTGCGTTCACTCACCTACTGCATGAATTGCATCCGTCAGCAAAGCCCTGGCAGGTTCATAGGGCGATTAAGGCGCGGTACACCAACGCGCCGGAAAATAAGAAGCTGAAAGAGTTGCTGGCGACTAGGAGGCCGGAAGGATTGCCAGTAGGGACGATTAAAGTATAAATAAAGCCCGCTCGGAGTTGATCCCGGCGGGCT
>JAKQJQ010000359.1 GCA_029561105.1 Bacteroidota bacterium
TTTTTAGGGATGCAATGACCCCTTCCCTGAAGGCAATCTACAAATCCCTCGCCACACTCCAAAGCAGATTTTCTACCCCAATTGCTAAAAAAGCGATAGGCTTCAAAAACCAAAAGGCTTTCTGCATCAAAACAGAAAGCCTTTTCACTAGGCAAAAATCGATTTAGAAATTGAAATAAAACCCTGCCGGAATAACACCTACAGAATAAGTTTGCTCTAAGGTTCCGATTGGCGCCTGCCCAATCCCGGTTCCTAAAGAATAAATGTAAACTTTCCCCGGATCCTCGTAATTTCCGGCATCGCCCAGGTAGATATGGTTCTGTTTGATAGCAAAACTGTAAACACCATAATCACCCTGCTCGGTAGTAGTAAATACAGGAGTGCTGGGAAGCGTTACAGCATCCAGCGCGAACTTGTAAATCCCCGAACCGATTGTGTAATAAGCTGCGTTGCCATCGAGTACCAAATTGGCCGGATGCGTGGTGTCGCCAGCGTAGTTGTATGCACGCACGACGGCATCGGTGGTCGTGTTGATTTTAACCAATCCACCAGATGATTCAACAGGAGCAAAAAAGGGCTTCCCTCCATAAGAAACCCAAAGGAAATTGTCTTTCACCGCCATTGCGTTGGGTACATCTCCAACGGTAATCGTGCTTACCGAACTGTCGGCGGTCTTGATTACAGAAATCTTATTTCCGAATCCGTAACCGCCCAAATGCGCCACGTACAATTTTCCGTTGTGCTCGAGAATTTTCTCAGGACCTTCAACCACAGCGATGCTTGCCGTCACTGAGCTCGTGGCCAGGTTGATCACCGCTACATAGTCATCGTTTGCATTGCCCGCGTCACCCCAATTGGTCACGTAACCTTTGCCATTGTAAACTGTCATATACCTCGGATTGCTGAGCCCGGTTTCTATCGTTCCCACGCGTTTCATGGTGTATCGGTTTACGACTTCGATCTTATTCGAACCATTTAGGATTACATACCCCAATGAACCGTAAAAAGCCACGTCCTGTGCGGTATCACCCAAGATCACATCTTCGTTGGCCAACGAAAAAATGTCATTTTCAAGTTTGGTAAAGTCAAACGAAATGTAGGACAAGGAAGCGTCATCGTGACCAAATCCACCTTGGTTAAGCACCAATACCCCACTGTCATACTTGCCAAGCGGCGTATACCTGATAGGGGAAATATCATCGTCGTCAGAACAAGACTGTGACAGGAAAGTGATTCCAAGGAGGGCAAAAAATAGTTTACTGCAATTCATTATTTAAAAATTTAAGGTTATCCGGATTGAATAATTCCTGCCCGGCATAGGCCGTTGCAAGGTACTTTGGTAATTTTCGTTCAAGAAGTTCGAGGCAAGCAAACCCAGCCGGTATACATTGACTTTACCAAAATGGTATGAAACGCCAAAATTAGAAACCTGATAAGAAGCCACCGTAGGATATTTCTGCGACGGTGTAAAAACCTGCCCATTGAAAAGGTACTGGTAATGTGCCGTAAACTTACGATAAGCATACGCCACATTGGTGTTTGATTTGTTCACCGGTACATAGTCCAATTGCTCATGGCTTACCGCGTCTTTGGATACGGTGTAGGCATAACTGCTGTTCCAGTCCAGGTGGTGCCGACCATAACTAAAATGGTAATGCAGGGCAATTTCTGCTCCCGAACTGCGAACTTCAGCCAGGTTGGATGGTGTCCAATTCCCGGTGTTTTCATCCGGCGACCAGGCAATCATATTGGTAATATGGATGTGATATAGCGTAGCCGAAACCGAAACATTACGCCACTTCAAACGTTGTCCCAACTCGGCTTGCCACGAACTTTCGGGATCTAGGTATGCATTGCCGAGTTTCTGCCAATACAAATCATTGAAGGTTGGAATCCTGAAATTGCGCGAAACATTCAGTAACACACTATAGTTTTTAAACAAGTCGAGTTGTGTTCCCAACGCAAACAGCAACGGGCTTTGGTAATTGTCTGTAATCTCCTTTTTAACGCTCGCTTCGAATCCGAGCCATCGCAGAGGTTGGTGCTTGAACAGCAACGAAGCCCCGCCTATGCTACGCTCATTCTCGCCAATCTGCTTGCCAAAACCTTTGGTTCGGGAATAATCCAACACCAGGTTGGCACTCATTTTTGGATCAAAAACATAGCCCAGATCGTATTTCCCGATGATGGTTTCTGCCTGGCCCAGTTCGAATAGCGGCGACTGCGCATTCTCGAAATATTTATAGCGTTCGCTCAAAAAAGCGGCTTTGAGTTTCGACGTCCATTTGCCCATGAGTGCATCCCATTCGATCAAATTCCGCGAATTCAAATCCTGGTATTTGTTTTTGGATTTACTTGCCACGGTTCCAGAAAAATGCCGTTCGCCCTCGAAAAGTTCGCTGTGAGCTTTAAGAAAATGCTTATCGCTGAGTTTGTAGCCAAAAGCAACATTGAAACTGGTATTGTAATACTGCCCGTTCTGATTGTGCTTTGCGCGCGTATCCAAAAACGCATAGTCATTGTCTGAACTGTTGCGCGAAATACCCATTTGCAAGCTCACCTTTTTTGTCGATGCCTTCAATTTGTAATGGATGCCCAAGGTGCTAAAACTGCCATAGTTCAAATCAAGGACATTATCGAATCGGTTGCCGAATCGCAAATCATTGCCCAAATGCACGCTGCCGCCAATGGCACTGCTCCCGTAAATGGCGCTGCCGCCTCCAGCCCTCACGCTGATGTGGTCGTAATTAGCAGTCGTAACCGTATTGAAATCGGTTTGGCCGTTGAGTTGCGAATTGATGTTGAGCCCGTTCCAGATTACGGCGGTCTGTTGGGCGGTCGTTCCTCTGAAAGCTGGCGAGGAAACCATTCCAAGCCCGTTTTCCTTGAAATAAATCAAAGAGTTGTAACTGAGAAGCGCCGTCAAAGAAGCCGCGTTTTTAGCAATTACCGAATCATTGAGTATGGCTACCGATTGCGAGGCCGAAAACTTTCGCAATGATACATCAGACACTGTCACTTCACGCAGAGCGACAATAGAATCCCGCTGCGCGAACATAGCTCCGCACACCAGCAAACCCAAAAATAAAAACAGCTTTTTCGCGGTCATAATTTCTGAACCTTTTTCCCGAAGATTCGATATTGGTTAAAAAAAAGGCAGGTCTCCTGGCTTGCGTCCTGTGCGTTTACCTTCCCATCCGAAGACAGTGGTTTGTAGTTAACGTCAGGCTGAATAGCTTACAGTTGCGGGAACAGCTCAGGTTTTGAACCTGATTCCCTTTTAATGTGAAAATCCAACGGACCTTCACAACCTTAATTCGGTGGCAAATATAGGCAAAGATTGGATAATGCAACAGCTTTTTTATCTAACTTTGATAGGACAAGATCGACACTGATGAAAATAACATTACTTTTTCTACTTTTTTCCACCATGGTATCGGCTCAAAATTATATCGAGTTGCGGCTCGTGAGTGCTGATGTTGGCGGTGTCCAAGAACAGATTATTAATTCGCATTCGACAGATTCGGGTCTTGATGCCATTCTACAAAATTACGGCACGACTTCTTACGTCATCAAATGGGAGCATCCGATACCTTCTTTTAATGGGCGGATCATGAATGTTGAATTTTCGGGAAATGCCTCACAATTGCTAACAGCACTCAACGCATACAATAGCGTTGTAGATCGGGCGCTAATCGGACACCCAGGTTATTTTAGCGACGCGCTTTACAATGAACTCAACAAACCACAAATTGGTATTCCTGTTGGCATTGAGAACAACGTCATCGTAACCAATGATGAAGGTTTAAACGCCATTTTTGAAACCTATAATGTGTATTTCTATGAGCGCGCTTTTCCGGGCGCCGTAAACGAGAGCTTAGCCAGAACGTACCATTTGGTTTGCGATTGCGATAATGCGCTATTGAAGACAGCACTTGAAAACTATAACATTTCAGTTTCGAATTATATGCCCGCCTATTATAATTTGGACAAAGTACAATTCAACGCTTCGCAAACTTCGATTTATCCGAATCCTTTCACAACTCATTTTACTATAGACTCCAATCAAAAGTTTACCCGTTATGCGATGTCTGACCTTTCAGGAAAACAACTCGTCAATACCGATTCTAAAATGACGCTCGACAACCAGGCAGAACAACTGCATAGCGGAATTTACCTGCTCGAACTCCAAACAACCAATGGGCAAACCATTTACCTGAAACTCATCAAAAGATAAAACCTCTTACTCCATCTACAATCGCCGCAATCCCATCGGCGATTTTTTTTACGGATAAAAATGCTAATCTTTGCAGCTCCGAAATCCCAACCATGAAAATCACCCTGCCTCCTTTTTACCTGTTACTACTCGTTATCCTGGTGAGTGGATGCAAACGCGACGACAATGCTAACACCTTGTCTAAACCAGCGGCAACCAACCAAATCCGCCAGGCAAAAGGACTTGAAATCTACGGTTACCAAGGATATTCGATTGTGAAAATCAGCAATCCCTGGCCCAAAGCCACCAAGGAATACACCTATGTTTTACAGCAGAAAAATGCAGTGATTCCCGACAGCCTGAAAACCTTTCCCGTAATTCCCGTCCCAATACGAACAATTGTGGTAACTTCAACGACGCACATCCCGTCGCTTGAAATGCTCGGCGAAGAAAATACGCTCGTGGGTTTCCCGAGCCTTGATTTGATTTCGTCCGAAAAAATCCGAACGCGCATTGAATCCGGTAAAATCAAAGAACTCGGCAACAACCAAAACCTCAACACCGAAGTGCTCATCGATCTGCAACCCGACCTGATCGTGGGTTTTGGCATCGACAACAACAATCCCACGTTAGACAACCTCCAGAAAAACGGCCTGCAAATCATGCTCAACGGCGACTGGAACGAGCAATCACCGCTAGGAAAAGCCGAATGGATCAAATTCTTTGGAGCGCTCTACAACAAAGAAGACCTTGCCGAAAAACTTTTTGCAAACATCGAAAAGGAATACCAAACCACTTTGGCACTTGCCCAAAAAGCGGCTAGCAAACCTACCGTGGTGCAAGGCGCTATCTACGAAAACCAATGGTACCTGCCGCACGGCAACAGTTGGGGTTCTGTTTTTATCCGGGATGCGGGCGGAAAGTACATCTGGAGCGAATCGCAAGGCACCGGGAGTTTGTCACTGCCTTTTGAAACCGTGCTGGAAAAAGCCGGTGAAGCCGATTTCTGGATCGGGCCCGCGCAATTTACCTCGCTCAAGGCGATGACAACAGACAATCCGCATTACAGCCAGTTCAAGGCGTATCGCAATAAAAAAGTGTATTCGTTCAGCAACAAAAAAGGGAAAACCGGCGGGCTTATTTTTTACGAGCTCGCGCCCAACCGACCCGATTTGGTGCTCAAAGACATGCTTAAAATATTGCACCCCGAACTGCTGCCCGATTATCAATTGTACTTTTTTGAACAGCTGCGATAATGCCGATATCCCAACGAAATACCATTTTGTTTGCGGCGCTGCTTCTGGCGGTTTTGTTTTTTTTGCTTTGCGACCTGAGTTTGGGACCGGTAACCATTCCTGTTAGTGAAATTTTTACAAGTCTTGGCGGCGGCCAAGCGAGCAAACCCACTTGGGAATACATCATTATGAACTATCGACTACCAAAAGCGATTACCGCGATACTGGTGGGCATGGGCTTATCGGTTAGCGGATTGCTCATGCAGACCTTGTTCAGAAATCCGCTTGCCGGACCTTACGTTTTGGGTTTGAGCTCGGGTTCAAGTTTGGGTGTGGCATTCGTAATTCTCGGTGCGGGTTACCTACCCGGATTTCTGGGATCGTTCCTGGTTTCGTCCTACGGCATTGTCATCACTTCTTTTTTGGGCAGTCTTTTGGTTTTACTTGCGGTATTGGTAGTAGCGCAACGGCTGCGCGACACCATGGCGATACTCATCGTAGGGCTGATGTTTGGCAGTTTTACGAACGCATTTGTGGGTGTCCTCACCTATTTCAGTAGCGCCGAACAACTGCAGAAATTTACCTTTTGGTCGCTCGGGAACCTCGGAAATCTTTCCTGGCTGTCGATTGGTATATTAACCATTGCAGTAGCAGTTGGGCTGTTATTGAGTTTGGCCAGCATCAAATCGCTCAATGCCCTGTTACTCGGCGAAAATTACGCGCGCAGCATGGGGCTTCGCTACAACCGAGCCCGATTGGTGATTATCCTGGCCACGAGCATCCTCGCGGGCAGCATCACCGCTTTTGCAGGACCCATCGCCTTCATCGGACTCGCCGTGCCGCATATCGCCAAACTGGTATTCCAAACGAGCCATCACGCCACCTTGTTTTACGCCACCTTGCTCTTTGGAGCAATCATCATGCTTTTTTGCGACATCCTTTCACAGTTTCCGGGTACCGACATCACGCTGCCCATCAACGCCATCACCTCGATTATCGGAGCGCCGGTGGTGATTTGGCTACTCGTAAGAAAACAAAACAGACTCAGCTGATGGCAAAAACGATCCTCCATACCCAAAACCTCAGCATCGGCTATCGCAACAAAAAGCATTTGCAACCCATCGCTTCCTTGATCGATATTGATCTGAAAGAAGGCAAGCTCATAGCGCTTATTGGCGCCAATGGTATCGGAAAATCGACTTTGTTGCGCACGTTGACCGGTATCCAGGAGCCGCTGTCGGGAAGTGTTTTTTTAGGGCAACGACCGCTCGAAAACTACAGCCAAACCGCGCTCGCCAAACAACTCAGCGTAGTGCTTACAGAAAAATTACCGCCGAGCAACCTCACCGTTTTTGAACTCGTGGCTTTGGGAAGGCAACCCTACACCAACTGGATTGGAACACTTTCACCGGATGACCTCACGAAGACTAACGCCGTGATGGCCCTCACACAAATTGAAAATTTCGCCTCCAAAAAGCATTTCGAGATCAGCGACGGGCAATTGCAGAAAGTGCTGATTGCAAGGGCGCTGGCACAGGATACGCCACTAATCATACTCGACGAACCCACCACTCATCTGGATTTGCTGCATAAAGTTTCATTGTTCAGGTTGCTCCGGAAACTCACGCGCGAAACCGGGAAATGCATCCTGTTTTCAACGCACGACATTGACCTGGCGATGGAACTTGCCGATGAAATGATTGTTATGACGGCGCAGCAAACGTTTCAGGATTCGCCTTGCGTGTTGATTGAAAAGGGGGTTTTCAATCATTTGTTTGCCGACGAACACCTGTCTTTCGATGCTAAAAAGGGGAAATTTGTATTCAAAAACCTTTAAACTGAAAAACGCATGGCCTATCTTTGTTTGACGCGAAGGCTACTCGAGCCACCCAAAAAGTCAAACACCAAGATATCATGAAACGATTTTTTACGCTGTTATTTGTACTGTCGCTCACGACTTCCTTCTCTCAGGTGGTTGCCCAAATGACGCCCAAAGGATTTGCGCCGGTTAGTTTCCCGACGCCTCCAAAAACCTTAGAAAAACTCATCGAAGCTTCTAAAGCCTGGGCAGCAACCTACAACAAAGATGGTTTTGATGTCACCGATGTGACCGGGAATTCGCTGACAGTCTCTGGGCTTAAGAAATACGCTTGTTACTATTGGAACCTCGGTGTGCGTTACGATTACAACATCCGATATACCCTGAAAATAACTTTTGAGAAGGACAATACCTGCAAAGTCGTTTTCAATACCAAGGAATTTTACGCGAACAACGTACTGACCAAAACCACCATTCCCGATTTTTTCACTCCCGAAGGCCAGCTCAAGCCAGACTATAAAGATGTAAAACCAACGCTTGAAGCGACGGTAGACCGCATGATACAATCTTACATCAATTTTATCTCAAACTGATTTACTTTCCCTTGAGCAGGTTGATACTTACCGTGGCGATGTCGGAATCGGGGAATTTCTTGAAAATATCCATGTCGGGATACAATCCGGCTTCGGCTGCGACTTTGTTAAATACGTCTATTTCTACAATGTATTGGTCAGAAAAACCGTGTGTGGCATCATAGGCCGTTGCTGCGGTTTTACCCAAATGCGCAGCGGTTAATTTGGGATCGATGGTGTGCAGTTCTATAAGCAGCAAGCCGAATTTATCTACATAAGGCGACCATTTCTGCAAATGCTCATACAAATTGTCTTCGACCAGGTTGTTGCTGATGCGTACGCCTCGGTGGGCATAGGCGCCGGTAGAATGGCTCACGCGATTTTCATTTACCTTTTTCGGGTTTTCCCAGATGCGGTTGTGGTCGAGGAAGGTACGTACATTGAGCAAATCCTTGAGTTCGATGTTGTAATTTTCCTTGAGATCGTTGGCCAACAAATCGGGACGGCCAATGTCGCCCCAAATGACTTTGGCCCAAATGTCGGCTTTGATCAAATTGGCACGGGTTACTTTGAGTGCGGCCTGGTTGTAATCGGCGCCCACCAGGAACAACGGATACTCATCGAGCATTTTGCCGCGCAACGTCTGGCGGTCGATGACTTCAAAAATATGTTGCAGGAACGCGCCGTTGCCGCAACCCATATCGAGTATTCCTTTGGGTTGCTGCTCAATCGGGCGGTTGAAGAGTTGGATCAGGATTTCATCGACGACCTTAAAATACGTGTCGTGTGCGCCGCCGCTTCCCCATACGTTCATCTCGCGATCGACGTGGATCTCATCGCTACCGTCTGCCTGCATGCGCAACACCGCGGGATTGCCAAACATGAGTTCCTCTATTTTAGCAAACGTCGGAAGGTAAGAAACCGTCACGCCATAAGCCGACGCCCTTTTGGCAAAAAACAATCCGGTTTCGGTGAACTGATAGTTGCCGTTTTTTTCTTTGAACCAACCGAGGAACGTGAAAAAGTCTAAAATCTTAACAAACAATTCGGGCGATTTGTGATACTCTTCGGGCCGGAAAGAAATCTCCATGAAATATTTATGGAACATGCCGTTCATACCAAGCCTGACCAGTGTTGGCCCTACGAGATAACCTTCTATGTGTTTTAAAATCTGGTGCAGGATTTCATTGGTGGGTGCGTCATTAGAAAAAACAATCCCGTAATTGGTTTTGTATTTTTCAAAAATAACATTGAGCTTTTGGAATGGTTCTTCTTCGAAAAGCCTGGGATGGAAATTGCTCGAGAATTGCAGCAAATCGACTACATCCTCATACAAATGAAACCAGGAAAAAGCAATCGCACTTTTACCATTACACGCAAACCGAATGTCCTGTTTGGCATTGTCTACCTCGTAATCGAGAAATCCCTGCGACGCCAAAATGCGCAGCCCCACATTGAGATAGCCTTCGTTGGCTTTGAATGTTGTAGTCAGTTCGGCCAATGTTGCCTCTTTTTGCTCAAGCAGGTAATCGAGTACGCCTTTCTTCTGTAAAGCAATGGCGACGGGCGCGGTGGCCAATCCGTCTAAGTGTCTGAAAATCGTACTGCGGAGTTCGTGTTTGTCTGTCATAATAGGAATTTCAATCGATGTAGTAAGTTTCCAAATATATAAAAATTAGACAAACTTCGCCGACCTCAAATCATCCAATAACGACATTCATCAATCTAACTACAAATCATCCGGTGAGGATTTTTGGCGCAGCGCGCAAGCCAAAAATAAAATATACACTTCCTAACTGGCGCGACATTAAATTACAATCGTGTCAAAACAACGAAGAAAAGCGGCAGCGGGAGCGTCAAAAGTGAGCCTGCAAGGCGAACGGCTCAGCGAGCGCCCCCTTTTCAAGGTAGTTTTGCAGATTGTAATTTTTGGAGCCGGGCCTTTTGTTTACTTTTGGGCCCCAGCCAAAAGTAAAATTAGCCCCGATTACCTCACGAAATAATATTTTGGGTTTTGTGTTCGGTCAGTTCGCTTCGCTCGTGTGCAGCGGATATCCTTTTTGGTTTTTCTTTAAAACCAAAAAGATAGCAGCGAAAAGCGGGAAATAGCTCCTAAACATTATTTAAACCAATCTGCCGTTTCGCTTCCCCAATCACAAAAGCACAAGCATTCGCCAAATTAAAACTCCTTACCAAAGGCGAAATCGGGATTTTCAAAAGTTGGTTTGACGGAAACAAATCGAGAAACGGTTGGCCCAATCCCACACTTTCCTTACCAAAAACCAACCAATCGCCGTCGCGAAATTGGCAGTCGAGATACGATTTTTGCGCATGCGAGCTCATCAGGAAAACCCGCGATTTGTCGGGAACGGCGTCAAGCCATTCGGCAGTATTTGGATATTCGGTTAAATCGAGATGCGGCCAATAATCAAGCCCCGCGCGCTTTACCGCAGTATCGGTAATCTTGAACCCAAACGGGTGAATCAGGTGCAATCGGCTCTCAGTACCCACGCAAAGGCGGCCGATGTTGCCGGTGTTGTTGGGAATTTCGGGTTCGACCAGGACGATGTTTAACATAGGTACGAAGGTTTTAAGGTGCTGAGGCGCTAAGGTTTGGGACTGTCGTAAATCCGGCAACTTCGGTAACTTCTCCGGCTCTGAGGTTCCCCAAATGGATGTCGCCAATGCGCACGCGAACCAATCGCAAGGTAGGAAAACCAACAGCTGCTGTCATTTTCCTGACCTGGCGGAACTTGCCTTCGTTGAGCGTAATCGACGCCCAGGAAGTGGGGCCGTGCCTTTCGTCGCGGATCTTTTTGGCGCGCGCACCGAAATCGGGAATATCGGATACGATGAACGCATTGCAAGGTTTGGTTTGGTACTTTTTTCCATCGAAACCGATCTCGACACCGAGGCGGATTTTCTCGATAGCTTCGGATGTGATTTGTCCGTCGACCTGAACATAATATTCCTTGTCTACTTTAGACGAGCAGATGCGGTCGCTTTCTTTTCCGTCAGTGGTCAATAAAAGTAAACCTTCGGAATCTTCGTCGAGCCGACCGATGGCCATGGTTCCGTTTGGGAAATCGTGGAGTTCGCCCAGCAATTTCTTTTTGCGTTTGAGCTCGTATATGAACTGGCTCAAATATCCGTAAGGTTTGTGCAAAATAAAATGTTGGTGTGGCATGCGGCAAAGATAGCAATCTAAACGCAATGTTAATTGGCAGCGGCTTCCCGATTTTATGGCGTAATTTAAGGATTTGAAAACAACACACTAAAAATGACGACTATGGAAACGAATGACTTGGGCTGGAAAAAAATCAACAACGAGCAGCAGCACAATGAAGGATTCAGCGGCGAAAACCTGCCCGAAGATTACAACCCAAAACCGGGCAAACTCAAAGCCGACCTTGAAATTGACCGTGAAGGTAACCAAAGTATGGTGCAACGCGCGACATCGAACGCCGGTCAAAACGACCGCAACTGGAACGAAAATGAAAGCTTGAGCCGTGGCGTAAGCTCAGAGGCCAAGCATGAGAAAACCGTGGAGCACAAAGACCGCAATTCGGATGTGGCGGCCAACCGATATCCTAATTCACATCCGGAGAATTACCAGAATCGCGGCAATCCCAAACTCGATGAATAGCTGATTTGCTTTTTTCTGGAAGCCGGCACGGATAAACTTCGGGTCGGCTTTTTTTATTTCCCTGCAAGCGGTTATATTTGCTATTCAATGCTACGAATATGATTGTTTCTGTAGTCCTCGCTCGCTAGCGAAAGGAAACTCCGCCAGAGTAACAATTGGGCAACCGCATTAGGCATGCCTCTTATTCAATTATTTATATCTTTATTATATCACAAAAGACAACTCCTATGGGTAAACTACGCACCCTTATCTCAGTTATTAAGCAATCCTTGCGTGGCGAGGAGGTCGATTATACAAAAGGCAGCATCCGGCTTTCGGTGGTGTTATTGGCCATTCCGATGATGCTCGAAATGATGATGGAATCGGTCTTCGCGCTCGTGGATTTGTATTTTGTGGGCCATCTCAAAGACAGCAGTTTCGCGATCCAGACGGTGGGTTTGACAGAATCGTTGCTTACCATTATTTATTCACTTGCCATCGGAATCAGCATGGCGGCTACGGCGGTTGTGGCCAGGCGGATTGGCGAGAAAGATCCGGTGGCAGCCGCCAAAGCCGGAATGCAGGCCATCTTGATTGCGATAGGGATCAATACCGCAATAAGTGTTCTCGGGGTTTATTTTGGTACCGACCTGTTGCTTTTGATGGGCGCATCGCCCGAAGCGGCAACCCACGGAACCCCGTTCATCCAGATTATGATGGGTGGCAGCCTGGTGATTATGTTACTATTTTTGATCAACGGTATTTTTCGCGGCGCCGGAAACGCAGCCATCGCCATGAAAAGTTTGTGGATTGCCAACCTGAGTAATATTGTCCTGTGCCCGATTTTCATCAACGGGCTTGGGCCGATTCCTGCATTTGGGCTGACTGGTGCAGCGATAGCTACTACCCTTGGGCGAAGCATTGGAGTCGCTTACCAATTGTTCCATCTTTTTAACGGGAAACACGTGCTCAAGATCAGCCTGACGTACCTAAAACCCGTACCCGAACTGATTCTCTCTATCGTTAAGATCGCTTCTCCTGCGGTTTTGCAATTTGTCATTGCTTCCTGCAGTTGGATTTTCCTTGCGCAACTTGTAGCGACCACCGGAGGCGACCACGG
>JAKQJQ010000024.1 GCA_029561105.1 Bacteroidota bacterium
CATGCGTCTGCGTTTTTTGTTCTCAACAGCATTTGTAATGCAACATTGCTTGCACCACGGGCTAATTCCATCGACCCGTTTGTAGTAGTCAGTATCCACTTTCTTAAACTCTCCACACTTTCGGCAGGGCTTCCACCATTCACCATCTCGTAATTCACACCCGCTGTGTATTCGTTTGTGAGTGAGAGCGTCAATGAGTGTAAGATTTTCGATTCGATTGTCTTGCTTATCGCCGTTAATATGGTGGATAAAGAATCCTTCAGGCACTGCCCCGTGATGCTTTCGCCAGACTCGCCGATGTTGAAACTCAGCGTTTCCGTATCTGACATAACCTTTCTTAGTAACTGAACCGCTACCGTACTCACGTCTTTCCATGATAAACCTCCGTTATTAGATTTATCATTATTATACTTGACTGTTAGATAACCGTCAAGCCCGTTATTTCTTTCACGCCTTGAACTTTTCGCGCAGTAAAAAAATCGCGCGGCTGAGCCGGAGTCGCCGTAATGAACAGCGTTATCACTCTCACCACAATTTATGTTGACTGCGCCGGTTGTGTTTTTATGCCTGTTTATTAGGTTTATTCCACTAACGCCGTCGCCCGACTTTGTATTCGGAAAGCACTCCAGCACCTCGTCCGAGCCGTCGTGTATCAGGTTCGCGGGGAAGCGACCTTGCATTGTCGTTTCGCCCGTGCGCTTGCTACCGACCATAAATGACGTTCCTTGTCGCTGGTTATCCTTGCTGAATAAAGGCACGCTATCGCTTGCCTCTACCCTACCCCCGTCAATCCACAAGCCAGCCACGCCCCACGTGAGCGCATTGTTGACAAACGTGCCGTCAATCGGCTTCATCGCCACGACAATTGGCTCAAAGGCGGGCTTGAGCGCCGTGCCCCAGCCGTCCCAGAGTTGCGCGGCTGGAGTGGCGGGGGCGGTGATTAGTCCAATTTTGCTGTCAACTTCTTTTCGTTGATTATTTTCTGCATTTACAAACTGATTGTTGCCATCTTGAAAATGGTAGGCATACCTTCCGTCTGTTCGCTTGCCGATTACAACTGGCTCTTTGCCAGCCTGTTTGTCAATCCCCTTGCTGATGTCGTGCGATTTCGGGAAGCCCGAATTTCCGGTGATGAAAATTTTACCGTTGCGCCGTGCTACAAAAGCCCCCGTTGGCACTTCAACGCACCAAACTTTTCCCCGATATTCAATAGGCGTTATTGTTGCTCTTGTGCTTCGTAAAGTTTGTGTTCTTGATTGTTCCTGAATAACATTAGATTTTCGGGGCGATTGTCTGTTGGGTCGTGATTGATATGATGAACCACCTCTTGTCTCGATAGGCATCGCCCAATCAATCGCGCCATTATCAGTCTGTGTTCCATAACATAGCCGTCTTTTCTCGCCATGTCCTTGTATTCTGCTGGACAACGAACATATTTGATCGGCTTGTAATTGCCATGCTTTCTGAAATAAGTCACTCCACCTTTCCAGGAAGGATTGTTTTTCCCCGTCATTCTTTCGATCAGCTTTTGTTTTGATTCTGCTTTCCAGTTTTGACTGCCCTTGTGAGCGTGTTGTTTCCAGTCCTTGCCTCTTGCAACCCCGTTGCATTTGTAAGAACAATAATGCTTTTCGCTTTTCTTGAGATAGCAAGTTGGTTTGTGAAACTCTTTCCCACAAACGGCGCATTTCACCAAAGTCAATTTTCTTTCTTCCAATGGTTTCTTCTTCTTTGGTTGGTGTTTCGCACAATGTGAGCAATACCGATTTCTTAATGCCTGCGTGTGATTCCCTGTCATAAATAACTTCTGGCAAGTCACACAAACTTTCCAAAAAGGGTACGTCCTCTTGGCGTTGAAGTGTCTCGGCGTAGGCGAATACTTTTCTTCCGCCTCGTTCAACAATACAGCGATGATTTCGGGAGACGACTTGATCTGTGTAATCTGATTGTATATGGTAGGCGGTATGTTCGTTTTCATAACAAAATTCCCGTGTTGGCTTTGCAAACTCGAATGTGTCATTCTCGATATTATAACACAATACGGGATTATCTGTTATATTTTTATGGTAACGTTCCCACCCGTTTATTGTCAATATTTCGGTATCTTCTGACAGACACCCATACACCCAAGCGATAGTGTCACGAATTTCAAACCCAGCGTCCTCAATGGCGCACGTCATCCGGTGGTAGGTGCGAGTGCCGCCAAATGCAAGCAGAAACCCGCCTGGCTTCAGCACGCGGTAGACGGCTTCCCAAGTCGCAACCCGGAACGCTACGCCGCTTGAATCCCAACGCTTGCCCATGAAACCCAACTCGTAAGGCGGGTCGGTAATGCAGGTGTCCACGCTGTTCTCAGGCAAGGTCTTCATGACCTCGATACAATCCCCTAAATATAACTTTACGTCCGTCAAGATATACCACCTTTCTTCAATTTGTTCCTAAATCATTCTACCACACTTTTTCCATTTTTTTAATCCCCTATATGTCCAAATTCGTATATTCAACCACCCCCAAGATTTTAACCCACCCACCCCCTTCCTGGATGTTCTATATTGGATGATAGACACAACCTGTCTATTATGTAATATCCACGCACCGCTACGCAAACTACACTCCATACGCACAACGCACCCTACGCCTACATACGAACCAAATACAACGTACACGCTACCACGCAAATAGAACACAATGTATACGCATACCGCTCAAACTATGTAAGGCGCAACAAGTATCCCATAGGATGCAGGGTCATTTTGAATCTGCCTCACAAGTAAATTGACCGCCTCTCTCGTGCTTTTTGGAGTTCCCAGAGTTTTTATAGAAATGCCGCCAGAAAACCACCTGCTTCAGCGGGTGGTAGTTCACTTCAAGGTAAACGATCCGTTTGAATCCCTCTCCACGAACAATTGCTTGATAATCAGGTATGTCTTTGGCAGGCAGCTCCTCTATGGAATCGATTGTAAGGGATGACACAACCGAAAGGCATTCCCTGAATGCAAGCAATCCTTTTTTAGAGACATCCGCTTCTTTTAACATGATAGCCTCTTTTAATACTTATTAAAACATATGTTTTCATTGCAAACCGAACGCAACGCAACCACTACCACGCGAACCGAACACGACGCAACCGCTACTAAACAAACCGAATACAACGCAACCGCCACCACGCGAACCGAATACAACATAATCCCATGGGCGAGTGGCAATATTTCAGTTTTTTATTTGTACGCAATTTTGGCATAGTCCTTACCTTTGCC
>JAKQJQ010000127.1 GCA_029561105.1 Bacteroidota bacterium
GGCCACTGAGAAAATTTTGATGATTTTATTTTGGTTGATGTTGATGAAACCAACCGTCGCGTCCATCAAGAAGTTGATTTTTTCAAACACAAATGCGGTATGGGAGTCCAATGAGTCGATATCGCGCAAAATTTGTCTTGCCTCTTCAAATTGTTCCGCATTCAACATTTTGCTGCGCATGACAAAGCTCAAAGCGCGGCGCGTGTCCATCATGTTGCGACGAATCGTACCGTTCAAATTTTCGTGCCGCGCAATCGCGCCCAGCACTTCACCTGCCAAAGCATCGGTCACATCGCCCGATAAAACCTGGTTGCTGACTTTTTCTAAACCGTCGTAAATGCCTTCCAAAGTATCGGCAGAATATTCGGCATCGGCATCAAACAGTTTCAAGAGGACTTCTTTGGCATCTTCCAATAAACCTGGCGCTCGGCGTGCTCGCATGCGCAAGAGGCGAAACACGGGTACATCCTCGTCATGAATCGAAAACAAAACGCCATGGCTCTTGAGTTGTGTGTTAGCCAAATTCAAAATGAACGCCACACGCACAGTGCCAGGCTCGGCCTCATCGGCCAGCAAAAAGTCTGAGCGAATATGCAGGTCACCGTTGTCTTCTTCATAAAAACGGGCTGATTCTTCGATGTCTTCGTCCATCGCATCTTCTGGAATGGACAAACCGTAGTGTTGTTTCACCCAGCGCTTTTCTTCCAGCGTGGGGGACTCTAAATCGACCCAAATGGGATGGAATTTGGCGAGTTCTTCCAAAGACTCGATCTCTTCTTGAAAGAGACGACCATTGGCGAGTGAAAAGATATTGAGCATGGCTCACTCCCGAAAAAGGGTGGTACGACAAAGGGCAAAATGGTGTGTGAATCGCTTTCAACTCACCAGCGCCAACACGCGAACTAAAGTTATTTAAGTCAACGCGCGTACGGGAGTCAAAAGCTACCAACTAGGGTAGGTTTCCAAGCGAATGCTCCAAAATTGAGAAGCTCTGATTTTATGCCAAAAATAGAGTGTCAGAAATTGGCATCGTTTTAATAAGGTACTTGCAATTTCAGCAAAGCGGGCGCATAGTAAAGTCACTTGGAGAGCTGATTTTGAACTTCAAGTGTCCCGCTTGTACGGATTGTGTGGACGGTAAAAGTT
>JAKQJQ010000065.1 GCA_029561105.1 Bacteroidota bacterium
TAACCCAAAACCTTATTGCTTACGACAAATTTAGAACCCGAAATCACACCCGATTGCTCGAGTTTGCGCAGCCGTTGGTGGATGGCCGCACCCGAAATCCCGATTTTGTTGGCAATCTGCAGTATGGGCTTGCGGGCGTCCTCCATTAAAAAACGCAGGATTTCCTTGTCGATGCCGTCTATTTCTATTTGAAGGGAATTGATTTTCATTCGGCCTTGTTATTGATTTTTACTGGATTCATGCGGTCGCTGCGCTCGTGTCATGGTTTAAGATTTCAACCAAAAATAGAAATTTGATTTTAATTTCAAACAAAAAACCAGCAAAAGCCAAATCGGCTATCGGATTGCCTTGATGGCCCGGCGCACATCGACCAGGTTCGCACTCTTGCCAATGCACTGCAGTATGCCTTCGGGATAAAGCGGCGCTATAAAGGCATTAAAATCCTTGCAGTTTTTAAAGACGTTGAATTCGAACTTGTATAAATCCCAAACCACACCTTTTTGCAATTGCATGCGCACGGCCATGTCGTAGCCGCCAGGTCCGGCGTTCATGGCCAGGCCTTGTTCCCATTCGTCTGCGAGCGGCGCTTCTGTGTACATATAATGGCCGCCGCTAAACAACACCTGCACAAATGGATAATCGTGGATATTGTTCTGGAAACGGTCTTTCCGATTCGCGTATTCCATGATGGCACTAAGCTGGAAATAGATCTCGCCTCCATAAGAAATCGCGAAAACATCGCGTACCATTTCGTCGGTTTTGGTGTAATAGAACAGGCAGCTTTGTGGCACTCCGGTCTCGGGTTTGTAGATGACTTTTTTCTTGTTTCGGAATTCAATCGACTTTGCAGTCAATGGGTAATTCTTGTTGCGCTTCCTGACGAAATCTTCCTTGGTTTCATATACGCCTTCTGGATAATAGGCTTTGAAAACGGTGTCACTTGCTGTGGTGGCCACTTCACTCGCAATCCCATTGGTTTGGGCGCTCACGAAATGAGACAACAGCAGTAAAGCGAAAAACAGAAATAATTTCATATGATTTAAAGGTGATCGGGATTGTAACCAACATAGCGCATCTCGGTCTCATTAAAAATCACACCAAAAGATTCGAGTTCCTTGAGTATCGGAAGGTACACTTCCTTTCGAATCGGCAGTTGCACGCCAGGTGTCTTAATGTTACCATTGAGAATTTGTAAAGTCGCCATCGCTACCGGAAGCCCAACGGTTTTGGCCATTGCGGTATAGGTTTGGTCGTCGCCGATGCAAACCATTTTAGAGTCGATCTGTTTTTGCACGCCGTTTATTTCATAGCCAAATTTGTGGTACATCACAATCATGTCTTTGTCGTTGGGCTCTAGCGTCCATTTGTCTGACAGGATTTTCTCGAGGATTTGTGCCGGAGTCGCATTCTTGATTCCGACTTTTTTATTGGGGTTAAATAGGTCGAGTTCGAGCAGTTTATCCCAAATCACATCGTCCTGTTCAATGCCGAGTTGCAGGCGCAATTTGATCTCGACCGAATCGCTCGGATGGTAAGGCAAAAACAAATTGGTGAACTCGCGGTAACTGATGTTTTCTGAATCGTCGATAATATAGGTGTCATCGGTCATGCCGAGTTGCACAAACGTATTCCAGGCGCGCGAATAGCCCACACGGCGAATGGTGCCCCGATACAAAGTCAAAATGTCGTCAAGCCCATAAACGCTGCGGTATTTGAGTGAGTCGCGGTTCGCGTAACCTTCAAATCGACCGTAACCTTCTACTTCAAGGAATTCTGTCCTGCGGAACAATTTGTGGTACGGAATGTATTTATAAGTGCCTTCCTGGATGAATTTGGCCGCGCCGCCTTGTCCGGCGAGTACCACATTTCTAGGTGCCCAGGTGAATTTGTAATTCCAGAGGTTGTTGTCGGATTCTGGTGCCACAAGCCCGCCGCAGAACGATTCAAACAAAATCATCTTGCCGCCTTTTTCACGGATCTCATCAATGACTTTCATCGCACTCATATGATCAATTCCGGGATCCAGCCCAATTTCGTTCATGAACACGAGATTATTTGCCTTGGCCGCCGCATCGAGTTCCTGCATCGCGTCGCTGATGTAAGAAGCCGTGACCATGTGTTTTTTATAGGTAATGCAATCCTTGGCCACTTCAATATGCATGTGCGCCGGAAGCATCGAGATGACAATGGCTGCGCGCTCTATTTCAATATGGCGCTGCGTTTCGTTGAAAATATCGAATGCAATCGCGGTGGCATTGGGATGGTTGCCGGTTTTGCGCTGCGCGAGCTCGAGCGACAAATCGCCGATGGTGAGGTGTAGGTTTTCGGCATCCGATTTTTCCAACAGGTATTTAATCAAGGAAGAGGCCGAGCGTCCGGCACCGATAATCAGGATATTTCTCATGGTTTTGGTAATGGTGTGGCAAATGTATAAAAAAAATCAGCCACCCATTTGCGAAGCGATTCACAAATTGGTGGCCGATATTTTGAGCAGAAACGATTATAGGTTTTCTAGTTCCTCGAGGTCTTTGAGGTCTTCCTGTTTCGATTCGATTTTTTTCTGTTCGAATTCGGTGTCCTTTACGACTTCATCGGGAATCATTGCCTTGACGACAATGACGGCAAGTAACAAGCCCGCCAAAACCATCAGCCAGATAGGTACATTTTTGTGACCAGTTGGCGATTTGAAAAAAGCCAACAAGCCAAACAACAAGGACAATCCGGCAGGCAATACGCCCAATGTACCCAAGGGCAATATGGCAAAAGGAATCCCAATCACCGCGAAAATAAAAGCTAAAACAATCAATACTTTTCTCATAATTATATTCCTGATGCGTTATTTAAAATGAGCTGTCCGGTTCCTACTGGAATGCTGAAACTGATTTTTGCAGGCACTTTGGCGTTGTCGGCGGTAAGCCAGATAATGTTCTTGTCGGTACCTTTCAAAGCTTTGGTACTGGCGCCAATTGATATTTTATAACAATCCTTAGGCCCAAGATTCCCCGCAGAAATGGTTTCTTTACCCATGTATTTGGCAGAGACGGTGGTTTGCTTCTCGTCAAAAATCACTGTAAAAGTCTTGATTTGGCCAACCTTGAATTTGCTGAAATCTACATTGCGCAATAAATAAATTGTAGAAACCGCATCCTGACTTGTGCCCACGTTAAAGGTTTTAGTAGTCGGTGCCATGTTTTTCTTGGTCATGGTGCTTTCTACTGTTCCGTTCTTGAAAATGTATTTTTCTTTTTTGGTGTATTTGCCCTCATAGATATCGCGTTTATAAAGGCTAGGTTTCAAAGTCGTGGGGTCGACATAGGCTTCATAAAGGTCGCGGATTTTAAAGAAACTGTCCCATTTGCTATAAGTTGTGGCTTCGCAACTCAGGTGCAATAAAGTCTTCTTGGATGTTTTTACGGTCTCGGTTTCCATGGTCACCTGTGCGAGTTGCGTCATCAGTCCGCTCATATTATAAGAGGCCGCGTAAACGAATTTCTCTCCCGACTTTACGGCTTTGTTTTGTGCCGATCCGCTGATTGCAAAGGTCAGGGCTAGGATAAATACTAATCTTCTCATAGATTGTCTGGATTTTATGGTGCAAATATATATTTTTTTTATTAGGAGCTGTTTCCCGCTTTCGCCTTTATCTTTTCTTGCGCTGCGCTCCAGAAAAGGATACCGGCTCTATCGGGGCTAAAAAGTTCCGAATTCTTTTTTAATTCGGGACATATCGGGTAATTTTACGGCACTAAAATCAAAACCCAAAATGGAAAGAAAAGTTATTGCCACTGCGGCATTTTTAGGTGCTGTCGCAATTATCTTAGGCGCTTTCGGAGCCCACGCGCTCAAAGCCAAGCTCAGTATCGATCACCTAAGCAGTTTTGAAACAGGAGTGAAATATCAAATGTACCATGCGCTGTTGTTGCTTTTCGTAGGCACGTCGACCGCTATTTCTCAAAAGGCACGCAAGACCATTTTTTATCTTATCGTGTTGGGCGTGGCGTTTTTCTCGGGTTCGATTTATTTACTATCTACGCCCGAAGTTACTGGTATTAATGCCAAACCCATTGGCTTTATTACGCCAATTGGAGGATTATTACTTATCGTCGCCTGGATTTGGCTTTTTATCGATTTTATGAACAAAAGGCGATAATAATTGGCGATTTCTAAACCTCCTATATATTTAATTTTTACTTTTGCACTTTATTAATGTGCAACACAAACACACAATTCTATGGATAATTACGCTCAAACTACGAAATCGATTGCGTTAGAACAATACGGAATCAAAAACGTCGAAGAAGTAGTCTACAACCCCTCTTACGACTTGCTATTTGAAGAAGAATTAAAAGATAGTTTACAAGGATACGAGAAGGGGCAATTAACAGAATTAGGAGCTGTAAACGTAATGACTGGTGTCTTCACCGGGCGTTCCCCAAAAGATAAATACATTGTCAAGGATGCCATCACAGAAAATACCATCTGGTGGCCGTCTGAAAAATCACCAAACGACAACAAAGCCATTTCGCAAAATACCTGGGATGCGCTTAAGGAAAATACCGTTAGCCAACTCTCTGGCAAAAGACTTTTCGTTGTAGATACCTTTTGCGGCGCCAATGAAAATACAAGACTCAAAGTGCGCTTTATTGTAGAAGTGGCCTGGCAGGCGCATTTCGTGAAAAACATGTTCATCCGCCCAACAGAAGAAGAACTCGATCACTATGGCGAGCCCGATTTTGTCGTAATGAATGCCTCTAAGAAAGGTTTTGCAGACTATGCGTCACACAACCTCAATTCTGAGACGTACATCGCCTTCAACCTAACCGAAAAAATGCAACTTATTGGCGGTACCTGGTACGGTGGCGAAATGAAAAAGGGCTTGTTCTCTATGATGAACTACTATTTGCCTTTGCAGGGAATCGCTTCGATGCACTGTTCGGCAAATAAGGGAAAAGACGGCGACGTGGCAGTGTTCTTTGGCTTATCTGGAACCGGGAAAACCACTTTGTCGACCGATCCGAAACGCGAATTGATCGGAGATGACGAACACGGTTGGGACAATGACGGCGTATTCAACTTTGAAGGCGGCTGTTATGCCAAAACCATCGACCTTTCTAAAGAAAACGAACCCGATATCTACGGCGCCATCAAACGCGATGCACTACTTGAAAACGTAACGGTAGATGCAAATGGTAAAATCGACTTCAAAGATGGTTCGGTGACCCAAAACACCAGGGTTTCCTATCCGATTTACCACATCCACAATATTGTAAAACCGGTATCAAAAGCCGGACACGCCACCAAGGTAATCTTTCTTACTGCTGATGCTTTTGGCGTGATGCCTCCGGTTTCTAAATTGACTCCCGAGCAAACCAAATACTATTTCCTTTCAGGGTTTACAGCCAAATTGGCCGGAACAGAAAGAGGCGTGACCAAACCAGAACCAACTTTTTCGGCCTGTTTTGGGAAAGCATTCTTGTCATTGCACCCAACACAATACGGACAAGAGCTCGTCAAGAAAATGGAGGCGCACAACGCCCAGGCTTACATGGTCAATACGGGTTGGAACGGAACCGGAAAGCGGATTTCTATTAAAGATACACGTGCCATCATCGACCGAATTTTAGACGGATCGATTGAACACGCAGAAATGAAACAAATGCCCATCTTTAATTTCCACGTCCCAACGGCTTTAGAAGGTGTCGATTCTGGGATTTTAGATCCGCGTCAAACCTACGCCAACACCTCCGAATGGACAGAAAAAGCCAACGACCTTGCATCTCTTTTCATCAAAAACTTCAATCAATATACTGACAATGAAGAAGGCGAGCGTCTGGTAAACGCCGGTCCGCAGTTATAAATACATTAAATTTTTAACGAAATCCCGAATCTTGCCACCAAAATCGTGCAGGATTCGGGATTTTTATTTTACAGAATCAATACTATGCAAAGGTTTTCGCCAATCGGATTCTCAACCGAAAACGGTGTAAGAAAATCGATTCTCTAATAATTTATTGGAGTTTTTGCCATATCCTTAAATCGTATTGCGACTGTTATTTGTTTGAAATGAAATACCTTACTTTGCTGCATAATTCTAACAATGAAACAGTTATGGCAATTAAGAAACAATTTATAAAGACCAAACCAGTCGTAAAGGTGACGTTCACCGTAGATGCAAAACAGGCAAATACAGCAGCAGTAGTTGGTGATTTCAACAACTGGGATGTAAAGGTCGGTGAACTCAGCAAACTTAAAAACGGAACTTTCAAAGGAGTTTTTGACATCAACAAAGAAGCTTCTTATGAATTCCGCTACCTGATCGACGGCACATTCGTCAACGACGACCAAGCCGATTCTTACCGTTGGAATGAGTTTGCGGGCGCAGAAAACAGCGTACTCGAATTGTAATTAAATCACAGATAAATGAAAGCCGCTTCAATTGGAGCGGCTTTTTT
>JAKQJQ010000091.1 GCA_029561105.1 Bacteroidota bacterium
CTGGACGAACTTCAAAACCAAATCACCAAATCGACATCGGCACTATTTGAACCGACACTCGATTACGTCATCGTGAAGATTCCACGCTGGAACTTCGACAAATTTGAAGGTTCTGATAGAACGCTCGGATTGCAAATGAAATCGGTAGGCGAGGTGATGGGCATCGGGCGCTCGTTCCAGGAAGCTTTGCACAAGGCCACGCAGTCGCTTGAAATCAAACGAAACGGTATTGGTGCCGACGGGAAAGGCTACAAGAGCTACGAACAAATCATCGAAAAACTCACCTTCGCCAGTTGGGACCGCGTGTTTGTGATTTACGATGCGATTCAAATGGGAATCCCATTGTCGCGCATCCATGAGATCACCAAAATTGATATGTGGTTCCTCAGACAATACGAGGAATTGTATCTTATAGAAAAGGAAATTTCGCAATTCAAGGTCGATACTTTACCCAAAGAATTACTGCTCGAAGCCAAGCAAAAAGGCTACGGCGATCGCCAAATCGCGCACATGATGGGTTGTCTGGAAAGCCAGGTGTACAAGTTGCGCGAACAGATGAACATCAACCGCGTGTACAAATTGGTAGACACTTGCGCTGCGGAGTTCAAAGCGCAAACCCCTTATTATTACTCGACTTTTGAAGCCGAAATTGAAACTGCGGATGGCGCGACATACGTCGCCAACGAAAGTATTGTTTCTGACAAAAAGAAAGTGGTCGTTCTCGGATCGGGCCCAAACCGCATCGGGCAAGGCATCGAGTTCGATTATTCGTGCGTGCATGGCGTACTTGCTGCAAAGGAATGCGGTTACGAAACCATCATGATCAACTGCAATCCCGAAACGGTTTCCACCGATTTTGACACGGCCGATAAACTCTACTTTGAGCCTGTTTTCTGGGAACACATCTACGACATCATCCGCCATGAGAAGCCCGAAGGCGTGATTGTGCAATTGGGCGGGCAAACGGCTTTGAAACTCGCCGAGAAATTGTCGAAATACGGCATCAAAATCCTCGGGACTTCTTTTGACGCGCTCGATTTGGCCGAAGACCGCGGTAGGTTCTCTGAACTTTTAACCCAACTTAAAATCCCATTCCCAAAATTTGGCGTGGCCGAAAATGCCGACCAGGCAAGCGCTTTGGCTGATGTTTTGGATTTTCCGTTGCTCGTGCGCCCATCGTATGTACTCGGCGGGCAAGGCATGAAAATCGTCATCAACAAACAGGAACTTGAGGAGCACGTGATTGATTTGCTTAAAAATATTCCCGGAAATAAGCTGCTTCTAGACCATTACCTTGACGGAGCGATAGAAGCCGAAGCCGATGCAATCTGTGATGGCGAGAACGTTTACATCATTGGGATCATGGAACACATCGAGCCGTGCGGCATCCACTCGGGCGACTCGAATGCAACGCTTCCGCCGTTTAACCTTGGGGAGTTTGTGATGCAGCAGATTAAGGACCATACCAAGAAAATCGCGCTCGCTTTGCAAACGGTGGGTTTGATCAACATCCAATTTGCGATTAAGGACGATACGGTTTATATCATCGAGGCCAATCCGCGCGCGTCGCGTACCGTTCCGTTTATCGCCAAAGCGTATGGCGAGTCGTATGTGAATTACGCGACCAAGGTGATGCTCGGCGAGAATAAGGTCACCGATTTTACTTTTAACCCGCAACTCAAAGGCTATGCGATCAAACAACCCGTGTTTTCCTTCAGCAAGTTCCCGAATGTCAACAAGGCACTTGGCCCTGAAATGAAATCGACGGGTGAAAGCATTTTGTTTATAGACGATTTGAAGGACGACCAGTTTTATGAGTTGTATTCGAGACGGAAAATGTATTTGAGTAGGTAGTCGAAAGTCGAAAGTCGAAAGTCAAAAGTCAAAAGTTGACCTGAGATGTAGTCTGGCAGTATGGTTATCAGTTGAATAAAAGACGAAAAGCAAAAAAAATCCCCGTTGCAGAACCCAACGGGGATTTTTCAAAATTAAATTCAACTTAAAATTATTATTCTTTGATGACTTTCTGGACATTTTTACCTTTCTTGGTTTGGATACTCAAAAAGTAAACGCCTTTGCTTTTGGCAGAAAGATCAAGTTGGGTGTTCTTCTTATTTTCGGTATTGATTTCGAGTACCCGACCTTGGATGTCATACAATTCAACGCTTTGGATTTCGGTGTCGCAATCAATTCGCACTACGTCTTTAGCGGGATTTGGATACACCTTGACGCTGTCATCCTTCGTAAAATCGCCTTTGCTTAACAGCGCAAAAGTGGTTCGGGCATCATTGGTTTCAATCGGGAAATTGTAATCGAAATAAATACCGGCTTTGTTGGTTACGACCGATCCGGCGTTCAGGCTCGATTGCGATTTCATTTTAAACAGGATGCTTCCGTGCCCGCCTACAGGAGGATCTCCGGCCGATGGTTGTAAGTTGATGTTGGCAAATTTAAATTCGATCACGTTATTTCTGATTTGCGCCAGGACTTCATGCGAAGCGTTCATTAATTGCAAAGAGCTAATGTCAAACTCAGCAGGATTGATTTCAAGTTTAACGACGACACTCTGCGCGGCGGCGGTTCCGGTGTTTTCAAAGTTGACTACGTAGTGGAGGTATTTTCCAATTTCAGAATCGGGAACAGCATCGCCTTCAATGCAAGTGATGTCATTTGGATCAAACGATCCCACGACAATTTGATGGTAGGAAAACGTATTGTCTAATGGCAACTCATCGCCAGCAATCGGCGTGATAGAAGCGGTAAAGTTCAAAATGTCTCCAATGTTAACGGCTGGCGTTTCTGTTGGCGCGTTGACGTTTAAGGTGACAAAAACACTCCTGTTTTCAAAAGGCATTAAATTGGTGAAATTCCAGGTTAAGTTGTTTAAGACGACGGAACTGGCGGTAGGAACCGCGCTCACAAAA
>JAKQJQ010000093.1 GCA_029561105.1 Bacteroidota bacterium
CTGGACACTTTTACAACGGTCCCAACTTCTTGGTGAATGGAAGCAATTGCCGATTCAATATGCTGCAAACGATTGCCCTGGTTGCTTCCGATGGAGAGGATGACTTGATGCTGGTAGTTCATATTAACCACAAATTAACTAAAAGAATTTTGAATAGGAGTATATTTGCGACGTCTGTTAATAAGTTTATTTTTGTTCAAAAACAGGCACTATCCTAACCCATAACTTAAAAAATAAGAATGAAATTTTTAGGAAATATACTCGCCACGGTCATCGGAATTTTCGTTTTCTGCATGATTTGTTTTTTTGGAATCATCCTCATTGCCGCTTTGTTTGGTGGCGGATCCGACACCGTCGAGGTCAAGCGAAACTCGGTCATCGAACTCGATTTATCTAAAGTAAGTAACGACTATGGCGGCAAATTCAACTACAAAGATTTTGATTATTTCGATGCGCGCCATGACGGTCTATCGGATGTCATCCGCGCCATCGAAAATGCCAAAACAGACAGTGACATCAAAGGCATCTCAATCCTCAACGATCAGTCGAATCTGGGTGTTGCTCAAATCCAGTCGCTCCGCAAGGCACTCGCTGATTTTAGGAAATCGGGCAAATTCGTCTTCGCTTACGCCAATTATTTTACGCAAAAAGAATATTACCTCAACTCGGTCGCAAGCAATATTTACCTGAATCCGGTGGGTGAACTCGAGTTCAAAGGCCTGTCAACAGAACTGATGTTCTTCAAGGATTTCCAGGATAAATACGGCGTCAAGATGGAAATCATCCGCCACGGCAAATACAAAAGTGCCGTTGAACCGTTCCTTGAAAACGAAATGAGCCCCGCCAACCGCGAGCAGATTGGCACGTTACTCCAATCGGTTTGGAATGCTGTCGCCTCCGATATTTCTAAAAGTCGACAAATCCCGGTTGCCAGACTCAACGAGATCGCCAACGGACAACTCGCCCATACGCCAGAAATGGCCAAAGCCAACGGACTGGTCGACAAAGTGGTTTATGAAGACGTCTACCACAGCGACATCCGAAAAATACTCAAAGTAGAAAAAGAGGAGCCGTACAACAAGATTGCGATACTCGATTATGCCGAAAAAGTAGCGACCACCGCCAAGGATTTCTCGGTAGATGATAAAATTGCCGTCATTTACGCACAAGGCGAAATCACCAGCGGCGAAGGCGGAATCAACACCATAGGCGAAGGGTCTATGCGACGCTCTTTGCAGGATGCACGAAAAGACGAAAACATCAAAGCCATCGTATTGCGCATCGATTCTCCTGGCGGAAACGCACTAACGTCTGACCTAATCTGGCGCGAGATAGAACTGACTAAAAAGGTAAAACCCGTGGTGGTATCTATGGGCAATCTCGCTGCTTCAGGCGGTTATTACATTGCGTGCAACGCCAACCAGATTTTTGCCGAATCCAATACCATTACCGGGTCGATTGGGGTTTTTGGCATGCTGCCCAACCTTAACGGACTGACCACAAAAATGGGTATTCATACCCAACAGGTTCGCACGCATGACAACGCCGCCGATTATAGCTTGTTCCTCCCGATGGACGAAAAATTCCGCGTATTTACCCAGGCGGGCGTAGAAAAAATCTACACCACTTTTGTCAACCGCGTGGCGGCCGGCCGTAAAATGAGTTTTGCACAAGTAGATGCGATTGCACAAGGCCGCGTCTGGTCTGGCTCGGATGCGCTGAAGATTGGTCTGGTAGACAAAATCGGAGGAATGGATGAAGCGTTGGCGTACGCGGCCAAACTCGTTAAAGTCAAAGACTACCGTACCGTCAATTTCCCAACCTACGAGAAGAATTTTGAGGACTTATTGGGCGAAATGGGGCTGCCTTTCGCAAAGACGAAAGAAACCTTGTTACGAGAGGAAATCGGCGAAGAGAATTACAAAATTATAGAACAGATCAGAAAAACACAGGCGCGAAAAGGCATACAAGCGGCCTTGCCTTATGAATTGAACATTCGTTAACACCAAATAGTCGTACTTTCACGTTATCAACCTACAATCCATTTACCATGATCAAGAAAATTTTAAAAATCACCGGAATCGTTATTTTACTGTTGGTGCTTTCATTGTTTGCCATCCCAATCTTCTTTCAGGGCGCGATCAAAGCCAAGATTGCCGAGGCCATCAATGAAAAAGTGGATGCCAAAGTATCATTTGAAGATGCCGATTTGAGTTTGTTCAAAAGTTTCCCGCAAGCCAACGTCACTGTCGATAAATTGTTGATTATCAATAAAGCGCCATTTGAAGGTGATACGCTGGTTTCTTTTGGCGAAGTAAACCTCAAAATGTCGATCAAGGAATTGTTTAAAGGCAAAGACGAGCCCATGAAAATTGAAGCGTTCTCTACCAAAAACGGCAAGGTCAACATCCTTTTCAACAAAGACGGCGTGGGTAATTTTGACATCGCACTTAAGGACGATAAACCCAGCGATGGCAAAAGCGACCCGCTCTCGCTCAAGGTTAACGAGTATAAAGTCGAGAATTTACGATTTAAATATTACGACGAGCGCTCCAAGGTCAAGATGGTCATCGATAGTTTGAACCATTCGGGAACGGGCGATTTTGCAGCATCTAAACTCGACCTCAACACCAAATCTACCGCCAAAGTCTCCATGTGGATGGACAAGACCAACTACATGAACAAGGTGGCGCTTACACTCGATGCCGTTCTGGGAATCGACCTCGACCAAAGCAAATACACCTTCAAACAGAACAAGGCTCTCATCAACAAATTGCCGCTCGAGTTTGATGGTTTCATCCAGCTTGTCGAAGCCGGACAACAATACGATTTGACGTTTAAGACGCCTACTTCGAGTTTCGAGAATTTCCTCGGACTCATTCCGTCGGCTTATTCCGGAAGTCTGAAAGATGTGAAAACTACCGGAGATTTTACGGTTTCGGGCTTTGCAAAAGGTTTGTCTTCGGACACGACCGTGCCTAAATTCACCCTGGCCATTGCGTCGAACAACGCTTCTTTTCAATACCCGAACCTGCCCAAATCGGTGCAAAGTATTGTAATCGATACCAAAATTATCAACGAAACCGGCGCAATGAATGATACTTACGTGAACCTCGACAAACTGTCGTTTAGGATTGACCAGGACATTTTCAATGCCAAGGCCAACATCAGGAATGTTTCGGAAAATCCGTTGGTGGATGCCGCGCTAAAGGGAACCATCAATTTGGGCAATGTATCTAAAGCCTATCCGGTGAAATTAAAAGTGCCGCTTTCGGGGCTTTTGATAGCCGACATCGATACAAAGTTCGATATGAAATCGGTGGAGGAAAACGCCTATGAAAAAATGCAGAACTCCGGAAATCTTACCTTAACCGGATTCAAATACACACCCGACGACGGCAAGCCGATGAACATCAACAAAGCCGCAGTGCAATTCACCAACACACGCATCAATCTGCAGGAACTCGATTTGACGACGGGGAAAACCGACATGAAAGTCAATGGCGTACTGGAAAACTTCCTTGGATTTATGTTCAAGGACCAGGAACTCAAAGGGAATTTCAATATAATGTCTAACCAATTTGCCGTGGCTGATTTCATGAGTCCTGAAAAACCCGCCACAGCCACCGAGAAACCAAAAGAAGCGGTGAAAGTGCCGGCCTTCCTGAACTGCTCGCTTACAGCAAAAGCCAATACGGTGTTATACGACAACCTCAATATGAAGAATGTATCGGGAAAAATTACCATCAAGGACCAGAAAGTAACGCTGCAAAACGTTAAATCGGGTATATTCGGTGGCCAAATTGCTGCCGATGGCGATGTGTCGACCAAAGCCAAAATCCCGGTTTTTAATATGAAATTGGGCATGAATGGCGTTGACATCCAACAAACTTTTACGCAATTGGACATGATGAAAAAAATCGCGCCGATTGCGGGTGTAATCAATGGGAAACTCAACACGACAATTAATGTCTCGGGCAATCTCGATGCGAAGGAAATGACACCCGATGTCAACAGCCTTTCTGGTAATTTGATTGGACAATTGCTGTCGACGACGGTGAATTCGAGCAATTCTGAATTGCTCAATAAACTCGACGACAACGTTAAATTCATCGATCTCAAAAAGCTCAATCTCAACGATCTCAAAGCGGCGCTTACTTTCGAGAACGGCAAAGTCAACCTCAAACCCTTTACGCTCAAATACCAGGACATCAAAGTCGATATTGCCGGGCAACACGGTTTTGACCAGAATATGAATTACAACCTCAAGTTCGATGTTCCGGCCAAATACCTCGGAACCGAAGCCAACAAATTGATTTCGAAATTGACTCCAGCAGAATCTGCTAAACTCGAAAATATCCCTGTAAACGCCGTGTTGACGGGCAATTTCAAAAATCCAAAAATTACGACCGATATCAAAAGCGCCACGACCGCCCTGGCCAATCAATTGGTGAAGCAACAAAAAGAAAAACTCGTGAAGCAAGGCACATCGGCTTTGACGGATGTGCTCAATAATGCCACGAAAAGCGACACCTCAAAAACCAAGAAACCGGTTAAGGATGATGTGAAACAGAAAGCCGGGGAATTGCTCAACGGCCTGTTTGGTAAGAAGAAAAAAGAATAAAATAAAGCCCGATTGATTTCGGGCTTTTTGTTGGTTTCAAAAGTCTTCGCAAACTGCTACAAATTAGAACTGAGCTGCCTTTATTATGCAGTAAATTTTGCGAATTCTATCTTTAACAAAGTATACAGTTTTTCTGCATTTACGAATTTCCGAAAATTTCTTAGGGCCATTATTCCCCCTTCCCTGAAGGTAAGATACGAATTCTGATTATATCGCAAAAGCAGAATTTCTGCATCAACTGTTAACGATTGAATGTAGATTACAATTCAATCCGAACCGCATAACCTTCATACGCCCTTACATTAAACACGGTCCCGTCTTCAAAGATCAAATACTGTCCTTTGATTCCAATGAGCTTTCCTTTATGGTGCGGTGTGTTTTCAAGATTCAGGCTGTTTACCTTTTTGGGATAGGCTAAAACCGGATACTGCAATTCATACAAATCAACCTTATCAGCGATGAAGAAATCCTTTACTTCGTCGGGCAGCAGGTTCTGGAGTTTGAGTCGATGGTCGGCGAGGTCGGCGAGAATGATGTCATTGGTGAGCATCTTGCGCCAATTGGTCTTGTCGGCGAAATGGTTTTTAAGCGCGACTTCGGTGATGCCGGCGAGGTAGCGGTTGGGCACTTCGAGGATGGCGATGGCTTGCTCGGCACCCTGGTCGATCCAACGCGTGGGCATCTGGGTTTTGCGCGTCACTCCTACTTTGACTTCGCTTGATGACGCCAGGTAGACAATATGTGGTTGCAATTGCACTTTGGATTCGTACTCGAGATCACGGTCGGCGATACCCAGGTGCGCGGTGCTGAGTTCGGGCTTCATGATCCAATCTCCAACCGACGGACTGGCATAAAAACAATCATAACAATGACCTTGCCTGTAGATTTTCTTTTTCTTTCTGCAGTTGAGGCATTGATAACCTTCAAAATGAATTTCCATTTCCTTACCCAGCATTTGATTGAGGTTGAGGAAGCTGTCTTCAAAAACGAGATAATACTGGATTGGCTCGCCCGGTTCGGTAGGCATTTTAGAAAGGATACCCTGATAAGTCATTTGCAGTCTAGGATTTTTGTATTTTTTTCTTACTTTTGGTAAAGTCGTAAAGTTATGGATTTGCACCTGATTTTTTCAAATCCGAAGGTGTAAAATAACGAACAATCCTATGCCACTACCAATAATCAATTCTATCGCTTCGTGGGTTTTAAAACAGCGCATCCACCAAATGGAGTTGTTCTTGAAATACCCCAACGAAGTCCAGGAAGAACTGCTGATGAACCTGATTCGCTTATCAGAAGGCACACTTGTAGGCAGAAATTACGATTTTTTCACCATCCGTTCCTATCAGACTTTTAACGAACGGGTTCCAATCTCAACCTATGAAGACTTGCAACCGTTGATTGAAAAAACCCGTCAGGGCGAACAAAATATTTTCTGGCCCACGCCCATCAAGTGGTTTGCCAAATCCAGCGGTACTACCAACGCCAAAAGCAAATTCATCCCGGTAAGCAACGAAGCACTCGAGGATTGCCATTACAAAGGCAGCAAGGACTTGTTGTGTTTGTACCTCAACGACAACGAGGATTCCAATCTATTTATCGGCAAGAGCTTGCGCCTAGGCGGCAGTTCGCAGATCTATGAAAACAACAATACGTACTTTGGTGATTTGTCGGCGATCCTTATTGAGAATATGCCCATCTGGGCCGAATTCAGCAGTACTCCCAGTAGCCGCGTTTCTTTGATGAGCGAATGGGAAGCCAAGATTCCGGCCATCATCAAAGAAGCGAAGAATGAAAATGTAACAAGTTTTGCGGGCGTGCCTTCGTGGATGCTCGTCCTGCTGCACAAAGTGCTGGAAGAAAACGACAAACAGAGCCTATTTGACATCTGGCCCAACCTCGAGGTGTACTTTCACGGTGGCGTGAGCTTTGACCCGTATCGGGAACAATACAAGAAAATACTGCCGCGAAACGAGTTTCAGTATTATGAGATCTACAATGCGTCGGAAGGTTTTTTTGCCATTCAGGATTTGAACAACTCGAATGATTTATTGCTGATGCTCGACTACGGTATTTTCTACGAATTCATCCCTATGGACGTTTTTGGCACCGGGCAAGAGAAAGCCATCCGATTATCGGAGGTCGAATTGCATAAAAATTACGCTATCGTCATTACCACCAACTCGGGTTTGTGGCGTTATCTGGTGGGCGATACAGTACGTTTCACCTCGCTGAATCCGTACCGAATCCGCGTGACGGGACGCACCAAACACCACATCAACGTATTTGGTGAAGAACTCATGGTAGAGAACACCGATCGCGCCATCGCCAGAACCTGCGAACTTACCAATAGTGAGATCGTCGATTATACCGTGGCCCCGATTTTTATGAAAGACAAGGAAAAAGGCGCGCACGAGTGGATTATCGAGTTCAAGAAAACGCCCGAAAACACAGAAACTTTCCAAAAGATTCTCGACGAGACCTTGCAATCGCTCAATTCTGACTATGAGGCCAAACGATACAATAACATGACATTGAACCCGTTGGTATTACAGGTGGCACGACCCGGACTGTTTTACGACTGGCTCAAAGAACAGGATAAACTCGGCGGCCAGCACAAAATCCCGAGGCTTTCCAACCAGCGGGACTATCTTGAACAACTCAAAGGCATGCAACTAAGCGTCAAATAATATGAAAGTGATTGTCTGCATTTTTCTAATCACCTGTATCGCATCGTCTTGCGGACCGCACCGCATGAAATGTGGGCCACGCGGGATTTGCGAAAAATCGGCAACGGAATCTCCTAGCCAAAAAACTTCTTGAGAAATTATCCAAAACTGTAACATTTAGGGATGAAAGTGGTCTTACGGGTAATCATCACCCGAGGCGCAGCCGAATTGTTCGGAGCGTAGCGGAGAAAATCATCAATCAAATCACCCATGAAATCACTATTCCTTACGGTCGGCCTACTGACCACAGCTGTGCTATTCGCGCAGGAAAACCCAAAAACAGCGGTAGCTCCGCAAGCCAAAGACAGTATTCCCACACCAAAGACCAACGAGCTTAGCGAAATTACGATTTACGGCAACAAAAGGCAGTACATCAAAGTAGATTCTGACAAGACCACCATCGATGTCAAGAACAACGCCATGCTCAACAGCGGCTCGAGTATGGACGCGGTCAAAAAGTTGCCCGGTGTGATTACCTCGCCTACAGGAAGCTTAACCCTCAACGGCAAAGCGGTCGCCATTTACATAGACGGTGCGCCAAGCACGCTGAGCGGTACCGATCTGCAAAATTACCTGTCTACCTTACCCGCCGGCGCGATTGAAAAGGTAGAACTGATTTACAATCCGGGTGCGGCTTTTGATGCCAATTCGAGCGGTTCAGTTATTAATATCGTCACGAGTACCAAACGGCTCAAGGGCATCAACGCGAGTTTCAATATCAATTACAACTTCAACAAATACCAGAAACCGAGCCCACAGATTTTGATGAACGGCAAGGAGAAAAACCTGAGTTGGCAAACGATGATCGGCTACAATTACATCGACGGCGAACAGCGCTCGCGCAACAAACAGGTGTTTACGACTTTCCCGACTTATGAAAGCCTCGACCAGAAAAGACTCAGCCTCAATACGTGGCGCAATTTCTACTTCCGCAGCGGACTCAATTACAAACTGAGCCAAAAGTCGAACCTGTTGTTCAACTACAACTTCAATTTGGGCAACAACCGTGAAACTTTTGACGCATCAACCATCGGTACCGGAACCCAAGCCGCCGGCATCAACTACTTCAACCAAGGCGTGACCAAGGAAAAAAGCAATAACCATGAGATTTCGCTGCAGTACAAAACCAAACTCGACACGCTGGGCAGGACTTTGGATGTGACGGCATTCTCGAATTTCTTTGATAAGAATCCCATCAGTGGCGCCAACGCGGCAGACAGTTACAACAACGCAAACGTCGACCTCAACCTCACGAATTATTACCTCAAATACGATTTTGCTTTCCCGTTTGAAAAATATCAGTTCTCAATCAACACCGGTGGAAAATTCAACAATATTGAGGTAGAAGATAATGGGATCTACAGTTCCGGAACCACGACCGCAATCAACAGCAACACAATCGACTTTGATTACAAAGAACGCAACCTGGCCTTTTATGCCGAAGCGCGCAAGAAAATCAAGAAGTTCAATTTTACACTGGGCTTGCGTTATGAGAATTTCCACATCGACCGAAACGCCAGCACCACTGCCACGCCTATCAAATACACCAATAGCAATCTGTTTCCCACCGTAAGCGCGTTATATGAATTTAATGAAAACATGAACCTGAGCGCGTCGTACTCGCGAAAAATCTCGCAGCCCAATTACTTTGTACTCGACCCCAACACGAGTTCGGCACCCGACCAATACAACAACTCGAAGGGAAATCCATTCTTGAAACCCACTTTTTTCGACAATTACGAAGTGAAGTTATCGGCCTTCCAGTTTGTACAGCTCGGTGCGAATTATACGGTGGCCAAAGACAATAATATGTTCCTGTTTGATGCGAACCCAGGCGAATTGCGCAGCATCACCACGTTCCAGCAGTTTGATAAATTCAAGACGATGAGCGCGTTTTTGTCGTTCCCGATTCCAATTGACTATTTCACCAAAGGCAAGGATGAGTTTCAGAAACGTATGGCCGATATGGATAAGATGAACTATGTGTTCATCAACATCAACTACATCAAATCGTTGACCGAAGGTTACAATTTTTCGTTCAAGGCGCAACCCATCTGGAATTACTCGGCACAATCGCAATTGATTTTGCCTTGGGGCATCAAGAATTCAATGAGTTATTTCATTCTCCCGCAAGGCGGAACCTGGGAAATCTACAAGATCCAGAAACCCATCCAACAGTTCGACATATCGTTCAACAAGGACTTCATGAACAAAAACCTCAAGATTGGCTTGCATTGTTTTGATGTGTTCAACCAAAATGAGGTGAACGCGCTGGTCTCGTCTACCAATATCGAGACGCAATTTTACCAGAAACAGGATTCGAGAAATTTTAGGGTTTCCCTCACCTACAACTTCGGAAACCTAAAACTGGACAAGGAAAACACCGACATCAATACCGAAAAAGTCAAGCAAGGTGGCAGTTTGCTCAAATAACCCAACCGTGTAAAAACAAAAATCCCGCCTCAAGAGACGGGATTTTTTATTGTTGTCAAATAACCTTATGAAGCTATTTCCAAACGCTTCAATAGATTTTTGCTCAAAGTATCTTTGGCATAATCGCGATCGATGCGCAGGATTTTCTCTTCTGAAGTTGGCAAATCGTACATCGCGTCGGTAAGGATGGCTTCGCACAAGGAACGCAAACCGCGTGCTCCGAGTTTGTATTCGAGTGCTTTTTCTACGATGAAATCGAGTGCTTCTTCTGTTATATTGAAATCCACATCGTCCATAGCGAATAGCTTTTGGTACTGTTTGATGAGCGCATTTTTTGGCTCGGTCAAAATCGCCCGTAAGGTTTCGCGATCGAGTGGATCCATGTGCGTGAGTACCGGCAAACGCCCAATAATCTCGGGAATCAAGCCAAAATCCTTGATGTCCTTTGGGATGATGTATTGCAACAGGTTGTCCTTATCGATATTATCGGCGTTTTTAGAAGTGCTGTAACCCACTGCCTGACGGTTCAAACGCTTAGAAATAACCCGTTCAATGCCGTCGAAAGCTCCTCCGGCGATAAACAAAATGTCTTTGGTGTTGACTTCGACGAATTTTTGGTCGGGATGCTTTCGTCCTCCTTTTGGCGGAACGTTCACCACGGTTCCTTCGAGCAATTTCAAGAGCGCTTGCTGGACACCTTCTCCCGACACGTCTCGCGTGATCGACGGGTTGTCACTTTTGCGCGCAATCTTATCGATTTCGTCAATGAAAACGATGCCGCGTTCGGCCTTGGTGACGTCGTAGTCGGCGGCTTGGAGCAATCGGGTGAGTATGGATTCTACGTCTTCGCCTACGTAACCCGCTTCTGTTAAAACCGTCGCGTCCACGATGGCCAAAGGAACGTCAAGCATTTTTGCGATGGTTTTGGCCACCAGTGTTTTTCCGGTTCCGGTTTGCCCGACCATGATGATGTTGCTTTTCTCAATCTCTACGTCGTCGCCCAACTGTTGTTGCATCAGGCGTTTGTAGTGATTGTAGACGGCAACCGCCATGACTTTTTTGGTTTGATCCTGACCGATAACGTACTGGTCAAGGAAAGCGCGGATTTCTTTGGGTTTTTTGAGGACCAAATCGGCCGCGAGCTTGGAATTTCCATTGGTCTTGAGTTCTTCAAGCACAATGCCGTGGGCCTGTTCAATGCATTTGTCACAGATGTGGGCATTGATACCGGCGATTAATAGATTGGTTTCGGGTTTTTTACGACCGCAAAACGAGCAATCCAATATTTCTTTTGCCATTTTTTTTCTTTTAGGTTGAAGAGGAGTGGGGCAATCTGTATCTGAAAATAATTAGCTTCTTCTTAAAACCTCGTCGATCATGCCGTATTCTTTGGCTTCGTCGGCTTTCATCCAATAATCGCGCTCGCTGTCTTTGTGCACCCTATCGTAGGATTGTCCCGAGTGGTTCGAGATGATCTTGTAGAGTTCTTCTTTGAGTTTGAGCATTTCGCGAAGGTTGATCTCCATATCGGTAGCTACACCTTGTGCGCCACCCGATGGTTGGTGAATCATCACGCGTGAATGTGGCAAAGCCGAACGTTTTCCGGCAGCTCCGGCACACAACAAAACAGCACCCATTGAAGCGGCCATTCCGGTGCAAATCGTTGCTACATCGGGTTTGATGTATTGCATGGTATCGTAAATTCCGAGGCCTGCGTAAACGCTTCCGCCTGGGGAATTGAGGTAAATCTGAATGTCTTTTGATGCATCGGCACTTTCCAAAAAGAGCAACTGCGCCTGGACGATGTTGGCGATTTGGTCGTCGATTCCGGTTCCTAGAAAAATGATGCGATCCATCATCAGGCGCGAGAATACGTCGAGTTGCGAGATATTCAATTGGCGTTCTTCGATGATGTATGGCGTCATTCCCGTTGGTGTCATGGCTCCTACGATTTTGTCGTAGTACATATTGTTAACACCGTGGTGTTTGGTAGCAAATTTCTTGAATTGCTTCGCCAGTTCGAGCGAAGCTCTCGTGTCTTTTCCGTAGTTCATGGTATTTTATAGCTATTTTTTAATAGAAAAGGCGCCGGATCAGCATCCGACGCCGTAAATATAGTAAAATATTTTTAAAACCTACTCTCCGTAAGAGGCCGCGATGAAATCCTGGTAAGAAACCTCTTTCGTTTTCGCTTTCACTTTGTCCTTGAACAAGTTGAGCATTTTTTCGTGCATTACTTGGTCTGACAAGCGTTTCACCTCTTCCTGGTTAGAAAGTACGCGTGCCACGATGCCTTCTACGTCTTCTTCTGTTGGGTTCATCTGCCCGAATTGCGCCATTTGCTGGCGGATCATACCGGCAGTAAACGATTTCAAATCCTCGAAAGTGATCTGGAGTTTGTTTTCGTTCATGATTTTGCCTTCGATGAGTTGGTAGCGCAAGCCGTTTTCAGAACGTGCGTACTCTGCTTCTGCCTGTTCGGCCGTCAAAGTCGTTTCTCCTACCGTTTGAATCCACCTTTTCAGGAAGTCGGATGGAAGATCGAATTTGGTGGTGCTCAACAAAGACTCGGTAACATCATTGAGGAACTTCTGGTTGGCTTGTGTTTCGAATTGCTTCTCTGCATCTTCCTTGATTTTCGCCTTTATTTCCTCAACCGAGCTTACATTTCCCGGCCCGAACAATTTATCAAAAAGCTCCTGATTGAGCTCGGCC
>JAKQJQ010000108.1 GCA_029561105.1 Bacteroidota bacterium
ATGTATTTGCTCGCCGAAGCAGGCGTAGCCACCGTCACCGGCGACGCATTCGGCAACCCCGACTGCATCCGCATCTCTTACGCCACGAGCGAAGATTTGCTCACCGAGGCCATCAGGAGGATCAAGGAAGTTTTAGCTTAATACATACGCCCCGATTTTTCTCGGGGCTTTTTTTATTTTAAATTTTAAATGTTGACTCGAGCATTAGCGAACAGGTCGTTAGACAATTTTAAATTGTTGGGCGTTGCGCAAGCGCCGGGCTTTCGGCTTTATCTTTTTGCTATGCCAGTTCGGGCTTTGCCCTCGGGCCGTAGCTAAAAAGGATACCGCCTCAAATATAATTCATCGAATTCCTATAAAAAATATTAACTGATGAGATAATCCCTAACGCGGGCACCCGTTCACAATTCAAAATTCGTTGTTCGTTGTTGGACGTTCAAAAACAAATTGAACCGATCTTTGTGAACAGGCGGCGCCAATGTTGAACAAAAGAACAACGAACTTTGAACTACAACAACACTCGTATAATGAAGAAAATACTCCTTTTAGGATCAGGCGAACTCGGAAAAGAATTCACCATCGCCGCCCAACGCATCGGGCAAACCGTCATCGCGGTAGACAGTTATGAAAACGCACCGGCCATGCAAGTCGCCCACGGCTTTGAAGTCATCAACATGCTAGACGGCGACGCGCTAGACCGTATAGTGGCCAAACACCAACCCGATTTTATCGTCCCAGAAATAGAAGCCATTAGAACCGAACGGTTTTACGATTATGAACAGCAAGGCATAACCGTCGTGCCATCGGCCAAAGCGGCCAACTTTACCATGAACCGAAAAGCAATTCGCGACCTTGCCTCAAAAGAACTGGGTTTGCGCACGGCGAATTACCGTTACGCAACTACTTCGGAGGAATTACATAAAGCCGTCGCAGAAGTGGGTATTCCTTGTGTCGTCAAACCGCTGATGTCGTCATCCGGCAAAGGCCAATCTACAATCAAATCTGAAGGTGACATTTCAAAAGCCTGGAATTATGCGGTAGAAGGCTCGCGTGGCGACGTCGTTGAAGTCATTGTCGAGGCGTTCGTCAACTTCCATTCAGAAATCACTTTACTTACGGTGACCCAAAATAACAACCCGACGCTTTTCTGCGCACCCATCGGCCACAGACAGGAACGCGGCGACTATCAGGAAAGTTGGCAACCCTCAAAAATATCCGATAAGGATTTG
>JAKQJQ010000109.1 GCA_029561105.1 Bacteroidota bacterium
AACTCAGCAGCGTATTCCTTGCTATTCCATCCCTTTGCCTTGCCTATGGCATTGGTGCGTATCTGCTGGCGTTGAAGCGGGGCGTGGAGGTCTTTGAGTGCAGCGGCGAATTGTTCACGGTTCATTGTTGAGGATTTAAAAGAGGGGCGCAGATGCCCCGCCAAATTACCAATCTAAAATAATTCTGCTTGCGCTTTAGCCAAAACGGCGGCAGCTACATTTTTCTTCGCTTGCTCAAAGTATGATTTCTTCAACTCAAACCCGATTCCTTTGCGCCCCATCTTCACAGATTGATATACCTCAGAACCAATGCCCATAAATGGAGTTAAAACAGTGTCGCCCTTATTGGTATACAAATGCACCAACCTTTCGATTACTGGCAGTTGAAGCGGGCAAATGTGCTTTTCGTCGCGTTCATCCCGTGCTTTCTGGAATCCCTGCAAAGTATCACTTTGGTTTATGTCCATCCAAACAGGAGATGCGTATTTTTGCCACAAATCAACGGGCAAATCTGTATTCGTTACAGGGTCGGTACGGTCGCCATCTTTGCGGAAAATCAAAACATAATCAGGAATACCTACCCGGCTCATAGTGGAGTCTTTTTTGATCTGCTTATGTAGCAATCCGAGTGCCTTTGTGCGCTGCATTTCCACAACTGGATCCTTCCAGATTGTTACCCGGCTGTGGTATATAAAACCAGATTCTTCAAAAAGGCGCAAAATCATTCCTGAAAAGTCCCGCAGACCAATAAAACCCTCTTTACCTTTCTGAATTGGTAAGTCCATACAATGTACAGCAACGTTACGCCCTTGCTTAATTACCCGGTGCAATTCTTTTACCAAAAATCCAAACTGCAACATAAACTCTTTGTAATCCTTTGAATTTCCCATGTCCTCAATATGGCTGGAATAGGTGTAAAGCTCCGCAAAAGGTGGGCTGAATACCGAAAAACCTACGCTTTCATCCGGTACGTTTGCGATAAGTTGAACACAATCACCACGCTGGATGTCGTACCATTCATTTTGCGATTGATCAAATTGGATTTCTTCGCGCTCATGGGTCATTTCGGCGCAGACATATTTAGCCATTTCAGTTTGCATTTTCTCGAATTGAGTTTGTTTTGTGCGGATTGAGTTAATAACGTTCTGCATGGTGTCAGTGGTGACAATCCAGATATTGACCTCGTGCTTTTGCCCAAAGCGGTAGGAGCGGCGGATTGACTGATATAAGCCCTCAAAGGAAAAGTCAAGCCCTGCAAATACTTGGTTGTGGCAGTTTTGATAATTCAGGCCAAATTGTGCAATCTTGGATTTGGTAATCAAAACCCGAAATTCATTATTTGCAAAACCCAAAAGCTTGTTTTCTTTGTAGTCTTGTTTATCGCTGCCTTTTACCTCAATTGCGCCAGGAATAAGTTTACGCAATTCTTCGCCCTCTGCATCCTGCTTTATCCAGATGATAAAGTTTTCATCAGAGGCGTTAACAATCTCAGCAACTTTTGAAAGGCGATCAACAAGTGTTAACCGCAGTTCCTGATTGAAATTAGTTGCACTCACTGCAATGTCGTTGAACAAAAGACCATTGTTCCGGTGGGTGGTTTTTATTTGCTCTTCGATAAAATTGAGATTAGGCAAATCATAACCTTTGGCGGTAAAGCCAATATCGGCAGGGTTTGAAAACATCAAAGCCCATGATGAAATGAATTTCCAAAACGCGCTTGTGGCATGGCCTTTCAATCTCCATTTTGCCGTTTCTCCGCCGTCGTGAACGAAATACATTGCAAGCACTTCATTGTAAGTCATTACATCCAAAAAGTCGGAGTGATTGCCGATCTCCATCGGGTCGTTTGGTGACGGGGTGGCAGTGCAAGCGAGTTTGTATGGCGTGTTTCTAAACGAGTCAATAATCAGCGTCTTGGTTTTGCCTTCAAAGTTTTTTAGGATCGACGATTCATCCAAAACAATTCCAGCATACAAAGAGCAGTCGATGTTTCCAAGTTGATCATAATTTGAAATATAAATGCCGTCTCCGCTAAAATCATTCACGCGGGCAACATCATATCCAAAAGTCACGCCTTCCTGAATTGTTTGCCCAGCAACAGCAAGCGGACACAAGATCAGAACATTGCCAAATTTTGCAGCAACTTGTTTTGACCACTCCAATTGCATCAACGTTTTGCCTAGTCCACAATCCGCAAAGATCGCAGCCTTACCAAGTTCTAAACAGCGTTGAACGGTAAATTTTTGGAAGTCAAAAAGTAGGGGATTGAGTCCTGATTGCTCAATCTTAAAGCCGCTTGTTTTGTGGCTGCGGCGCTTTTTTTCGAGAATGGTTTGATAATCCATTTTTAGATTGGTTTTGATAGTCACAAAAATAGAGACTTAGTTTCACTTAAAAAATACCCAAAACACGGTATTTTAACCAGTCGTATTTTCACGAATAAACTGTTCCCACTTCTGCGCCGTCGTAGCTTGGTCATCATCCATCCGTAGCACCGGGCTTTGTCGTACCTTTGCAATCCATTCTACTTGAGTGGGGGGTACGTCGGGAACGGCGGGGAGTTGGGCGGTGTATGTTTGTAG
>JAKQJQ010000130.1 GCA_029561105.1 Bacteroidota bacterium
GACACGACGCGGGAACAACTGCTGCATTTGTTCTCGATCCAACCGCGAGACAACACAGACAAGATTGCATCGGTCAAGGCCATTTTCGAGGAAACCGGTGCAGCCAAAGCCACCCAAGAAGCCATCGCAGACTATACACAACGCGCGTTTGATACACTCGACCAACTCCATATCGGTGCCGACAAGATAGCCATTTTACGCGCCTTCGGACAAAACCTTATGGGCAGGAATGTTTAGATGGTTGCACAACGAATCGGCAAATGCGCAGCAACAATTAAAGTTGGCCTCTTCGTTCACGCTTTTTACCATCATCGCGCTTTGGATCGACTCGGTTTTTTTTACGACGCATTATTTTGACGCACGCCAAGTCACCAATGTGCTGGCCATCGGCTATTTTGCGCTGCTGTTTCGGGTTTCGGGAGTTGAATTACGCAAACTCATGCTGGTGATGGTGGTGCTTTCGTACATCGGCGAGTTGATTTTCTGCAAATTGCTCGATATGTATGCGTACCGAACGAGTGCCATTCCGTTGTATGTGCCTTTCGGACACGCCATCGTGTATGCCTCGGGCTATATTCTCGCACACACGCGTTGGGCGATTTACCATGAAAATGGGCTAAGGAAATTTTTTGCATTGTTTTTCATTGTTCTGTTCCTGTCGGTTGGGGTTTTTCTCAATGACTGGTTTTCGCTTGTCTTTGGTGCTTTGTTTTTTGTACTTTTAAGGCGCAAACGCTGGAGCAACCTGTACTATTTTATCGCCCTTTGCGTGATTTTCATTGAACTGGTGGGCACTTATTTTGGATGTTGGGCTTGGGCCGGTAAAACCTTTGGCCTGATTCCGGCGGCCAATCCGCCCATGGGCGCGGTTTTCTTTTATGCCGGTGGCGATGTGCTGCTCGCGAAAATCGTGAGCGCCTGGAAGAATTAATCAATTAAATATGAATTTTGTGACCCCAAAATCGGCCGAACTCCTCCTTTCTGAAGCCGAAAGCGAAAACCTCTACCTCAAACTCATCGCGCAACTCAACAAGGATTTCAACCTGGCCAATGAAGCTGTCGATTTCCCCATGAGTACTGCGCCGCATGAACTCAAGGTACAATTGCATGAAAAGATTTACCGGCTGATTCAGTACAAATTCGCAGAATACCTGAACCTGCTTTACATTATTGACGTTCCCGAGGACCAAATCAAAAAACTCGACGGCTCGGACCTGGTCGCGCTTTCAGAACAGGTGGTTTTTTTGATTTTGAAAAGGGAATGGCAAAAGGTGTGGTTCAGAAATAAGTTTTAAGACGCCCGAAACCAACACTTCTGCAACCGCTAAATTTTGGAATATGCAAATCACGGCAGCCACACAACAACACCTCGACAGCATCATGAAAGTCATTGAAACCGCCCGTCAAATCATGCGTGAAAGCGGCAATATGACGCAATGGGTAGGTTATCCTTCTGTTGAGGTGATTTCAGAAGACATCCATCTTAACCAGGCTTTCGTCTGTTGGCAGGATACGCAAATCGTGGGCTATTTTTGCCTGATTACGGGCTCGGATCCCGATCCGAATTATCGGGTAATCGAAGGTGGAAAATGGCTCGATGAAAGGCCTTACGGCGTGATCCACCGGCTTGCTTCGGGCCGACAAGTGAAAGGTGTCGCGCAAGCAGCATTCGATTACGCGTTTTCGATTATTGATAACATACGTGTAGATACGCACCACGACAACTTTCCGATGCAAAATTTCTTAAAGAAAAACGGCTTCACCTATTGCGGCATCATTTACGTGAACGACGGCACACCGCGCGACGCCTTTCAAAAGCACCGCGAAAACACTTAGAAATAAACCCGCACGAACGGCATAAAAGCATCGCCGTAAACAAAGTCATCCTCGCTGTACAATACATTGTACCTCGCCCCAATCGTAACATTCTGAACGCGGTAACCGGCACCTAGATACAAGGCGGTATTCCAGAAATTATCCGATCCGCGTGTGCCTGTAAAGTTTCTTGACACCCTTACTTGCTCGAGTTCGGCCGAAACCTGTACCTGTTCAATGGGGTTGAAAAGCCCAATCAGACTCCCACCGTAAACATAGGCTTCGTAAAAGTTCTTAGACCGTAAATAGGCGCCCTGCAAGCCAACACCCGCCGAAAAATAGGGATTGAAATTGTAGATGGCACCCGGCGCAAGGCTCACGTCAGTATAGCCCGAACCCACGCTGACCCCGACACCGCCGCCAATCTGGACACGCTGCCAAAAATCGCTTTTTTGCGACGCGTTGCCTTGTGCTAAAACACCTTGCGAAATCACTAAAAAAAAGAAGCAGAAAATGGTTTTGGAAATCCAAAAGGAATGGCTGTTTTTCATCGCTGTAGGGGTTAAATTTGTAAAAGATAAAAGTATCTAAAAAAAATAAAATTGTACTTCATTTATTGTACTTTTGCCTAACATTTTTACAAATCAGGACATTCAACACACTATGGACAGGTTCTCCTTTTTAAACGCGGCTCACACCGAATTCTTCGCTCAATTATACGACCAATACCTAGAAAATCCCGATAGCATAGAACCCAGTTGGAGAAGTTTTTTTCAGGGATTCGATTTTGGTATGGCCACCTACAACGAAGAGCAGGCGGTTGCGCAAATGACCCACATCGCTACAGACAACCTCCAAAGCGGCCAGGTTTCTGAAAAAGTTTTAAAGGAATTCAGCGTGGTGAAGCTCATCGATGCGTATCGCACACGCGGGCATTTGTTTACCCAGACCAATCCGGTGCGCGAGAGAAGGCATTTTTCGCCGAGTCTAGAACTCGACAATTTCGGGCTCACGTCGGCCGATTTGAACACCGTTTTTGACGCGGCAAAAATCCTCGGTCACCAACCGTCAACGTTACAGGATATTTTAACGCACTTGAAAAACGTGTACTGTCGCCACATCGGTATCGAGTACATGTACATGCGCCATCCCGAGACCATCCAATGGATCCAGGATAAGATCAACGTCAATGACAACCTGCCCAATTTCAATGCCGAGCAGAAAAAACACATCCTAAGCAAACTCAACGAGGCGGTTTCTTTCGAGAACTTCCTGCACACCAAATACGTCGGCCAAAAACGTTTTTCGCTGGAAGGCGGCGAAACCATTATCCCGGCGCTCGACGCACTCATAGAGGCCGCAGCCGAGAAAGGCGTAGAGCAATTCGTAATGGGTATGGCCCACCGTGGCCGCCTCAACGTGCTTGCCAACATTTTCCGCAAATCTACCCAGGACATTTTCTCTGAATTTGACGGGAAAGATTACGACCAGGAATATTTTGACGGAGACGTGAAATACCACTTGGGATTGACTTCTGACAGGAAAACATCTTCAGGAAAAAGCATCAACATCAACCTCGCGCCCAATCCGTCGCATCTGGAAACCGTTGGCGCCGTCATTGAAGGCATTGCACGCGCCAAACAAGACCGCCATTTCCCAGACGATATCTCTAAAGTTTTACCGATTGCCGTGCACGGTGATGCAGCCGTAGCCGGACAAGGCATTGTATATGAAATCATCCAGATGGCGCAACTCGACGGCTATAAAACCGGAGGAACCATCCACCTGATCATCAACAATCAGGTTGGTTTTACCACGAATTACCTCGATGCGCGTTCCGCGACTTATTGCACGGATGTCGCGAAAGTAACGCTTTCGCCAGTCTTGCACGTCAACGCAGATGACGCCGAATCGGTGGTGCATGCCATGCTGTTTGCACTCGATTTCAGGATGCAATTTGGCCGCGACGTATTTATCGATCTACTCGGATACCGTAAATACGGTCACAACGAAGGCGACGAGCCGCGTTTCACCCAGCCGATACTCTACAAAACCATCGCCAAACACAAAAATCCGCGGGATATTTACGCCGAGCAACTCAAGGCAGAAGGCATCATCGATGAGAACTTCGTCAAGAACCTCGAAAGCGGATATAAAAAAGACCTCGACCAGAATTTAGAGGCATCGCGTAAAAAAGAACTTACGATCATCACGCCGTTCATGCAAAACGAATGGCAAGGATTCAAGCAGGTTTCAGACGATGCGATGCTGAGCAAAGTCGATACTTCATTTCCTAAAGCAAAACTGGCCGAAATTGCCAAAACGATAAGCACGTTACCATCCGACAAAAAATTCATCAGCAAGATCGAGAAACTCATTAACGATCGCAAGGTGATGTTTGAAACCGATAAACTCGACTGGGCAATGGCCGAATACATGGCTTATGGTTCCCTCATGCTGGAAGGTTATGATGTCAGGATTTCGGGTCAGGACGTTGAACGCGGTACTTTCTCGCACCGCCATGCCGTGATTAAAGTAGAAGACAGCGAAGAAGAAGTGGTGCTTTTATCGCAACTCAAAGACGCCAAAGGAAAGTTCAGGATTTACAATTCGTTGCTTTCTGAATATGCGGTACTCGGCTTTGACTATGGTTATGCCCTGGCAAGCCCAAAAACACTGACAATTTGGGAAGCGCAATTCGGCGATTTCTCGAACGGTGCGCAAATTATGATTGACCAATACATTTCTTGCGGAGAGGACAAATGGAACAACCAAAACGGAATCGTACTCCTGTTGCCACACGGTTATGAAGGACAAGGAGCCGAGCACTCTTCGGCACGTATGGAACGCTACCTGCAACTCTGCGCCAAGCACAATATGTTCGTAGCCGATTGCACGACGCCGGCCAATTTCTATCATTTGCTCAGACGTCAGATGAAGACCGAATTCCGCAAACCGCTTGTGGTGATGACACCTAAGAGTTTGCTGCGTGATCCGCGTGTGGTGTCTACCGTTGATGCATTTGCGAAAGGCAGTTTCCAGGAAACCATAGACGACCCGACAGCCGACAAAAAGAAAGTGAAAACCCTGGTGTTCTGCACCGGAAAATTCTATTACGATATTGCCGCCGAGCGCGATGCGCAAAAACGCGACGACGTGGCTGTGGTCAGGATCGAGCAACTATTCCCGTTACCGGTTGAACAGCTCAAAGCCATTATCGCTTCTTACCCCAAAGCCGACGATTTCGTCTGGGCGCAGGAAGAGCCTAAGAATATGGGAGCCTACAGTTACATGCTCATGAATTTCAACCTCGTGAAATGGAGACTGGCCTCGCTCAAAGCCTACGCAGCACCAGCCGCCGGAAGTTACACCCGTGCCAAACGCCGCCATGCCGATGCCATCAGGATGGTGTTTGACAAGGAATTATTTCAATAATCAATGAAGAGAACGTTACTTACCCTCATAGCTGCTATTTCATGCCAGTTTGCTCTCGGCCAAACCTTGAGTTTTTTTGACAAGGCCAATATGCCTACGGCGCGCGCCGGATCTTCGAGCGCCTTTTCGGATAATTTCGAATATATTTCAAATGGGTTTTCAGCAACGACACCTTTTACGACGCAAATCGAAAAATACGATTTCGTGAACAACAACTGGACTACCCTTACGACCTCTATCCCGACTATCGGGAAACGATATGGGAACAGCGAAGTTGTGAATGGTGTGTTGTATCTTTACAATGGCATTACCGCGTCAGGGCTCAATAACAAACTCGAAATCATAGAGCCCGGAACCGGAAATGTAACGGTAAGCACTACCTTAAACCCCTCACCGGTTTACGGCGCAGGATCTTCGGTTTATGGCGATTATCTGCTTTCTTTTGGAGGTTGCGTGAGCGAATGGGAAGGGATTTACTCCAATAAATTCTACAAGATTTCACCCGACGGGCAATGGACAGCCCTTGCCGATATGCCGGTCGCCGTCCAAACCGAAGGCGCGGTAGTTTACGGTAACGGATCCAATACAAAATTATACGCTTTTGGCGGTTACAGCGAGTCATCTCCACTACATGAAAATTTTGAAACGGTGGCTACGACAGGCAATCTGGTGTTAAACGACTGGATTAATACTATAGAAACCGGATCAGGTGTTTTTTTTCAGGGAAAGATGTTCGGAGGCAATAAATATGCGCAGGTGACGGCTTTCAATTCAATTCCGCAAGAGCAGAATACCTACTGTCAATCTTGGCTCATCTCACCCAATATCAATTTGCTTCCTGGGAGTTACCTCACCTTCGACACCAAGGACGGCTACGATAATGGCGCCACACTTGAAGCCTACCTGATTACCAACTGGACTGGGGATATCTCGACTTCAGACATGAGTTTATTACCCGCCACCATTTCCTCGGGTCATACCTTAGGGTATGCAACCCAGTTTACAAGTTCAGGAATCATTGGTTTGAACGGCGCTTTCGGCAATAATCGTATCGCTTTCAAGTACACCGGCGGTTATTCGCCTTTGGCAACCACGACTTTCCAGATCGATAATGTCAGGGTTTACCAGGAAAACAAAACCAACAATGTGTATGTGTATGATTTCAATACCAACCAATGGACAACTTCTGCGAGCACCATGCCCTTCGGAGTTTCGGCACATTCGGTTGCGGTAGACGACCCCTATTACCCATACGCGTCTGTATTCATTACCGGAGATTACAACGACCAGACTTTTGTGGGGCGTTACGATACCGCTACCGACAACTTCACGGTGCTCGACGAAATGAACATGTTGGGCCGCAGGCACCATGAGTCTGAATTTTTCAATGAGAAGCTCTACATCTTTGGAGGCAATACGACGCCGGATAGCTTCAGTTCACTCAGCAGTACTCAAGCAGCCGATTTGGTTGTGCTGGGCACGACCGCATTCACAAAAGACCACGCCATTTCTTTTGTCCCGAACCCTGCGACCGTTAAGATTAACTTCAATTCGGATATTGAATCGGTTTCTTTATTTACTTTTGAAGGAAAGAAAATCAATGCTGACCTCCAAAACAACACACTTGATATTTCCGGATTGAATAAAGGAGTTTACCTAATTCAGGGCACCAAAAGAAATGGGAGTTCTTTTTCAGATAAGCTCATCAAAAATTAACAACACACATTTAACAGCTATACATCATCATTTAAAATAATTGACAATGATTTTAGAAATGAAAGTCCCATCACCGGGAGAATCGATCAAAGAAGTTGAAATCGCTACCTGGCTCGTCAAAGATGGCGATTATGTAGAAAAAGACCAGGCCATTGCCGAAGTCGACTCAGACAAAGCAACCCTCGAATTGCCAGCCGAAGCAGCGGGAATCATTACCCTCAAAGCCGAAGAAGGTGATACCGTTGCCGTTGGCGCCGTGGTTTGCCATATCGACACCGATGGGAAAGCGTCGGGAGCAGCCGCATCTGCAGCTGCCAAAGAAGAAGCCAAGCCAGCCGCAGCACCGCAGCCAGAAGTGAAAAAAGAAGCGCCCAAAGCCGCAGCAGCCCCGGCAACATATGCAACGAGTGCACCATCACCGGCCGCAAGGAAAATACTCGACGAGAAAAACATCCAGCCTACCGATGTAGTAGGTACCGGGAAAGGTGGTCGCATCACTAAAGACGATGCCATGAACGCTGTACCTTCTATGGGAACACCAACCGGTGGCAACCGCGGATCCAACCGCACCAAGCTCTCGATGTTGCGCCGCAAAGTAGCCGAAAGACTTGTGGCTGCCAAGAATGAAACGGCCATGCTCACGACCTTTAACGAAGTCAACATGACGCCAATAAACATCATCAGGAATGAGTACAAAGATGCCTTCAAGGCCAAGCACGGCGGACTCGGTTTGGGCTATATGTCATTTTTTACCAAAGCCGTGACCCGGGCCTTACAATTGTACCCGGACGTGAATTCGATGATAGACGGTGATCAGAAGATTTCTTATGATTTCTGCGATATCTCGGTAGCGGTATCGGGCCCGAAAGGTTTGATGGTACCGGTAGTGCGAAATGCAGAGAACTTAACTTTCCGCGGTGTAGAAGCCGAAATCAAACGTTTGGCCATCCGTGCTCGCGATGGTCAGATTACCGTAGATGACATGACTGGAGGAACCTTCACCATTTCCAACGGTGGGGTTTTCGGAAGTATGCTATCTACACCCATCATCAACCCGCCACAGTCTGGAATTTTGGGCATGCACAACATCATTGAGCGCCCGATTGCCGTAAACGGACAGGTAGAAATCCACCCGATGATGTACGTGGCCTTGTCTTACGACCACCGCATCATTGACGGTCGCGAATCAGTAGGATTCTTAGTGGCGGTAAAAGAAGCACTTGAAAACCCGCTGGAATTGCTGATGAACGGCGATGCGAAAAAAGCGCTGGAACTTTAATTCATAGAATATACTAAGCCTATCAGTATAAAAATTAGAAATCTCGTTTGGGAAACCGGACGGGATTTTTTTATTTGTTTACTTTTGGGAGATTACATATTTACCAAAGCCCTATTTAATGTATTGTTTTTTCAAACCTATTATACGCTGTATTTTTCTTTTGTCTTTTCTCTTTTCTTTTTCTCAAGACCAAACGATTGTTGATTCCTTGAAACGGCAACTGCACAACCCCAAGATTCATGACACAACCCGACTGTATATTGTTGCTAACCTTGTAGATCAGCATTATTTAAATGATGACTATGACCAATGGAATGAGGTCATGGGTAAATTGGCCCTAAAATCACTAAAAAGGAAGAACAATAAAGAATTGCGTAAAAAATACACCACGTATCTGGCTGCCTACTATAATAATTTGGGAGCCCTACATTACAGAAGAAGAAATGTAATTCAAGCCAATGGCAGTTTTGACAAAAGCATAGCGCTGTTTAAGTCGATAAAGGTTTATAACGAGATGAGTTATGCCATGATCGCAAAAGGTATTTTTTTGGCGAGTATCAATGATTATGAGAAGGCTATTTCTTGTTGTTTCGAAGCGCTGAAATACTTTGAAAAAGATAAAAATCCGGATGGAATTTCCTACGCATACGCATCCCTGGGAGCAATTTACAGCAATTTGAATGAGCATAGAAAGGCCATCACCTATTACCAAAAGGGCCTGCATCTTGCTGAAAAGCACCATCGCGGCACACCCGAGGATTACAATGTTCAGAGTGAATTAAACGCCAACTGTGGTTCCGCATATTTTTTATTAAAAGACTACGGGAGAGCACTTGATTATTTTTCAAAAGCTCTAAACGATGCGAAGAAAAGTGGTGACTCAATCACAACGAGTATTGTGCTAACCAAAATGGCCCGTTTAAAAACAGAAGAATCTAAATTTGATGAGGCTGAAAAAAAACTCAAAGAAGCTTTAAGTTTTAACGACAACACAACTACTCTGGCGGTCATTTATGTCAGGTTTGGCGAATTATACTATAAGAGGAAAATGTTTCCCAAAGCTGATTTTTATCTAACGAAAGGTTTGGACTTGGCAATCAATGCTAAATCCTCGGAATTACAGGAACAAGCGGCCGAGTTGCTATTCAAATTAAATAGGGAGCAGAACAATTTTAAAAAATCCCTAGCGATGCATCTTTTTCTCGATAAATTAAAGGACTCTATCAATTTAGACCACAGCAGAAATGCACTAGAAAGGCAGCAGCTTAAATACAGTTTTGAAAAAAAAGAGTACCGTTACAAATTGGAAACCCAAAAGGACAAAGCTGCTAAAAACAACATCCTGATTTCACTTTTGGCCGTGATACTATTATTGGCCATGGGTGGTTGGTTTTTATACCGCAACGCCAAACAAAAGCAAAAACTCGCGGCCTTTGAAAAAAGTCAACTCAGGCAAAAGCTCTTGCTGAGCCAAATGAACCCGCACTTTGTGTTTAATTCTATCGACAATATTAAAAGTTTGATTTACAACAAAAAAGACGATCAGGCGGTCAATTACCTCACCAAATTTTCTAAACTCATGCGTCAGATTTTAGAACATTCCAATGAGAATTACATTGCCTTGGATGAAGAAATCGCACTGCTTGAAAATTACTTGTCGATTCAACAACTTTTGCACAACAACAAATTCGAATTTGCCATCGATGTCGCGTTAGAGATGGATACTGAAGCCATGTATATTCCGCCGATGCTCACCCAGCCATTCATAGAAAACGCCATCAAACACGGGTTAAGAAACAAGCAAACGGGCGGTCTAATCCAGATTCGGTTTTACCAAATTGAGCAACAACTGTACTTTGAAGTTACAGACAACGGTCCTGGTTTCGAGCCATCGCAAAGAGTCGACAACCACAAATCGTTGGGCGTAACAATGACAAGAGAACGATTGCAGCACTACACAAAGAATAAAAATTTTTCATTGCAGATTGAGAATGTTCTCAACTCGGAGCAAGAAGTGGTTGGGGCAAAAATAGTTTTTGAAATCCCGTACATTTACGAAAATTAAAAAATGATGTTACGCGCCATTGTTATTGATGATATCCAGGAAATCCGCAAAGCCAATACCGAGATTATAAAAACCCATTGCCCCAATGTGGCCATTATCGGTCAGGCCGATTCGGTAGAAACCGGCGTCAAACTGATCCGGCAAGTATCGCCCGATTTGGTTTTTTTGGATGTAGAAATGGCAGACGGAACCGGCTTTGATTTATTGCAAAAACTCAAACCGATCGCTTTTAAAGTCATCTTTGTCACGGGTTTTGAAGATTTTGCCATTCGCGCTTTTCGATTCTCGGCCATCGATTATTTGCTCAAGCCACTCGATCCGACCGAATTGATAGAAGCAGTGAAGAAGGCCGAGGAGTCGTCGAACAAAGAAGTATTCGAAATGAAACTCAACAACCTCTTTGCCAATTTAGAACGTCCAAAGGGTTTGCCCAAAATGGTGTTGAAAACCGCCGACAAGATCTTTTCAATCAACATCCAGGATATTGTACACTGCGAGTCAGACCGCAATTACACCACTTTTCATTTCATTAGTACGCCCAAAATTCTGGTTTCAACCGGGTTAAAAGAATACGAAAGTATTTTGGCGCCGTTTCACTTTTTCAGGCCGCACCAATCGCATTTGATCAATATGGCTTATTTTGACCATTATATAAAAACCGACGGCGGCAACAGAATCATTATGAAGAATAAGCATGTCATTCCGTTGGCAGTCAGAAAGAAAGAGCAATTTTTGCAGTTGATTGAAAAGTTATAATGCTCTGCGAAGCCGTTAAAACGAATCTGTAGCAAAAATCTACGAATGTAACAGCGGCTTATTGCGAATATACATTGGCTAAAATCCTTTGTTTTTTGTGTTTTAGATTTGAATCTAATTTAATCGTTTACACCAAAAATAAGGACTTATGAAAAAAAATTACCCTTGCATTTTAAAGTCAAAACTCTTACTTCTGATTTTGCTTTTGTTGGTGGGCCAACAGTTTTATGCCCAATGCACTAACGGCGATTTATATCCGGCCACAACATTTTCCCCGAGTAATACCGGCACATTCGAAGAGATCAACAACAATGCTTACGCCGGTGAATATTGCCTGATGAATTTTCAGACCAATCAAACCTATGAGTTTGCGTCCTCGGTCACCACAGATTACATCACCATTACCAACAGCTCGGGATCTACAGTATATGCCCACGGTGTATCGCCGGTGAGTTATAGCTCAGGAACCAACTCGGGAACGCTGCGGTATTACATTCACAAATCATCACTCTGCACTGTTGAGGAAGTCGATAGGACACGGTATGTGCGGGTCTCAGGAGTATTGTGCGCGCAGGCAACGGGTTTGGCGGCATCTAATGTTACGTCGAATTCCTTTCAGTTAAATTGGACAGGTACTTCGCCCAGCAACCAATTTCAAATCTACATTACTACCGGAGGCACTCCAACCCTCAACCAAACTGTGGGTGTTTTTTCTGTTACCAGCACCAACAATACTACCTTGATCAATCAATATTCGTACGCTATCGGACAATCGGTACCGCTGGATGCCAATACTACTTATCGGGTTTATGTGCGGCCGGTTTGTGCGAGTCCCATTGCGTGGTCCAGCCAATTGATTGTGATTACAAAAGCATTTTTGCAATGCAATAATGCCTATTACGGCTTGTACCCCAGCGCAACTTATAATCCGGTTTATACCGGTTTGCCTGAGGCTATTGTTACCGATGCTTACGCTGGCGAATTCTGCAAAGTGAATTTGCTTTCAGGGCAGGCTTATGTTTTTTCATCGTCCAATACGTCTGATTTTATGTCGATAACTAATGAAGACGGAACAGTCGTTTATGCTTACGGAATGACGCCCTTAAGTTGGACCTCTACCGTCACGGGTGTGGTACGTTATTTCCTGAACAGGAATTTCTGCGAGGCTGAAGCCGTAACCAGAACCCGATTTATAAGAGGGGCTCAAATTCAGTCGTGTGCCAATCCTACCAACCTTACCTCGAGTTCGGTTACGTTATCGTCTCAAATTATCAACTGGAGCTCTAGTTTTACACCCAACAATGGGTATGATTATTATTTGTCTTCGAATGGTTTTGTTCCCGTCAGCAGTACTACCCCAACAGGAAATGTGAGTACCAATAGCGTTACTTTAACAGGGCTTTCAGGCGTTAGCAATTACACGGTCTACATCCGTGCGAATTGCGGGACCTTTAAAAGCGACTGGATTGGGCATACGTTTGCGGTGCGCTATTGCGATAGCCTCTCCAACCTGGCGGTCGCAAATATTACCTCGAACAGCGTGCTGATGACTTTTAACATTAGCGGCTGGAACGGATCGGTTGGCTTTTATGTCAGCAGCTCTAATACGCCGCCTAATTCAAATACAACGCCCACTCATTTATTCGGTCAAAGCGCGTCAAAGATTATTAGCGGTTTGAACAGCAATACCACTTATTATTACTGGGCGCGTACCCAATGTCAATTCTATGTTTCCCCTTATATTTCGGGCGGCAGTTTTACCACAAATGGTTTTATGGCTTGCAATACGGCGAGTTATGGCTTACAGCCCGCGCAGACTTTCACCCCGCCATGCAACGGTTTAACGACCAGTATTTTAACAACGGCCAACTCCGGCACTTTTTCAAACGTCAACATTTCGGCCAATACTACTTATATTTTGAGCAGTTCACGGGCCACCGATTATATTACCGTTACCAATAATGCAGGGACCGCCGTGCTTGCCAGCGGATTAACCCCTGTGGTTTGGCCCTCGGGAAACAACAGTGGAGTGTTTCGTTACTTTGTTCATAGCAATTCGAGTTGCGGTGACAATGATACCAATGTGCAGCGCACCAAATACATCAGTTGTCAACCGTCATTGGCCAACGAAACTTTCATTGGTGAATCGGTTGGTTTGTTTCCGAACCCGACCCAGGGTTTGGTAACGGTATCGGCTGTTTCAATGATTGAAAAGGTCGAACTGTTTACCCTTTTGGGCCAAAAAGTGCTGCAAAAGAATATACAATCAACAACAGCAGAAATTGATATCTCTGAGATGGCGAGCGGTACTTATTTGATAAAAGTATACACCGCAGAAGCCGTACAAACTTTAAGAGCCATTAAAGAATAAATCCAACGGTTTTCAAAATGCAAATGTAAACCCCGCTTGTTTTTCAGGCGGGTTTTTTTATGAACTGCGGGATTTTACAGCAGTCTTAGCGATTAGCAAACGGTTTGCGGGCGCAGCAATCCAAGTCTATGTTTAGCAAAACCTTGCAGAGGACACAAGATTTTTCGTTTATTTGTGCAGCCGCGTGAGCGATGGCAGCGGCATCCTTTGGCTTGCTTCTTTAGCAAGCCAAAGATAGAGCGTACAGCGCGACGGCGAGATCAATATCGACAAAAGCCGTTATGCTGTTTCGCCGGCACGCCCAAAGTAAACCTCGGGCTACAATCAAGTCATGAAAAAAGATCCAAAACAGGCGGCCATTGGCTTCATCTTCATTACGATGCTTATTGACATCACGGGTTGGGGCATTATCATCCCGGTGCTGCCCAAACTCATTGAAGAACTCATCCGGGCCGATATCAGCGAGGCGGCGAAAATTGGCGGTTGGCTGACTTTTGCTTACGCGATTACGCAGTTTCTTTTTGCCCCTTTGATTGGAAACCTGAGCGACAAATACGGCAGGCGGCCCGTGATCCTGATTTCGCTATTGGGCTTTGGGCTCGATTACCTGTTGCTGTCTGTGGCGCCCACCATTGGATGGCTTTTTGCAGGGCGCATCATTGCCGGGATTACCGGAGCCAGCATTACCACGGCGTCGGCCTATATTGCCGGTGTGAGTACCAATGAAAACCGCGCCAAGAACTTTGGGATGATCGGGGCGGCGTTCGGTCTCGGGTTTATTATCGGGCCGGTGATTGGCGGTTTGCTGGGCTCATTTGGCTCGCGTGTGCCTTTTTATGCGGCTGCGGTTTTGTGCCTGCTCAATTTTGTTTATGGCTATTTTATTTTGCCCGAATCGTTGGATAGCGAGCACAGACGGGAATTGAATTGGAAACGGGCCAATCCCGTTGGCGCGCTTCTCAATCTCAAGAAGTATCCGCAGCTCATTGGGCTGGTTTCGGCGATTTTTATTTTGGCCGTGGGTTCGCACGCCGTACAGAGCAATTGGAGTTATTTTACGATGTATCAACTGCATTGGGATGAGAAGCTCGTTGGGATTTCGCTGGGTGTCGTTGGCATTTTGGTAGGCGCGGTGCAAGGCGGACTGATCCGTTGGACGAGCCCCAGACTAGGCAATGAGAAAAGCATTTACCTGGGCATGGCTTTGTATGCGATTGGGATGTTCCTCTTTGCGTTTGCCACCCAAACCTGGATGATGTTTGCATTTTTGGTACCGTATTGCCTGGGTGGGATTGCAGGTCCCGCTTTGCAGGCGGTGGTTTCCCAAGATGTGCCGCCGTCTGAACAGGGCGAAATACAAGGGACTTTGACGAGTTTAATGAGCGCATCGTCTATAGTTGGCCCGCCGCTTATGGCAATGATTTTCTACTACTTTACCCACGAGGGTGCGCCGTTTCAGTTTGCGGGCGCGCCTTTTATATTGGGCGGCGTACTCATGCTCGTGAGCGCGGTGATTGCTTACTTTTCCTTTAAGAAATAAAAAATCCCGCTGGCTTGCGGGGTTTTTTGTAGGTGTTATTCTTTGACAATCTTAACGGTTTTGGTCGCCTTGTCTGATGTGACTTTGACCAGATACATACCCGAAGAAAGTTGAGAAAAATCTATTTCGGACTGCATCGCATTGATGGATTTCTCTAGTACTTTCTGCCCGAGCATGCTGGTCACCGTGAGGTTTTCAATCGTAGCATTATTAGAAACGACTAATTTATGGGTAACCGGATTGGGTGAAAACTGAAATTGGCTGAACGCGAAATCTGTTGTCGCCAAGGCATTTACAAACTCTGTAACGCAAGGTTCGGTGACAATCGCCGGATTGAAATCAAAGTAAATGCTGGCAATATTGGGAATCACATCGCCAATGGCGTAACCTGGTTTTGGTTTGACCTGGAATGACAAGTAACCATGCCCGATGTTGGTATTGGCTACCGATGGCGGCAGGTTGATGCCGTTGAAATGCCAGTTGAGGTTTTTGCCCTCGCGCACCAAAGCATAGTCGTGGCTTGCGGTGAGTGTGCGTACCGAGGTTTCGTCGAGTTGGTCGTCGAGGATGTCGGTCACCTTAACATTTTCGGCGGCATAGGTTCCGGTATTTTCAAATCTAATCGTGTAGGTGAGGTAGTCATCGGCGGTAAAGTTGGCATAGACAATTTTCCCACCGTGGCTTTCTGTTTTGTCGTTCGGGTCGAAAGAGCCCAGGATGGGCTGGATCAATTCGGTTTGGTTGTTCTCAGGGATGATATCGCCCTCGGGCGTAGTAATTGTTGCCGAACTGACGAGCAATTGGCCAAGTGAAACGGTTGGAATCGTAGGGACTTGCATCGTTACTAAAATGCTGCGTGTTTCCTGCGGCTGCAAATCGGTAAAATCAAAAGTGAAACCCGTTGGTGTGGCTACTGTTCCTGATTGCGAAGTGCCCACCATTGTCACGGCACTGTCATGGTTAAAGATGAGCGTTCCAGACATGGGTTGGGTGCCGTTGTTGGTGTAATAGAGGTTATTCTGGTAGGTGAAACCGGGTCTTGGCGGCGTCATGAAATTGTAGAGCCCCACCGCCAGGTCGGCGTAGGGCAGCGCCGTTACCGGAAAATAGTACACCGTTACTCCCGACCCTGACACATAAGAGACGTTGCTGTAGTTCGCTGTTGTCACGCTGTATTGCGCAGCATATTGGCTGTTGACCGTAAAACTCAAGTCATAAGAATTGGCAGGGTTGGATTCGTTGATCAGGTAGGTTCCTACCGGCGCGGTCACATCGGTTGGATTGCCGCTGTCGTTGATGTCGTAATGAAATTGCCCCAAGCCAAAATTTTGCTCGCCCGGATCGGGTAAACCATTGCTGTTGCTGTCTACGAAAGCGCGGAGTAAAAAGCCTTCGCTAAATACGTGTACCGTAGCCATTGCGCTGGCACAGCTATTTTCGAGTATTTCGCATACGGTGTAAGTAAAGCTGTAGGTTCCGGCGGCGGTTCCCGGCAAAACAGTGACGGTACCATCGTCGTTAAGCAAAAATCCTGCGGGCAGGTTACCCGATGCCAACTGAACCTGATTGGGAAAAGCAGGTGCCGTACCAATATAATCGTTGTTTAATACAGAGCCGGTTGAGGTAGAATTGTCTGGGCCGGCCAGCGCTACTTCGAGTACGTCGTTTGAGGCGTTGATCCAGTTTTGCATTACGACTATTGAGGAAACGGCCTGGCAGCCGTTGGCGTCTGTAACTACCACCGCGTAAACCCCGGGAGCGGTCACTGGAATAGGAAATATTGGGCCAGATGAAACTGTCTGGACAGGCATTCCATTCATCTGCCATTGGTAAACGAAAGGAGCAGCACCGTTGATGACCGATGCGATAATTTGATTGGGCGGTGTGCCTACTTGCGATAGTATCAAACCCATTTGCGGTTCCAGGATGATCTGGAATTCGTCGAAAGTGACAGCGTTGGTGAGCAGATTTTGGATCCTTACGTAGATGATTTCGCTCGACATGATAAAATAGCCGGTTGGTGGTGAAATCGCATTGATGCCCAAACTGGCATCAGACGAGGAATTGTAGTAAGTCACCAACGTATTTGCGGGATCCTCGGTCACAATAAAATACGGCTGGTGAACGGTAAGATCGATTGCGGCAGGCCCGCAATGTATGGTTAAAGGCGGCGCTGTGGCATAGAGGTTCGTGGTGAGTGCCATCAGCAAGAGGAGTATTAGTTTTTTCATGTTTGGAAGGTTTTGATAGTCAAATGTATATAAAAATATTCTGGGTGAACCGATGATTTACAATAAGTTGAAAAAAAATCCCGCTTGTTACAGCGGGATTCTATAAAATCGAAAAAAATGTTACTCTTTCACAATTTTTAAAGTTTTGGTAGCCGAAAGTGACGAGGCCTTAATCAGGTAAACGCCATGGCTCAGGCCAGACAAATCAATCACGGCATCAAGCGCATTCACCGATTTTTCGAACACCACCTGACCCAAGACCGAAGTCACAGTAATTGTATCGATCACATTGTCATTAGACACCTTAAGGTTGTTTTTGACTGGATTGGGTGAATACCTGAAGTTGTCTAAGGCAAAGTCACGCGTGGCCAAGGTATTGACGAACTCGGTGACACATGGCTCGGTTACAATCGGCGGGTTGAAATCGAAATAGATGCTGGCAATGTTCGGGATCACGTCGCCCAAGGCAAACCCGGTTTTTGGTTTTACCTTGAATACCAGGTAACCGTGTCCGATGTTGGTATTGGCTACCGATGGTGGTAATTGTATGTCATCGAACATCCAGGTCAACTCTTTGCCTACACGCGTGAGCGTATAACTGTGGCTCGCATCAACCATTCGCACAGTGGTTTCGTCGAGTTTGTCATCGAGCACATCGACTACCCTTACAAATTCGGCCGGGAAAGTTCCGGTATTTTCAAACTGGATTTTGTAGGTGAGGTAATCGTTGGCGGTAAATGCCGAGTACAAGACTTTTCCGCCGTGGTTTTCGGTTTTGTCGTTGGGGTCGTATGAGCCTACAATCGTTTGGTTGATTTCGTCGGTATTGTTGCTCGCATCCACATCACCAGCCGGAATCGTGACCGCCGCCGTTGCAGTGAGCACATCGCCCAAAGCCACGGTAGGGATTGTAGGTACCTGCAAGGTTATGTTGATATAACGCGAGTGTCCCGGCAAAAGATTGGTGAAATCATAAGTAAATCCGTTTGCGTTTGCCGTGGTTCCTGTAACCGAGATGCTGCTGATGCTTACCGCTGCAGGCTTGGTAAAAGTAACCGTTCCATTTGCAATGGCGAGGCTTCCGCGGTTGGTGTACTTGATTGTATTCTGGTAAGTAAACCCGGGTCGCGGAGGCGGATTATTATTGTAAATATCGACAGCGAGGTCTGTGTAAGGGATGAACGTCATCGGGAAATAATAAGCGACGACACCCGATCCGTTGGGAACGGTGATGTTATTAATGGTTGGATTGGCCACACTATACCAAGACGCGAATTCGCTGTAGACGTTAAAAGTAATGTCGTAAGAATTGATCGGATTTGTTTCATAAATATATACCGAATGCAGCGGGCTTGCGCTCACTTGGTAATTGGTTCCGCCGTCGTTGACCACATAACTGAAACTGCCTTGGGCAAAATCCTGCTCGGCGCCATCCTTGATTCCGTTGCCGTTGGTATCCACAAAAGCCACGAGTTTGATGCCGTCGGCAATATTGAGATAGTTGGATACAATTTTAAAGGTCGTAGTTGTCGTAGACCCGGTCGATGCAGTAAATCCAAAATAATTGGTAACCGACCCTGCATTGACGTTTGATTGGGTAATGGCATGCGAATACGTAAAAGTGCTGTTGTTCGAGGCGCCTGCAGCCAGAGTCGCCAATGGACCGCCAATCATGGGACTGTTGCCAGAAGAGGTGATGTTAGACAGCGTACAAACCGAACTCAGGTTGGTGAGCGTCGCGGTGTAATTGATATGGTCGCCCACGTTGGGGATTCCATCACTATTGGTGTCTACGTAAGTGCCCACTACAAATGCGTCGAGGAATCCGGCGTCGATTTCTGTAGGCGGAGACAGGCAATTCTGGAAATTGGCTACCTGGATCGAGTGATGGCCAGGCTGTACAGTTAAAGTGGTGGTGGGCAACGTTCCGGTGGTAACTATTGTCCCATTGTCATAAATCCACCATCCACCGGGCGGCAATCCCGAGATGTTGAGTGTCGTGGTACCACAATTGGGGTTGGACACGGTAACATTGGGCGCATTGACTTCGGCGCAACCGATATTGACGGTTACCAATCCGGTATATAAATCGTTGAAAAGCCCGATGCCGTCATAGCTATATTGCAACTGATAACTTCCGGTGGGCGCTGGCCCGTTAGAGAAAATCACCGAGCCGGTATTCTGGTCGAGTTCAAGGTAGCCACTTGTAGAAGACACCGATGTAAAATGCACATTAGACAACGTAGCCTGCATGCCTTGGTAAGTATCATTGGCCAGTACGTCCTGAATCACTACAGTGGGTCCGGTGCCATTGGAAACCGAAACGTAGTCGCTTTGCGCCTGGGCAAAAACGGCCGGAGCCATGAATCCCAATGCCAGGACTAAAAGCAAAAAGAAGTAATTTTTTTTCATAAAAAGTTTGGTTTTGCTATATGTTAATGTATAAATGTCTGACGTTTTTATTGAACCAAATGGGCTGATTTAGAATATGCCGCGTTTGGGTTAGAATTCGTTCCTTTCAAAGGTATCATTATTTTCATTTCAAATACAGGTAGTGGTTGTAATAGTCAATAATGGCTTTCCCTTCGAGCAACACATCGGCGCCGATGATGCCTTGCACGGCTTTGGCCTTGTGGTGTGTGAGCGCTTGGTTCACGTGCGAGAGGTCAAAAATCACCAAATGAAAATCGTGTGTTTGCCACCGGCCGATTTGCATGCTGTTGTCTTTGGCCAGTTGCGTAAACATATTGGAGGCACCCGCGCCCGCCGCTTTTGTTTTAGACTTCCCTGCCTTTAACCCAAACAGTTCAATGCCTTCAAACCCTACACAGCTGTTGCTCGCACCGGTATCGAGGATGAAGCTGCCTTTCACACCGTTGATGCTCGCACGCACCATTAAGTGCTGGGTTTTGGTGACTTTAAACTTGATTTTTTTGTACTTTTCTTTTTTGAGGAGTTCCTGTAATTGCTTCATGGGGGTGATCGGGCCGAATGATTTTTAATCGTAAATTTGGACTTCAAAATCCAAAACGTGAAACCAAATATAATCATTACCGATACGCACACCCACCTTTACAGCGAGGAATTTTCAGACGATCGTGACCAGATGATCGAGCGCGCCATAGCAGCCGGCGTTACGCGGTTTTTCGTTCCGGCCATCGATTCGCAATATGCCGAGGACATGTACGCGCTCGAGAAACAATATCCCGAAAATATTTTCCTGATGATGGGGTTGCACCCAACTTATGTTAAGCCCGAAACCTTTGAGGCCGAACTGGATTTTGTCGAGGCCGAATTCGCTCGAAGAAAGTTTTACGCCGTCGGAGAAATTGGCATCGATTTGTATTGGGACAAGTCTACGCTTGATATCCAAAAAATCGCCTTCCGCAGGCAAATCCAACTCGCCAAAAAATACCAACTGCCCATCAACATCCATTGCCGTGATGCCTTTGATGAAATCTTTGAGGTACTTGAAAGTGAAAAGTCGCCCGAGCTCTTTGGGATTTTCCATTGCTTTACCGGGACCTATGAACAGGCGCTGCAAGCCATTTCCCTGAACATGAAACTCGGTATCGGCGGCGTGGTGACGTTTAAGAACGGCAAGATCGACCAGTTCCTGAACCAGATCGACCTGAGTCATATCGTACTTGAAACCGATTCGCCTTATCTCGCGCCCATCCCATATCGCGGCAAGCGCAACGAAAGCGCCTATATCGTAAATGTGGTAGACAAATTGGCTGGGATTTATGGTGTTTCTGCGTACGAAATCGCACAAATTACCACCCAAAATTCGCAGTCGGTTTTTGGGATTTAGTCAAAATTTAACCGCCGATGTCAATAAATTTTTGTTCTTTTGTTCAACCAAAACTCAAACCGCAGCATGCAGAAATTTGATGCCATCCGCCCATTTTATGATGCCGAAGTAAACCAAGCCATCCAATCATCCATCAACCACCCGATGATGAAAGCGCTGATGAGTTTTACGTTTCCCGATGTGGAGGATTCGGTCTGGAAAGAGCAACTTGTCAAGACCCATTCTATCCGTGATTTCCAATGCAATTTTATTTACGCGTCGATACAAAAAGTCCTGAGCAATACCTCCGACGGGCTTACGACTTCAGGGTTTGAGAAACTCGAAAAAAACACCGCCTACCTTTTTATCTCCAACCACCGCGACATCATCCTCGATACCTCTTTGCTCAACGCCGCTTTGTTTGAGCATGGGCTCGTGATGACAGCGTCGGCCATCGGTGACAACCTGGTCAAGAAATCGTTCCTAAAGACGCTGTCAAAGCTCAACCGCAATTTCCTGGTACAACGCGGACTCTCGCCACGCGAACTCCTGCAAAGTTCTAAGCTTATGGCCGAGTACATTGCGCAGTCGCTCTTGCGCGAGAACCGCTCGGTTTGGATTGCGCAGCGCGAAGGCCGCACCAAGGACGGGAATGACGCCACGCATCAGGGTGTTTTGAAAATGCTTGCGATGGGCTCGGATGAGCAGGATTTGATGCAGTATTTCAAGAAAGTCAAAATCGTACCGGTTTCCATTTCGTACGAATACGACCCCACCGATGCGCTCAAGATGCCGCAGCTCATGGCAGCCGCGAACAACGAGATCTATGTCAAGGAAAAAAACGAGGATTTCATGACGCTGCTCAGCGGGATCATGGGCCAGAAGAAACACATCCACATCCATGTCTGCGATGTGCTCGACAAAGAGCTTGATGTGATCGCTGCGCAAAACGACAACACCAACAAACAAGTTCAAGCACTCGCGCAGGTCATAGACGATGCAATCCTGAGCACCTATAAATTGTGGCCCACCAATTACATCGCCTACGACCTGGTTTTCAAGACCGATAAATTCAAGCACAAGTACACCGAGAACGAAAAGTCGGTATTTGAGCGCAGGTTAGAAATCAAGATCGATGAGGACAATCCCGTCGAGCTCGAAGGTTTCCTGAACATGTACGCCAATCCGGTTGTGAACCAACTCAAGTACAAAGATGTTGTCTAAGCCGCGCATACTTTTGGTTTACACGGGCGGTACGATCGGGATGATGAAAGATTTCGAGACCGGCGCGCTTAAGGCGTTCAACTTTGCCAAATTGCTTCAGAAGATTCCAGAACTCAAGCAACTCGACTGCGAGATCGAAACCATTTCGTTTGAGCAACCCATCGATTCCTCGAACATGAATCCGCAAAAATGGGTCAAGATTGCCACCATCATAGAAGAACAATACGCCGACTTTGACGGATTCGTGGTGCTGCATGGTTCTGATACCATGTCCTATTCGGCTTCGGCCTTGAGTTTCATGCTCGAGAATTTATCCAAACCGGTGGTGTTTACCGGCTCGCAGCTGCCCATCGGGGATTTGCGTACCGATGCCAAGGAAAACCTCATTACCGCCATACAAATCGCGTCGCTGCAGCACAAGCACAAACCCGTTATCCAGGAAGTCTGCCTGTATTTTGAGTACAAACTCTACCGCGGCAACCGCACCACGAAGATCAACGCCGAACATTTCAATGCGTTTAGCTCGCCCAATTACCAGCCTTTGGTAGAATCGGGCGTGTATCTCAAAATCAATACAGAGCTCGTCTTGCCCAAGGCGCAAACCAAAAAACTCGTTGTCCATAAGGAACTCGATGACAACGTGGTGGTGCTCAAGATGTTTCCGGGCATCAATGAGAACGTGTTGCAGGCCATCCTGAACATACCCAATCTCAAGGGAATCATCCTGGAAACTTACGGTTCTGGCAACGCACCCACCGAGGACTGGTTCATCACCGCGCTCAAAAAAGCCATCAAATCCGGATTGTATGTCATCAATGTCACGCAATGTTCGGGCGGCAGCGTGAACATGGGGCAATACGAAACCAGCACTACGCTCAAAAAAATCGGGGTCATCTCGGGCAAGGACTCCACCACCGAAGCCGCCGTGACCAAACTCATGTACCTTTTGGGCCAACGCGTGGCTCCCAATGTCTTCAAGACCATCTTCGAGACTTCGCTTCGCGGCGAATTGTCATAAATTTCCAGTTTTCATTTTCACAGCTCACAATTTTTGCTGTTCTTTGCACCCGCATTCCAGACCGAGGTCTACCGAGTGCAGCCAAACCTAGAGAGGTGTCCGAGTGGTTGAAGGAGCAAGCCTGGAAAGTTTGTATGTGGGCAACTGCATCGTGGGTTCGAATCCCATCCTCTCTGCGATAAAACCGA
>JAKQJQ010000159.1 GCA_029561105.1 Bacteroidota bacterium
ACCGCGGTGGCCAACACATCGGCAGGGACCAAAGTGGTCGAAGGGTCGTCAAGGCTCACTGATTTTGGGAATTCTTCGCCAGGAGCGTAAGCCAGGGCATATTTACCCGAGTTCGAGCTGATCTCAATCGTACTGTTTTCCTCAACGGTAAAGGTGAGTGGCTGCTCCGGGAACGTCTTGAGGATCTCAAGCAACAGTTTGGCAGGAACGGCAACGCTTCCTTTGCTGGTCGAATCGATTTCTAAGGTAGCCGACATGGTGGTTTCAAGGTCAGAAGCCGAAACCGTCAACGTTTTGTTGTCTAATTCAAAAAGGAAATTGTCTAAGATGGGTAAGGTATTGCTGCTGTTGATTACACTTCCCAATACCTGAAGTTGTTTTAATAAGTACGAACTCGATACTATAAATTTCATTTGCTTATAATTTTTGGCGCAGCCGCTCGGTGCTACATTTTACAAATATATCCTAAACCGTCTAATATCAAAAAGAATTTTATTAACATTAAACCGCGTATTTGCGTTTGCGCAGCAGCGTGAACAAAAGCCCGAAAACAGCCAGAAGTACAATTGGAAGTCCGACAGTTATCACTTGTGTCGCCGTATAATTGTCATAGACTTTTTGCTTGTCGAGCAACGGCAGGTTGACCTGCTTGCTACGAATGTTAATAAGTCCCGAGTCGTCGAGCAGGTAATTCACGCAATTCATCAGGAATTCTTTGTTTCCGTAGAGTTTATTGGTCCATTTGTCATAGCCCAGTTCTAGGGGTTGGAAGTTTTTATCGAGTTGGTTTTTGATCACATCACCGTCTGAAATCACAATCATTTTGTTTGCGGCGCCGACAGGCCTGAAGCCTTTTTCTTCAAACGGCAACACGCGGTTTTCGTACACCGAATGGAACTGCCCCTCGAGCAACACCGCCATAGGGATATTCCCTGTTCCTTTAAACTCGCTTTGTTCGGGACGTTCATTGACCATGGCAAGGTTCACTTCGACCGGCGCACCCACGAATTTAGAATAGGGCGAAGACTGCAGCAGTACCGTCTTTTTAATGCCGTTTTTCAATGTGTCGATGGCATTGGCATAGTCGAACTTGACCGCGTCGAGATTGTTCACAATTGGGTTTTTCGCCGTTGGATATACCAAAGGTGCATAAAACCACGGATATTGCGTGTATTGCGTGGCGCTGCCCTGTTCGCCGGTTGCCAATGCAATGGGCGCGGCCATGACGTCTTTGACCAACACCGGATTGATGCGTACGCCGTATTTGAACAACAGGTCATTGAGATTCAAATCCATCGGGAAGGCCAATGATGCACCTTGGTCGTTGTAGAGGCTGTCCATCTCAATATTCACCTGATCCACGAGCCATAAGGTCTTGCCGCCGCTTATGACAAATTGGTCGAGCACCAGCTTTTCGGCATCCGTGAATTTCTCGGTAGGTTTGGCAATGATGGCGAGGTCGTACTTCTTGAGGTAAGCCAGGCTTTCGTTGGGTTTTTTGGTTACCGAGTCAAGCGTGAACGTACCGATGAAATAATTCTCCCGCACCTGTTTGATGAAATCGGCCATCAGGATATCGTGCAACTCGCCGTTGCCTTTGATCACGGCGACTTTCTTTTCCTTGGGTTTCGAGATCGTGTTGAAGGCGTTCGCAAACGCGTATTCTAAATGCTGAACCGACGTGACCACTTTCTCGGCAGTCGATGCGCCCATGAGGTTCTTGAGTAACGGTACTTTTACACTTCTTCCGTTGTAAGTAGCGATTGCCCATGGGAAAACCACTTCCTGGGTTTGCTTGCCTTTGTCGTCTATCGTGACGTTGACGGGCGTCAGGCCGCGTTCGAGGAACGATTGCAGGATGGTGTCGCGCTCTTCTTCGTTCTCGATGGGATTGACAAACTGGAAGGTTACATTTTTGTTGTAGGCCTTGAATTCTTCGAGCAGTTGTTGGGTTTCTGTCTGGAGTTTCTTGAATTCGCCAGGGAATTGCCCCTTGAGGAACACATCCACAATCAGCGGATCTTTGACCTCTTTGAGGATTTTGAGCGACGTTGGCGAGAGCGTGTATCGTTTGTCCTGGGTCAAATCGAAGCGATAGAAAAACTGAGTCCCGATGGCGTTGAGTGCAATCAGTACGACGAGCGTAAAAACTAAAACCTTGAGGTGGTGTCTTTTATCCATTGCCTTTGATTGATTTTAGTTTGTAAACAGTCAGGGCGAGGAAACCCACGGCAATACTCACGAAATACAAAACATCTCGTGTATCAATCACACCGCGGCTCATGCTTTTAAAATGGCTGTCCATACCCAAGGCGGCAATGATGTTCTCAAAATCGGGCGATAAAGTCGAAGCGGCCTCGAATGCGAAATAGAAAACAAAACACCCAAAAACGGCCAGTATGAACGCCACCACCTGATTTTCAGAAAGCGTCGAGGTAAAAATCCCGATAGCCGAATAAGCCGCAATCAAAAACAACAATCCAAAATAAGATCCCATTGTACTACCCATGTCAATGTTACCCGCCGGCATGCCGAGGTTGGAAATCACATACACATAAATGAAAGTAGGGACGATAGCAAGTACAATCAGCAGCATGGCGCCAAAAAACTTTCCCGACACAATCTGCCACAGGCTCAGTGGTTTGGTTAAAAGCAGTTCAAGCGTTCCTTGCTTTTTTTCGTCCGAGAAACTGCGCATGGTCACCGCCGGAATCAGGAAAATCAAGATCCAGGGCGCGATGGTAAAAAACGGGCTCATATCGGCAAAACCGCTATTGAGGATGTTGTAATCGCCTTCAAAAACCCAAACGAACAGGCCGTTGAGCAGCAAGAAAATCGCGATCACGAGATATCCTACCGGCGATCCGAAGAATGATTTTATTTCTCTGAGGAGGATGGATTTCATGGATGATGAATGATGAATGATGAATGATGAATGATGAATGATGAATGATGAATGATGAATGATGAATGATGAACTACTTTAAGCTTACTACTTTGTCTACGCTCCAGGCTTCGGGTTTGGCGTTGAACAATTTCTTGGTGAACGTCCAGACGTCGTAAAACAATTCTGATCGGCGATAATTTTCAAGGTCTTCCTCGGTTTCCCAATAACTGTAAGTAAAGAAAATCCTTGGGTCGTTTTTGTCCTGGTACAATTCCAGTAAACGGTTGCCCTCGGCATTTCGTATCCTGGTTTTCATCTGTTCGAAGTTGTCGAGGAAAGCTGTGATGTGCTCCTGGTGGAAACTCATTTTAACGATGCGTACAAACATGTCTTTTTATTTTGGCGTGGCGAATTTACAAAATCCGTTTTATAAAAATTGAATGGTGATCACATCGCGATAACCTAAACCCAGCAAGCTCGAAGCACTGCCCACATTCATTGGGTTGCTCCTGAAGATGGCGATTTCTAGAAATCCGGCTTCATTGAAAATGGCGAGTTTGTCGCCTTCGTAATTCTTGATGCCGTAATTCCCGGCGCTGGCAATATCCGAGTATTTGGCCCAGATGTTCTTGATGGGGCTCGACCGGCGTTGGTTTTTATGCTGCATCAATGGGATTTCATACGGA
>JAKQJQ010000162.1 GCA_029561105.1 Bacteroidota bacterium
TTTTTAACGCTCGGCCCTATTTGAGATTCTTGATTTTGTCGAGCTGTACGTCCTCTATTGGTGTCTTGATTTTGATGACTTCTTCGCTGTTGTCATTGGGAATGGTCATCGAGAGCACGTATTGCGCGATTTTCCACTGCCCATTTTGGCGCAGCAATACGCCCGAGCCGCGGCAAATCTTCATCTGGGTGTCGAGCAGTTCATCAAACCAGGCGGTGGTGCGGTCATAGTTGAAATAAATATGGCGTTCAATCCTGGTGAATTTCCAGGCTTTACCCTTGTCGAAATACGGTTTGGCATAGGCAGCGAATGTAGATCGCGTCCAGTATTCTGAGGCATCGGTTCCCAAAAAAACGAACGACGGCGTCATCACTTCGAAATATTTCTCAAAATCGGCATCGGCGGCAGCCTTGTGCCAGTTGTCGAGCACACCGTGCACTTTGACGCGCTCCTTGTTCTCGAGGTTGGTCTGGGCGTGCGCGAAGGTGAATCCCAATAGCATCAATATGCAAATCCTTTTCATAATCGAGCGGTTTAAAAACGAGGTCAAAGTTACTTTAAAATGTAATATTTCCTTGAAATCCCGAAGTATTTGTGAATTAAAGCGGCGTAAATTGCACCCAAACCCCGAACGCCCCGCGCTCGTTAAATCCTTAATTCATGAAAAACCCCTTCATAACCCTTGTGCTGTTCGTATTGGTTGCGTCTGGCACCATTTCCTGTAAGAAAGAAAAAGAACGCTCGCCCCACGAGATAGAAAGCAAGGACACTTTTGAAACTACCGCAATCGGCACCTTCTTTGAAAAACATCCAAAGCTTAAAGATTTTCGTCCACAGGTAGAGAAACTCTACCAAAAGCATGACTACCATTATTTGTGGTTCGATCGCAAAGGCGTGAATGAGGTGGCCGAACTGTTGTATAGTAAAATCGGCAACCTCGATGAGGAAGGCGTTCCATCGAGCGTTCCGTACAAAAACGAACTCAGCGCGACCATTGAAGCCGATGCCAAACCCAATCCCGACAGTGAACTGCTCATCTCTTCGCTGTATTTCTTCTACGCCGACAAAGTCTACCATGGAGTGGATGCCGAAAAGAGCCAGGAATTGGGCTGGTTCCTGCCGCGTAAAAAACTGTCTTATGTGAATTACCTCGATTCGTTGCTGATTAAACCCTCGCTGCTCAATAAGGATGATAAGGAAGTCCTGGGCCAATATTACCGCCTGCGCGAAGTACTCCAGAAATACCGTGATATTGAGAAGAAAGGAGGTTGGAAAACCATAGCCATCGA
>JAKQJQ010000191.1 GCA_029561105.1 Bacteroidota bacterium
GTCAATGATGAGGATTATGAGAAGGCGGCGAAGATTCGGGATGAGATTTCTAAGCGGGAAGTGTAGAAAGGTGCAGGGTACAGGGTACAAGGTTTAGGGTTGATACAGATTGAGATTAGATGAGATTAGATTATATATGCCGTATTATATTTTATACGCCATGAGAAATTTTAAGGATTTGGAGGTTTGGAAAAGTGCCAGAACGCTAGCCAAAGAGATTTATTTGTTGACAGCAACCTTTCCTGTCGAGGAAAAATTTGGATTGACCTCACAGATTAGAAGATGTTCGGTTTCAATTGCCGCTAACATTGCAGAAGGGTCAGCAAAGAATTCTATTAAAGATTTTACCCGATTTCTTGAAATAAGCCAAGGTTCTTGTTTTGAACTCGAAAGCCACATCATCCTCGCCAGCGATCTGGGATTTATTGAAACTTCGCATTGCGAATTGCATCAAAAACATATCATTTTGCTGCAAAAAAGACTATACAATTTTATTAAACACAATCGTTCTAAGGTTAACGGCACTGCCTGAACCCTGAACCCTGAACCTTGCACCATGAAGCAATACCTCGATTTAGTAAAACACGTTCTTCAAAACGGCACCCAAAAAGGAGACCGCACCGGAACCGGAACCAAAAGCGTTTTTGGCTACCAGATGCGTTTCGACTTGTCTGAAGGTTTCCCAATGGTAACCACCAAAAAGCTGCACCTCAAATCGATTATCTACGAATTGCTTTGGTTCCTGAAAGGCGACACCAACATTGGTTACCTCAATGAAAATGGCGTCAGGATCTGGGACGAATGGGCAGATGCCGACGGTAATCTGGGTCCGGTTTACGGCCACCAATGGCGCAACTGGAACAGCGAGGAAATTGACCAGATTACAGAGCTCATAGATACTTTAAAAACCAACCCGAATAGCCGACGAATGCTCATTTCTGCGTGGAATCCGTCGGTTTTGCCGGACACGTCGAAATCTTTTGCAGAAAATGTAGCAAACGGAAAAGTCGCCTTGCCGCCTTGCCACGCTTTCTTTCAATTCTATGTGGCTGAAGGGAAATTGTCTTGCCAACTCTACCAACGCAGCGCCGATATTTTCCTGGGCGTTCCTTTCAACATAGCTTCTTACGCGCTCTTGACGATGATGATTGCGCAGGTTTGCGATTTACAACCCGGCGATTTCATCCACACTTTTGGAGACGCGCACATCTACAACAATCATTTTGAGCAATTGCAGTTGCAGTTATCTCGCGACCCCAAACCGCTTCCTAAAATGACCCTGAATCCCAATGTGAAAAACATCCTTGACTTTAGCTTTGAGGATTTTACTTTAACCGATTACGATCCGCATCCGCATATTAAGGGTGCTGTGGCGGTGTAATCGAAAATAAGCCCATGAAATTATTCCTAAAAAGAACAAGCCTTTTTTTCTTGGTATTGCTGCTGCTTTTCATCACGGCGTTTGGCGTAATGGATTACCTTGTCAATAAGGCGTTCGACAGTTATCGTGTCGATCCAAAAATTACCACTGTTTTCATGGGTGATTCGCATCCGCAATGCGCCGTCAACGACGCCTTTTTACCCAACGCTCGCAATTTTGCGCAGGCAGCCGAGGCTTCTTATTACACCTATTTCAAGATGAAGACGTTGCTTGAAAACAATCCGTCGATAAAAAAAGTCTACCTCGGCTTGGGCTATCACAACATCTCGTCCCATTACGACCAGTACATATACGGGGGCCATGCCAAGGATATTGCGGCACGGTATTTTTTCATTTTGCCGTTACAGGACAAACTCACTGTTTTGGCCAAAAACCCAATCGACGCCGTGGAATTGCTTGAGAACGCCTGGAACAACGGGTTAAAGAATCGAAAACTTGAAAATACCGACAATACCATTCTAGGACATTACGAAAATTTCTTTGTGGATGTGGCCGCGAGGAAATCTTCGATGGACAGAAGGCTCAAATTGCAATTTACCGAAAACGGCCAGTTGCGCGATTGCTCCGAATTCAATATCGGTTATTTCGACAAGATGGCTGCATTGTGCCGATCAAAAAATGTATCGCTCATCGTCATCAATACGCCCGTACATCCGTACTACAAAAGTCGTGTGCCCGAAAAATTTCGCGCGCGATACGATGAAATCCTCAAAAAAAACCGTTTGAACTTGTTTGCATTCGACACGCTTACGCTCAACGACAGTACTTACGTGCCCGACGGTGACCATATTTCTGCTAAAGGCGCGATATACACCACGGCTTTGTTCAAACAATAACGTCACTTCAGGACATAAAAAAATCCTGAACTTTCATTCAGGATTCTTACAGAGCGGAAGACGAGGCTCGAACTCGCGACAACCAGCTTGGAAGGCTGGAGCTCTACCAACTGAGCTACTTCCGCGTTTTGGTGGGGCAAATATAGGCAATAAGTTTACTTACGTGCAAGTTTTTTTTAAAAAAAATGCAATCGGATTTTAATTTTTCCAACTGTCAACAGCCGCTAATTTATAACCGGTTTATCCTTAAATTGTTATATCTTTATTGGTGCTAAAATAGTTTGGCCCGAACCTACAAAATCTTCGCTTGCCTCTCCTATGCGTCAATTTATACTCATCCGATGTCTCGTTTTATGGTTGGCTTTTGGTGCACAGGCATCAATGGCTGGGGCTATTTTTCCACAAAATACAGATCCAGAGAAAATACTGGATATCGATTCGGTCTTTCTTCAAAAGCAAGGCAACAAAGTACTCGCCGCCTTTTACAAGCAACACAACAACAAAACCGTTTGGCTCAACAAGGCGCAAAGTCGGAAAATATTGCTCTCGACCTTGAACCAAAGCGCCGCCGAAGGATTGGATCCCGCTGCATTCGCCCTCGATTCGCTCAATCGTTTTGAGGCCTCGATGGCTGCATTGTCGGACGCACAAAGTATAGACTACGATGTCCTGCTCACCAGAAAACTGCAACGCTATGTCTGGCAACTCTCGGTCGGTGTGCACAACCCAAAGTGGCTCTATCGCGACTGGGATTTGACCCCAAAAGCGGTTGATGTCAACAAAATCCTCGACGGTCTGGAAAAACCAGACGCAATCGCGTCGCAACTCGAAAAACTCCAACCCAACCACGCGGTTTACCAAAGCCTTAAAAAAGCATTGCAATTGCTCAATAATTTTCCCGAGGACACTATTGATTGCATTACAATCCCCAGGATTCTGTACCCAACCGACACCGATTCATCGCTGATCCGCATTAAGAGAAAACTCATGTACTGGAAAGATTTGGCGCCATCCGATTCAATCGATGTCACTTTTGACCACTCCACTTTCCTGGCCGTAAAGAAATTCCAGGCCAGACACGGCATCCGCGTAGACGGTGCGATTGGCAAAGCCACGGTCGACGCGCTTAATTTTACAAGAAACCGGCGGCGCGAACAAATTATCGTAAATCTTGAGCGTTGGCGATGGTTTCCGAGGGATTTCGGGCCGCATTATGTCTTGGTGAACATCCCGGATTACACGCTCAACGTCATCAAAAATACCGATACCGTGCAAACCCGACGCGTCGTGGTTGGCGTGATTGCCAGAAAAACGGCGGTATTGTCGTCTACCTTCAACAACATCATCCTGAACCCAACCTGGACCGTTCCGCCTACGATTCTTGAAGAAGATTTGTTGCCGGCCGCAAAGAAGAAAAAGAGTTATTTTGCTTCGAAAAAAATCACCATATACAATTCAAAGGGCGGCGTGGTGAGCCCAGCCAACTGGAATCCCGACAAATACAAGAACTATCGCTATGTACAAGCGCCCGGAGATGACAATTCGCTCGGCAACGTGAAATTTAATTTCCCAAACCACTACTCGGTGTACTTGCATGACACGAACCATCGGGATTATTTTAACCGTACCTTTCGCTCGCTGAGTTCGGGCTGCGTAAGGGTAGAGAATCCGCTGCCGTTGGCGCAATACATGCTCGGCGAAAAAAAATGGCCCATGGAGAAAATCTGCGACATTATTTTGTCGGGAAAAACCACCGTGTTGCCGTTAAAGGAAAAAATAAACATCCATCAACTGTACTGGACAGCATGGATGGATGCTTCTGGAGTCTTGCAATTCCGTCAGGATATTTACAACCTCGACGATGAACTGTATGAGAAATTACGACAATAATTTGGGAGTCGCCGCGCTATTCCTTGACGGATGGTAAATAAACAGACACGATTTGTTTTTGATCAAATCAATAATAGCGTCGTTGAGCGCTACAGGAACCGCCGGACAACCTTGGCTCCTGCCCAATCGGTTGTGGTTGCGGATAAAGTCTTCAGAGACATAATCGGCGGCATGCATGACTACACCGCGATTGCGGGCGCGGTCATTTACGCCTCTTTCGAGTCCGTCCAGTTTGAGTGACTTGCCGTGTTTGCCGTTGTATATTTCACCCGTCGCATAAAATCCGAGGCTGCTTTTAAAAGAGGAATCTGTATTTGAAAATGAGGTAGCGAATTCCTCTCCGGTGTTGCGTCCGTGGGCGACAAGCGAATTGAGCACTACGGTGTTGGTGCTCAAATCAATTACCCATAGCCGCTTTACGTTGGATGACAAGCTAAAATCGATCAATGTTAAGATGTCTTTTTTAACCAGTCCCTTTTCTTTGAGGTCATAAAACCCTTTGAGTGCCTGCGAGAAACTCTCTAATTGCGGTAACACAAGGTTGTGCGCGTGTAGCCCATTGTATACCGAGGTTACTTTTGCTTCGAGCGCAGATTTAGAATTGCTGGCCAATAACGGAGGATCTATCTTGTGTGTTTGTTTGGCAGAATCGGCTGTATTGGGGTTGAACGCGAACGATAGGAACGCGGCCATTGCTAGGGGAAATATTTTATAAACCATTCTTGTTCTTTAAGTTAAACGTAGATGTTGGGACGGCAAACATAGGACAATCTGCTTAGACTGGCAATTTTTTTATGATATTTTTATCGATTATCTGCAAAATAAATCGACGAAATGTGTTTTTTCTCGACCTAGGCGTTTTAAAAAAGCACGGAAACAGCTAACGAAAAAGCTTAAAAATTATTGCAATGCTATTGTGTTAAAAGATTTAATGGTTACTTTTGTTTTACCAACCAAATCCTATATGACCAAATTCCCCTACCTACTGACCATAGCCATTGGCCTGATTTCCAGCTTGTGCTGCGGTCAAAAAAAGGTGTTGCGTGCCATCCCGGCAAGCAAAATGGTCATCGACGGGAAATTCGACGAGCCCATCTGGGAATACGCACCCATCGCCAAAGATTTTGTGATGTTCGCGCCCGATAACGGCAAACCCATCTCAGAGAACAAGAAAACCGAAGTGCAAATCGTCTACAATGACGACGCCATATACGTGGCCGCCAAACTCTACGACGACGAGCCCACCAAAATGTTGCGTGAGATTACCCAACGCGACATCTTTGGGACTTCAGAGCACTTTGGCATTTTCATCAACGGATTCAACGACAGCCAACAGGACTTCAGGTTTTTTGTAAGCGCGTCAGGCGTGCAGATGGACTGTATCTTTACCAATGCCGACGGCGAAGATTTCACCTGGGATGCCATCTGGGACAGCAAAGTACTCCTGACCGATTTCGGCTGGACCGTAGAGATGAAAATCCCCTACGCCGCTTTGCGTTTCTCTAAAGAAAAAAACCAGGTTTGGGGCGTGAATTTCTATCGTGAACTGCGCCGTTACCGCCAATCATACACCTGGAATTACATCGATTCTAAAATCAACAATGAAAGCGCGCAGTCGGGCGTACTCGAAGGAATTGACAACATCAATACGCCTACGCGGCTTTTCTTTATACCCTACGCTTCGTACTACCTCAATGCCAATGATTATCAAAAAGTCAAAGGTGAAGTCAAAGGCGGGCTTGATATCAAATACGGGATTACCGACGCTTTTACGCTCGATGCCATCCTGATTCCCGATTTCGGCCAGACCAAATTTGACAACGTCGAGTTCAACCTGAGCGCGTTCGAGCAACAATTTGCCGAAAACCGACCGTTTTTTACAGAAGGAACAGATTTGTTCAACAAAGGCAATCTTTTATATTCCCGCCGGATTGGGCAAACGCCTGGAATCGAACTAAAAGGAAACGAAACGGTTGAGGAATTCCCAAGTTCGATCAAACTCATCAACGCCCTTAAAGTTTCGGGGCGCACCAAGGACGGGCTTGGCGTAGGTGTGCTCAATGCCATTACCGAGAAAACCAGCATCAATATCACCGATGCAACCACAGGTGGGTTCATCCGAAGGGAAGTGCTCGCGCCACTTAGCAATTACAACGTCGTTGTACTCGACCAACGTTTCCGCAAGAATTCTTCGGTATCGTTTGTCAACACCAACGTCACACGAAACGGAAGTTTTCGCGATGCGAATGTATCGGGCTTGTTGTTCAACCTCAACACCAAAGCCAATACCTACAATATGCAGGGCGAAATGAAATACAGCTACATCAAGGAAAATCCGATAGACAAAAAGGGTTACAACACCGCGCTTTCCATCGGCGAGACCAGTGGCAAATACCGCTATTCGGTAAGCGGACGCTACATTTCTAAAGATTACGACCCGAACGACCTCGGCATCAACTTCATCACACATTACCACGCGCTGCAAGGCCAGGCGAGTTACCGCATCCTGAACCCAACCAAGACATTCAACACTTTCCAGGTTTCTGCCGATTTGTATTCGGAGTTTGACAACCGCACAGGAAGACTACAAGCCGGGAACATCAACCTCGGGCTCGATACCAACAGTAAAAAAAACGACTATTATGGCGCCGGAATCAGCATCCGCCCACATGAGATCTACGACTTTTACGAGCCGCGGACCTCAGAGGAGTCGCGCTTTGTAACCTCGCCAGAATTCGCCGAACTGCGTTTGTACTATTCACCCAACTACAACCGCAAGTTCGTTCTGGACCTCAACTCCACTTACGCTGTCATCAATGAAAAGGATCGCGTAAACTACGGGTTTACCATCAGCCCGCGTTACCGCATCAGCGACCATATTTCCTTGATTTACCGTTTCAACTTCTTCCGCCAGAACAACAACACCGGCTATTACGACACTTTCGACGAGGATGCCAATGCACTCACCGACGACAAAATCATTTTCACGCGCCGCGACCGCATTACCTACACCAACACGCTCGAAGGCAAATACGCCATCAACAATAAAATGAACCTGAATTTGTTGTTGCGCCACTATTGGTCGTATGCCAAAAACCGTGACATCCTTGAACTCGCACCAGACGGCCGCCTGATTGACAATCTCACTTATCCCGGAACACAGGATTACAGTTTCAACACCTGGAATTTTGACCTTTCCTACAACTGGTGGTTTGCGCCCGGCAGCCAGATTACGTTGCTCTACCGCAACAATGCACTCATCAGCGACACAATCAGTTCTACGGCTTTTGACCGCAACCTCAAGGATTTGGTCAACAACAAACAGCTCGACCACATCTTTTCTATCAGTTTCCGCTATTTTATCGACTACAATTCTTTGCGCCCTTAGCGGTTATTCGTAAATTTGAAGCTATTCCGGCTGTACGCTGTATCTTTTGTCCGCTAAAGAAGCGGAACAAAAGGATGCCGCTGCCATCCGGGCTAGGCGAAGCACTTCAACATTCAAAATTCGTTGTTTACCATTCAACATTGTTTTCTTGAAGTTTGAACGCCGAACCACGAACGCTCAATTTTGAAATAAAAAAAATGAACAAAAAAGTCATCCTCATGATCCTCGACGGTTGGGGAAAATCGCCCGACCCGAAAGTTTCGGCACCAGACAACGCCAAGATTCCATTCATCAATTCACTCTACAAGAATTATCCCAACGCACAGCTCCGCACCGACGGGCTCAACGTGGGCTTGCCCGAAGGCCAGATGGGCAACTCAGAAGTAGGCCACATGAACCTCGGCGCGGGTCGCATCATTTACCAGGATTTGGTTAGGATTAACCTCGCGGTAGAAAACAAAAGTTTCAATAAGGAGAAAGCCATAGAAGACGCGTTCCATTACGCCAAGGAATACGACAAAGACGTGCACCTGCTCGGTCTCGTTTCTGATGGTGGTGTACATTCGCACATCAACCACCTCAAAGGCCTCATCGATGCCACGCATGATTTCGGGCTCGAGAAAGTGTTTGTCCACGCCTTTACCGACGGCCGCGATGTTGACCCGAAATCGGGAACGGGTTTTATCGGTGACATCGTGAACCATTGCAAAGGCACCTCGGTCAAACTGGCCTCGGTCGTCGGCAGGTATTATGCCATGGACCGCGACAAACGCTGGGAACGCGTGAAGCAAGCGTACGATTTATTGGTACATGGAACCGGCGAACATTCGACCGATGCCGTAAGAAGCATCGAGGCCAATTACGCAAAGAATGTCACCGACGAGTTCATTCGGCCAATCGTGATGGTCAATAACCATGGCGAACCAACCGTTGTTATTAAAGAGGGCGATGTGGTGATTTTTTTCAACTTCCGCACCGACCGCGGCCGCCAGCTCACCGAAGTCCTGTCGCAGAAAGACCACCTCGATTTCAATATGCACAAGATGAACCTGTATTACGTCACCATGACCAATTATGACGATACGTTCAACAATATTTACCGGATTTTTGACAAGGACAACATCACCGAAACCTTGGGCGAAGTCCTCGAAAAACACTCCAAAAAACAAATCCGCATCGCCGAAACCGAGAAATACCCGCACGTCACTTTCTTTTTTTCGGGCGGACAAGAGGAACCGTTTGAGGGCGAGACCAGAATCCTGCGCGACTCGCCCAAAGTAGCCACTTACGATTTGCAACCCGAAATGAGCGCGTTTGCACTCGCCGACGCACTCGTTCCTGAACTCGATAAAAAAGAGGTCGATTTTGTCTGCCTCAACTTTGCCAATGGCGATATGGTGGGCCACACCGGCGTTTTCGAAGCGGCGGTGAAAGCCTGTGAAGCCGTAGACCAATGCGTAGAAAAGGTAATTACAGCCGCACTCAAAAACGGCTATACCACAATCGTAATCGCCGACCACGGCAACTGCGAAACCATGGTTAATCCCGACGGAAGTCCCAATACGGCACACACCACCAATCCGGTGCCGATCATTTTAGTAGATCCTGAGCTCAAGCAAATCCACAACGGTATTTTGGGCGACATTGCCCCGACAATCCTGGATTTGATGGGCATTGAACAACCTGCGGCGATGACGCAACATTCTCTTTTAAATTAATTTTTTACTTTTGAAGCAGACTTTTTATGCAATGATAGTCCTGTTTTGTACCACTTTTGTTTGGGCGCAAAGCAGGATTACCGATCAGAACAATATCGGTTGGATGGCTTATAATGGCACCTTTACGGTTGCCAACCATTTCTCGATCCACACCGAATACCAATGGCGCCGCGATGACTATGTGCAGCAATGGCAACAAGGCTTGTTGCGTGTGGGTGTCAATTACAAATACAATGACGAGACATTGTTTCGGGTGGGTTACGCCTGGGCCGAGACTTATCCGTATGGCGACATTCCGCTCAACGGTATGGGCAAGGATTTCACAGAGCACCGCATTTACGAAATGGCACAACTCTCGGGTAAGATTTCAAAGCTCGGCATCAGCCACCGGATCATGCTCGAACAGCGTTGGATTGGACGTTACTCTACGGCAAATCTTGACAAGGAAGACAGCTATTTGTACCTGAATCGCCTGCGTTATATGTTGCGTTTGCAGTTGCCTGTTTACGAGCAGTTGTATGTTGCGGCTTATGATGAAATCTTTGTTGGGTTTGGCGGGAACATCGGGGAAAACATTTTTGACCAGAACCGTTTTGGCGCGCTCGTGGGTTATAATTTCTGTAAAAATTTCCGTGCCGAAGGCGGTTACCTGAGCCAAATCGTGCAACTCGGGCGCGAAGTTGGCGGCAAAAATGTCTTCCAGAAAAACAACGGCTTCATCGTTTCGGGGATTTTCAATTTCGATTTGCGCAGTGGTAACGCCGATGCGAAATAGACAATGCCAAGTTTAATAGTAACACAGATTGCACAGATTTACACAGAATGGACGACACAAAAATCTGTGCTAAACTGCGCAATCTTTGTTTAAAAAAGCGCTCGGATATAAATTAAGGTTTTCCCAATCTTATACTTTCAAGATTGATTTAATTACTATTTTTGCCGTTCGAAATCCATTACAATGATCATCCAGAAAAGCAGAGAAGAAATTGAACTGATGCGTGAAAGCGCGCTCATCGTATCCAAGACGTTGGGTATGATTGCGAGTGAAATCAAACCCGGCGTGACTACTTTATACCTTGATAAACGTGCCGAGGAATTCATCCGCGACCATGGCGCAGTACCCAGTTTCCTGGGATTGTACGGTTTCCCCAATTCGCTTTGCATGAGCCCCAACGCCCAAGTCGTACACGGACTCCCGAATGACAAACCACTGGAGAGCGGCGATGTAATCTCGGTAGATTGCGGGGCGTTTAAAAACGGTTTCCATGGTGACCACGCCTACTCATTCGAGATTGGCGAAGTAGCGCCCGAAACCAAAAAACTACTACAAGTCACTAAAGAATCTTTATACGTTGGCATCCGTGAATTCAGGCTCGGCAACCGCGTAGAAGATGTGGGCAATGCCATCCAGAGATACACTGAAGAACGCGGGTATGGCGTGGTGCGAGAACTCGTCGGGCACGGTCTGGGACAGAAAATGCACGAAGACCCGGAAATGCCCAATTACGGCAAACGCGGTCGCGGCAAATTGTTTGTAGAAGGCATGGTGGTGGCCATTGAGCCGATGATCAACATGGGTACGCGCAACATCAAACAATTAAAAGACGGCTGGACGATACTCACGGCCGACGGCAAACCTTCTGCGCACTTTGAACACGATGTGGCGCTGGTAGATGGCAAACCCGAATTGTTGTCGACTTTTGCCTACATATACAAGGCCTTGGGTATTGAGAGCGACGAGGAGGATGAATTTAGGAAAGTGCCTTTAGTAGTTTGATGAAAAAACTCTTCAAAATAATATTAAACACCATTCCACGTCCGCTGCTGATCAGGCTCAGCTATGTCGCGCGTCCGGTTTTGGCCGCATTGCTAAAAGGCGATAAATTCACCGACCCGATTGACGGCAAGAGTTTCAGGATGTTCCTGCCTTATGGTTACGGGACGCAAAGAAACAATGTGCTCTCGCCGAGTACGCTTTCACTTGAAAGGCATCGACTGCTTTGGCTCTACCTCAAAAACGAAACGGATTTTTTTACGGCGCCCAAAAAAGTGCTGCACTTTGCACCAGAACAAGCGTTTTATCAACTGTTCCGCAACCAGAAAAATCTAGACTATACGACTACCGATTTGTTTTCGCCGCTCGCTGATGTCAAAGCCGATATTTGCAATTTGCCATTCGATGACAACAGTTACGATATTATTCTGTGCAATCACGTTCTGGAACACATTCCAGACGACACCAAGGCAATGCAGGAATTGTATAGGGTTTTGAAACCCGGCGGAATGGGCATTTTCCAGATTCCGCAGGATTTGTCCCGCGCGGTTACTTTTTCGGACGATTCGATTACCGATGCCAAAGAACGCGCGAAGATTTTCGGCCAGTACGACCATGTACGTGTGTATGGTCGCGATTATTTCGACAAACTCCGAAGCATCGGATTTACCGTAATGGAGGAAGACTACACCGCCAAAATAGCACCCGAACTTGTTGAGAAATATTGTCTGGCCAAAGGCGAAATCATCCCGGTTTGCTTCAAATAATATCCGCCCAGACGGTCAAAGGCATTGCTGTAAAACATAATTCGTTATATTTACGACTCTAACAACCCCGTTATGCGAAACTCGTTTATCTTTAGATTGCTACTGCTTCTTGTATTTGCTTCTGTCCAGGCACAAGTCCAGACCGAAGTGCTTCCGCCGTACAATATCCGCACAATAACTTTTGCCCAAAACGGCCAGAACATCGTCCCGATTTTTAGACTTGGCGACGCATTCCAGTTGCAGTTCGACGATTTGTTCGGGAACGAGGCCAATTATTATTATCAATTTGTGCATTGCGATTACGACTGGAAACCCTCGCAACTCTCGCGCAATGAGTACCTGCGTGGCTTTGACGATTTGCGCATCCAAGAGTACACCAATTCGTTCAATACCTTACAGATCTATTCGCATTATCGCTTGACTATCCCCAACAGGAATACGGGTTTGCTCGTATCGGGCAACTACATCATGAAAGTACTCAATGAAGACCGCGAGGTTGTTTTTTCACGAAGATTCATCGTATATGAAGAACTTGTCAGCGTCCCCATGCAGGTCAAACGCGCCAGGAATGTCAAGGATATCGATTACAAGCAGAATATTGAGTTTTCTATCAAGTCGGCCAACATCCAATTTCAAAGCCCGCTTACCAATGTTAAGGTACTTCTGGTTAAAAACGGACAACTCAACAACACCATTGCCAACGTCAAGCCCATGTACACCATAGGCAACGACCTGATTTATAAATACGACGCCGAGACCCAATTTTGGGGTGGCAACGAGTTTCGTTATTTTGAGAATAAAGACATCCGCGCGGCGAATAACTTCGTAGGCAGGATAGACTCCAACGGCGGCATTTACAACGCGCATTTGTATACCGACAATGCCCGGGCACGCGTGCCTTACACCTACAATCCAGACATCAACGGGAATTTCATCGTCAAAAACGTCAATGCAGAAAACAACGAAATTGAGGCCGATTACGCCTGGGTGTTTTTTACGCTGTCGGCACCGGCCTACTATGGCAAAGGCGACATCTACGTGAACGGCATGTTCAACAATTACGCGCTTACGCCAGAATACAAAATGGATTTCAACAGCGAAAAAGGCGTGTTTGAAAAAGCCATTATGATCAAACAGGGTTTTACCAATTATCAATATGTCATCGCCGATAAAGCGGGAAAGGTCGACAATGAAAACGCCATCGATGGCAACTTTTACCAAACCGTGAATGATTACTTTACACTGGTGTACTACAAGGAAAACAACCAGCGTTATTTTAGGATAATTGGTCGTGGCATCGCGAGCTCAGAAGACATTATCAATTGATGAAATTTAACTTTTAAAAAACAATCGGCAATCTAATTTTTGTAAATTTGACAGCAGCAAAAACCTAATTTACAATGGTTTCACAAATTACCAGAGGCATAAAAATTTCGGTCTTGACGACTTTTGAAGGCACATACTTCAAAAATCACAAGATCCATTTTGCCTTTAGTTATGAGATTACGATAGAAAACCACAGTAAAGATTCTGTTCAGCTCACGTCAAGACACTGGGAAATTTACGATTCGCTTAATGAGCTTGAAATCGTGGATGGTGAAGGTGTCATCGGCAAAAAACCGGTACTCAAGCCAGGGGAACTACACACTTACAATTCGGGCTGCCTGCTCTCCTCGCCTTTCGGGGCGATGCGCGGCCACTTCAATATGATCAATTTCACGACCGCTAAAAACTTCCGCGTGATCGTACCCAATTTCAAACTTAGCGCACCTTTTGCGTTGAATTAGTTGGTATTGATTGGAATCACCTCATCTTTTGCAATCAAATACACTTGGTCTTCAGTGTCTGGTGTGAGGCAATATTTGCCAGTGAAAATTCCAAACGCGGGTAAAATCATCTGTTTCGGACGTTGGAAAAAACACGGCAACCTAAGCGACTGCCTGCCAATACCGCGCAAATAAATACCCGGATGGATGTGTCCGCAGAAATTAAAATATCCTTCGCGTCCGTCGGGATGGTGTGTGAGTAAAAACCCATCGATCACCATTTCGGGAACAATCGCAATGCCCAAATTGCTGTAATGTTTTTTTGAAATGATGTCGTGGTTGCCTTCTACCAGCACCACACGCGCGGTAATCTCGGTGACCCAAGTCGCAAACAAATCCCATTCATTGTTGATTTTGCTATGGAACAAATCGCCAAGGAACACAATGGTGTTGGGTTTGAAAAAATGCACGACATTGTCGAGTCGTTCAAAATTTTCATGTACGGCTTCATGCGGAATGGCAAAACCGTGCTTTCTAAAATGCGCCACCTTGCCCAAATGTACGTCAGAGATCATCAGCACATTTTCGCGTACCCAGAAAATCGCCCCGCTTTGGTGCAATACAAAATATTGGTCGTTGATGGTGATGGGTAGCGTCATTTCATATAAGAGTTAGTCATTTTTTTGATTCGTTCCGATAAGGTCTCGCTCGATAATTTCTCCCTCAAGCGGTCGGTGATTATTGGGAAACTGAACGGCGTGGGTTTCTGGCACGGTTTCCAGACGATTATTTGTTCATTGATACGCTCGAGCGCCTCGATCAATCGGCCTTCTTCGAGTTGATGTTCAAAAGTTTCGCGATAGGCTTGCTGCAACAGCAGGTTGTCGGGTTCATAATCGCGGAACACTTCAAAAATAAGTTGCGAACCGCTTTGCAAATGTTTGGTCTTAATCGGTCGTCCCGGCATTCCTGTAAAAACCAAGCCTGAAATTATTGCGATGTCTCTAAATTTTCGCCGCGCCATCTCGGTCGCGTTTAAGCTTTTCTGCAAATCGTGGTGCAGGAATTCGGTCGTGAATAAATTGTTGTCAAACACCGCTTGCAGGTCGATTTCTGTATCCGACAGCAATTCGAATCCGTAGTCATTGTACGCGAGAGAAAACGAAATCGGCGAGAGAAAACTGATCCGATAGGCCATCACACTGGCCAACGCCTCGTGCACAAATCGCCCTTCAAACGGATAAAAAACAGCATGGTGACCTTCGCGGGTTTTGAAAGTTTCAATCAAAAATTCATCGGCATCGGGAACAATACTTTCCTTGCGTTGCCTTTTGAAAAGCGGCGCGAGTGCCCTAAGTTCGGGAGTCACATTCCCCGAATTGGCCGCGTATAATTCCTGGCGCAAGAGTTCACTCATTTGCGCCGACAGCGTCATGCGCCCGCCCATCCAACTTACGGTGCGCGATTCCTTTTTGGGATCGGCTTTGCGCACCAAAACCTGCATGTCCTTGACCCGGAAATACTCCAGTTTTTTGCCAGCAAATGAAAACGTATCGCCGGGTTTGAGTTTGGAGATGAACCATTCTTCAATCGTCCCGATGTAGCCACCGCTCATGAACTTGACATTTAAAACCGCGTCGCCAACAATGGTCCCGATCTGCATCCGATGCTGCATGGCAATCCGTCGGTTGGTGATCCTGAAACAACCATTTTCGTCAATCTCGACTTTCTTATATTCGTCATACGCCTGCAAACTTTGGCTGCCATTGCTGATAAAATTGAGGATCCAATTCCAGTTTTCGGGTGTCATGGTTTGGTAACAAAACGTGTTTTGTACTTCTTTGAAAATCTCCGAAGGCAAGAATCCGTCGGAAACCGCAAGCGTATTGAGGTATTGCACCAGTACGTCCCAACTGTTCAGGTACGGCGCGCGATCTTCGACTACCGTCTCTGCTACTGCTTTTTTCAAAGCCGAGGCTTCTACAAGTTCAATGGCGTGCGTAGCCAGGAAATAAATCACACTTTCCTTTCCGGGTTGGTGACCACTGCGCCCGGCGCGTTGCAGGAAGCGCGCAACACCTTTGGGCCCGCCCACTTGTATGATGGTTTCTACGGGCGCAAAATCGACCCCCAGATCGAGGCTCGATGTACACACCACGACTTTCAGCTCTTCATTGCGGATGGCATTTTCTACCCACAGTCGCGTGTCGCGATCAATACTCCCGTGGTGCATCGCCATCTCACCCGCAAACTCGGGGTATTTCTCAAGCAAAGTCTGGAACCACAATTCACAGGCCGACCGTACATTGGTAAAAATCAGCGTCGTCTTGCTTTCGCGGACGATTTTTGCAACCTCATCGATCAGGTGCAAACCCATATGCCCGCGCCACGGATAGGTTTCCATTTTTTCAGGAATGATAGACCGCACCTTGATTTTCTTGTGCAAATGGGCCTTGATGAGTACCGAGTTTCTAAAATGCTCCGAATCAATCCCCAATAATACTTCGCGCGCCTGTTCAAGATTCCCGATAGTTGCCGAAATACCCCAAATCCGCATGCACGGCGCGATAACTTTAAGCCGTGATAAAGCCAATTCGGTCTGGACGCCGCGTTTGGTACCCAACAATTCGTGCCATTCGTCAATCACAATCGTCGAGCAATTTTGAAATAGTTTGGGATATTCTTTAGTCGCGAGCAGCAATTGCAAACTTTCGGGCGTGGTAATGAGCAAATCGGGCATTTTGGTTTTTTGTTTGGCGCGTTCTACTGCCGTTGTATCGCCCGAGCGAATACCCACTGTGATGGGAAGTTCAAGGTCGTTTATAATGCGCTCAGCAGCTTGTTTAATTTCTACCGAAAGCGAGCGCAACGGTGTGATCCAAATCGCCTTGATTCCTGCTTTTGGCTTGCCCGATCTTGGATTTTCCTTGAGGTAATTAAGCACAATCGGGAACCACAAAGCATAGGTTTTGCCGCTTCCGGTGGGCGCATTAAGCAAGCCGTTTTTGCCCTGCAGGAATGCCGTCCAGGTTTGTTGCTGGAACGGGAAGGGTTTCCAACCTTGATTAGAAAACCATTTTTCGGCAATATCAAACAGTTGTTTCCGATTCATGGCGCAATCATGTTTTTTAGGTTTTCGATAGAATCAGCTTCGTGGATTTTTTTGTCATGCCGCCAGCGCAAAATTCGTGGAAACCGTGTCGCCACGCCGCTTTTGTGCCGTTTGGACAGCGCAATCCCTTCAAACCCGATTTCAAAAACAAGCTCAGGAGTGACGCTGCGCACCGGACCAAAACGTTCTACCGTGTGCTTTTTGATCCAATCGTCTACACGACGAAATTCCTCGTCGGTCAAACCCGAATAAGCTTTGGCAAACGTGACGAGTTCGCGCGCGCCGTCATCACCCGTCTGCCACAACGCAAAAGTGTAATCGGTAAACAGATTCGCGCGTCTGCCCGAACCGCGCATGGCATAAGTCAAAACCGCATCGATGGTGAGCGGCTCGATTTTCCATTTCCACCAATCGCCTTTCTTTCGGCCCACTTGGTAGGGCGAACTTTTGCGTTTGAGCATCAGGCCTTCGCTCTTCATCTCGCGCGAGCGCAGCCTTTCTTCGGCGATTTCTTCCCAGGAATTTAGCGAAACGCTTTCTGACAATTGCAGCGGCAGGTTTTTACCGTGTACCGATTCCATTAAATCTTCCAGCAATTGTCGCCTTTCAAGGTAACTTCTCTCGCGGATGTCCTCATTTTGCCATTCGAGCAAATCGTAAACCTTGATAATGACCGGTGTTTTTTGCAGCAACGACTGCGAAACGGTTTTGCGTCCGATGCGCGTCTGCAGATCATTGAACGTGCCGACTTGCCCGTCGGGAAACGGTAAAATTTCACCGTCGATTACGGTGCCATCAGGGATATTTTTGATAAACGATTGAAACTCGGGATATTTGTCGGTCACCAATTCCTCGCCACGGCTCCAGACATAAATTTCGCCGTCGCGGATAATCGTCTGCGAACGGATACCATCCCATTTGTGCTCGATGGCCCAATCATCTGGGTTTCCTAGCGATGAAGGTTCGCCTTCAATAGGATACGCGAGGTAAAACGGATAGGGCTTGGATTGAAAATCACTGCTTTTTTCATCCAAAATCAATTCCTGGAAAGAAATCGTATTGGGGTTCCAGTCGCCCATGAGTTTGTAGGCGAGGATGTCTTCATCAACACCGGTGGCTTTAGACAGCGCACGTGTCATGAGTTTTTGGCTTACGCCGATTCTGAAACTTCCGGTAATGAGTTTGGTAAAAACGAAGCGCTCGTAATAATTGAGGCTGAGCCAGTTTTTATGTAAATATTCGCGCTTCTGCTCGTCGGTTTGCTTTTTGAGCGCAATCATCTCTTGCAGGTATTCGGTAAGGCTTTTGTCAGAATGTTCGTTTGTTGTTGGGATAACGAGCGCGATGGTTTCGGCCAAATCGCCTACAATATGGTAACTTTCCTCAAACAGCCACAACGGAATGTTCGCGAGTTCGTTCGCCCAAAGCCGCAGCAAAGTGGTATTGACCGGTCGCGGCGGACGACGGTGTGAAAGGATGGCAATGGTCCACACTTTATCCTCATCCGACGCCTGCCGAAAATAGTCTGTGAGCGCTTCTACCTTAACCGACGTTTTATTAGAACTGTCGAGGGTTTTGATAAGATTGGCGAAGTTTTTCATGCGGCGGATTCTGAAATTTCCTGGGATTCTCCTTCGATTGTATCACCTTCATCGCCCTCGTATTGTGTCTGCTCGGTACGCGCGTCGTAACCGATTTCGCGCAGGTACCGCGAGAAAATATCCGAATAACCGTGCGTACAAATAATCTTTTCGGCACCCGTTACCTTGATGCTTTCAAGCAATCCCTGAAAGTCGCAATGGTCGCTGAGCACGAAGCCTTTGTCTATGGCTCGCCTTCTCCTGGCACCTCGAAATGCCATCCAGCCGCTTGCCGACCCGGTGACAAAAGGCGTCATTTTACGGATCCATGTGCTGCCATGCGCGCTGGGTGGTGCCAGGACAATGTTTCCGGCAAATTCTTCGCGTTTGGTTTCGGAAGTGATACGCGTCGTTGGCGGAAAATCGACCATAGGGCGCAAGACATTGGTCATGTTTTCTATGGCGCCATGCGTGTAGATTTTACCGATGTCGGTGTCGAGGTATTTGAGCAACCGTTGGGCTTTCCCGAGCGTGTACCCAAACAAGATTGACGTTTGCCCGTTGGCTTTGTTCTCGGCCCACCAGTTGTTGATGTCGGTCATAACCTCGGCTTGCGGCGTCCATTTAAAGGCGGGCAAACCGAAAGTATTTTCGGTGATGAAGGTGTGGCATTTGACGACTTCATAAGGAACAGAAATACCGTCGTCTTCAGTTTTATAGTCTCCGGTGAAGACCCAGACTTCGCCTTTGTACTCCACGCGGATTTGCGCACTGCCAATGATATGACCCGCCGGATGCAGCGAAAAAGTCACGCCGTTGATCGTGAAGGTTTCGTTCCAGTCTTTACCCGTAACGTTGATGTTTCCCAATCGATGTTTGATGATGGGCACATTAGTGTGGTGTGTAATGTAATTTTGGTGTCCCCAGCGCGAATGGTCGGCATGACCGTGGGTAATGATGGCATTTTTTACAGGCCGCCACGGATCAAGATACACGTCGGCTTGCCGGCAATAAATGCCCTTATCATTGAAAACGAGAAGCGGTTGGTTCATTAAAAAACGATTTTTATAAATTTACGGCGATGCACTTATATTGTGCCTCGATTTTTTTATAAGTTTAACCATTGTTGAGCGGCTGTTTCAAGGCGTACTTTGGAGCGTCTTAACTCGAACTTAAATTTGGCTGATTTTCAAAATAACCTTTGTACTTTTGCCATCGATTATGCGATTCGTAGTTTTTGAATCGACTGATTACCATATCACTAATTATTTAAACACAACGATACCATGTTAAAAGGATTTTTTCACGTCCCGAAAGCAGTTAACGAACCTGTAAAATCGTACGCCCCCAATTCTCCCGAAAAAGCCGCTGTTTTAGCGGCTTATAAAAAGATGTGGAACGAGACTATTGAGGTTCCGTTGTACATCGGCAGCGAGCAAATCAAAACAGGAAATACCCGCAAGATGACCGCGCCGCACGACCACCAACACGTCGTAGGAACCTATCATCTGGCCGAGAAAAGCCACATCGAAAAAGCCATTGCAAACGCTTTGGAATCGCGTACCAAATGGGCCAATATGGCTTGGGAACAACGTGCCGCCATTTTCCTCAAAGCAGCCGAACTCATTGCCGGGCCTTACCGCGCACGTATCAACGCCGCGACGATGATTGCGCAATCCAAGACAATTTTCCAGGCAGAAATCGATGCCTCGTGCGAGCTAATTGATTTCTTGCGCTACAACGTCGAGTTCATGACACAGATTTACAGCGACCAACCCAAATCGGACTCTTCAGTTTGGAATCGTTTGGAATACCGTCCGCTTGAGGGATTCATCTACGCCATTACGCCGTTCAATTTTACCGCGATTGCCGCGAACTTGCCGGCGAGCGCAGCGATGATGGGCAATGTCGTGGTTTGGAAACCCAGCGACAGCCAGGTATTTTCGGCCAAAATCATCATCGATGTTTTCAAAGAAGCCGGATTGCCTGATGGTGTCATTAACGTGGTTTTTGGCGACGCGCAGATGATCAGCGAAACGATTTTTGCAAGCCGTGATTTTGCGGGTGTTCACTTTACCGGATCGACGCATGTGTTTAAGGACATTTGGAAAAATATTGGCACCAACATCCACCATTACAAAACCTACCCGAGGATTGTTGGCGAAACCGGAGGAAAAGATTTCGTTTTGGCACACCCAAGTGCCAATGTAAAACAAGTCGTGACCGGGATGGTTCGCGGCGCTTTTGAATTCCAGGGACAGAAATGTTCGGCTGCTTCAAGGGCTTATATCCCGCAGAGTTTGTGGGCGGATGTGAAATCGCAATTGGTTACCGACATCAAATCAATGAAAATGGGATCGCCAGAGGATTTTGGCAATTTCATTACTGCAGTGATCCACGAAAGTTCATTTGACAAACTCACCAGTTACATCGATCAGGCCAAGAAAGATGCCGATGCCGAGATTATCGTGGGCGGAAACTACGAAAAATCGAAAGGCTATTTTATCGAACCAACGGTTATAGTTACCACGAACCCAAAATACACGACGATGGAAACCGAGTTGTTCGGTCCGGTACTTACGATTTACGTGTACGAGGATGCGAAATGGAGCGAAACTTTGAAACTCGTCGACGAAACCTCAGAATACGCGCTCACGGGAGCGGTATTTAGCCAGGACCGTTACGCGATTGAAGAAGCCACCGTCGCCCTGCAGAACGCAGCCGGAAACTTCTACGTCAACGACAAACCCACCGGAGCAGTGGTAGGTATGCAGCCATTTGGTGGTGCGCGCGCGTCTGGAACCAATGACAAAGCGGGTTCTGCACTCAACCTGTTGCGTTGGGCTTCGCCGAGAACCATCAAGGAAACCTTTGTCACGCCCGAAGATTACCGCTATCCGTTTTTGGGAGAATAATTCCCGATAAAAATTTGAGAAAGTCCGGCGAATCGTCGGGCTTTTTTATTGCACTAGGTAGGATAAAATTTGTATATTCGATTCATTTTTAAACACTTATTTATGAAATTGAAAACTACGCTGCTCACCTTATTGATTGCTGCGTCGGCATCGGCGCAAACCACTTTCAATGCTACGATTCCGTATCAGGGTTATGACGAGTCGCAAGCTTATACGGGACAAGGACAATATCAGATTTTCCTCGACAATACCAACGGCGTGCTCGACAAACCCATCATCCTGCTCGACGGTTTCGACCCCAATGACGGACGCGATATCCCGGCGATTTACAGCCTGCTCAATTACGGTATCGGCCAAAACCTCGCCGATGACCTGCGCAATCAGGGATTTGACGTAATCATTTTGAATTTCCCTAATTATTCGCGACCGGTCACCCTGGAACTCGTCAGCGGCGGTGGCGATTACATCCAACGCAATGCGATGCTGCTGGTAGAATTGCTTGCGCAGATCAATGCCCAGAAAGTCGGAACGGAAAAAAATGTGGTGATTGGCCCGAGCATGGGCGGGCTCATTGCGCGTTACGGTTTGCGCTACATGGAAATGAACAGCCTGGAGCACGACACGCGTCTGTACGTTTCGTTTGACGCGCCACATTTGGGCGCGAACATCCCCATTGGTTTCCAGCACTTGTTCAATTATATGGCTTCTGGCCCGTTGGCCGATGCGACAGTGCAGGTTTTAGTCAATGCAATGCTCAAGAGCAATGCATCACGCGAAATGCTGATTGATCAGTTCGAGGGGCATTTGGCTGCGGGAAGCGATTTTGAGTTCGATCCGGCCATTGTACTGCCTACGGGAAAACCGGGCTTCAGGGATGCGTTCCAAACCGAACTCAACACCATGGGATTTCCCACGCAGACACGAAACATTGCGATTGCGAACGGTTCGGGTAACGGTAGCACCAACGGAACACCGGGCATGACCGTCATGGACCATACTTTTTACACCTCGGCCACCCAACGCGCCATCATCAACCTGAGTTTTACACCACTGGCCAACCAGCAAAACCAAGTGAGCCGTTTTCGCGGGCAAGGCAATCTTTTTGGGTTTTGGATTACTGCTTATGAAAGCCAGGCGAATTCGAAAGCCACGGCAGCTTCGGATGGATTGGATTCGGCGCCAGGCGGGAAATTCGATATCACATCGCTGGCGGCATTGGCCGGAAGTAACGCGCTGTTGACGGAGTTCTTTGACAATTTGTTGATTGATTACTTCGATTTTATTCCCACCAACAGTGCGCTCGCTATTGACACGCCCAATTGGTACACGCCTGTAACCGGTGCGTCGGTGACGCCTTTTGCAGCCACACACGTTCCTTCGGCCAACGAAAACCACGTGACCTTGACGCCCGAGAATATGGCTTTTGTGCTCAATGAAATCCTCAATCCGCTTGGCGTAAAACCTCTTGAGGCTTTTGCGGGAATTGCAATCAAAAACCCCGTGGGCAACTCGATCGAATTGTTTTCTGAAAAAGCGATTGTGAACGCCACGATTACCGTAAATGACCTGACCGAAAAACAATTGTACTCGCAGAGCAACCAAACGATTTTGGGCAAATACACGATTCCCGTTTCACTTTCTGGCGGGATGTATTTGCTTACGATTAAAAACCACGAAGGCAGTTTGAGCCAAAAGTTGGTGCGGAATTAGAATGCTGCGCTTTTCGACGAAACACCGTTTCACCGAAAGACCGCTGCGCTAAAAGAGACAAGACCATTTCATTTAAAGACCGCTGCGCTGAAAGAAGAAAGAAACCTGCCTTTACGCAAGACATCGCTTTTCTTTTCTCTTTCAGCGCAGCGGTCTTTCCTCTTTCAACGAAGTGGTCGTTCCTCTATGTTTTAAACTTGAGCGGCAAATGCACCACTTTCTTCGTCTCAAAGAACTCGTTTTTGAAAAACTCGGAGATATTGTACTCGGTGGCTTGGGGAAAATCCTTGAGTTCCAGCGTAAGGTCACCACCTTTGAGGTATAGGATTCCGTTTTTGAGCTCGTGTTTACTTTGCTTTTTGGTTTTGTCCTTGATCCAGGAAACAAAATCGGGCATGTTGGTGACGGCGCGGCTTACGATAAAATCAAAATCGCCCTTGACGAGTTCGGCGCGCAATTGTTCGGCCTTGACATTTTTTAGCCCAAGCGATTCGGCGACGGCTTTGACCACGTTGATTTTTTTAAGGATAACGTCTATCAGGTAAAAACGGGTTTCGGGAAAAAGTATGGCGAGCGGGATTCCGGGAAAACCACCGCCGGTTCCGACATCCAAAATATACGTGCCGGGCTCAAACGGCTGCACCTTGGCAATGGCGAGCGAATGCAAAACGTGCTTGGTGTACAACTCATCTATATCCTTGCGCGAAATCACGTTGATTTTGGCGTTCCAGTCCTGGTATAACGCTTCGAGTTTGTTAAATTGTTCTACCTGGATATCAGTGAGATTGGGGAACTGGTGTAGGATTTCTTCCATTTTAAAAATTTTAACTGCCAATTGGCAAAAGTAAACAATTTAGTGTTGAAATTTTTTCTGGATTCACTCGTTTACAACCTTATTAATAGCTACCTTTGGGAACTTAATTTAGAATGATTATATGAATACCAACACCCCAACTTTTGCCAAACAGGACAACCTGAAATTCTTTAGGACCTTGAATTCACGCGTCAATTCGTACTTCAAGGACAACAACATCAAAAAGACCGGCAACTGGAAATTACATTTAAAAGCCGTCATCCTCTTCACCGTTTTCCTCACGCCATACTTTTTGATCCTGACCCTTGACATGCCTTTCTGGTTGATGTTGATCTTATCGGTCGTAATCGGAATCGGAATGGCCGGACTCGGAATGAACGTCATGCACGACGGCAATCACGGTGCCTACTCTACCAAATCATGGGTCAATAAAATCATGGGCGGTACGATTTACATCCTCGCCGGAAACGTTTACAACTGGCAGGTGCAGCACAATGTATTACACCACACTTATACCAATATTCACGGGCATGATGAGGATTTGGACGCGGGAAGAATCATCCGTTTCACGAAAGAAGCTGAGTGGTACAGATTCCACAAATTCCAGCATTACTATTCTGTTTTCCTTTACGGATTGCTCACCTTTAACTGGGCTTTGACCACCGATTTCAAGCAGATGCGCGCCTACCTCAAAAGAAAATTGTCTTATGGAGAGCCCAAAAGTCCTAAGATTCTCTGGACCACCTTGATCATCACCAAAATCATTTATGTCTCCATCTGGATCGTATTGCCGATTTTCATTGGCATCACCTGGTGGAAAGTGCTCATCGGATTTTTCGTGATGCACTACACCGCCGGTCTCATCCTAAGCATCGTATTCCAATTGGCGCACGTGGTGGATGAAACCACCAATCCGGTCCCGAATGCCAATGGCGAAATCGAGAACACCTGGGCCATCCACCAATTGTACACTACAGCCAACTTTGCACCTAAAAACGCTGTCGTGAACTGGTTTACCGGAGGATTGAACCACCAGATCGAACACCACTTGTTCCCCAACATCAGCCACGTCCACTACGGAAAAATAGCCGACATCATCAAGCAAACCGCCAAGGAATGCAACCTGCCGTACCACGAATTCAAAACCACAAGAGGCGCCATCATTGCGCACTTCAAGCACCTTCGTGACCTGGGCATGAACCCGGCGCTATCCGTATAAACCAAACAACACCAAATGAACCACATTCTTTCGGACAGAATCAATAGTTTATCCACCTCACAAACCCTCGCCATGGCAGCCTTGGCCAGGGAATTAAAAGCCCAGGGCAAAGACATTATCAGCCTGAGTCTGGGTGAACCCGATTTCAACACCCCCGATTTCATCAAGGAAGCCGCCAAAACGGCAATCGATGAAAACTACAGCACCTACACGCCCGTTGACGGTTACATGGAACTCAAGCAAGCAATCTGCCGCAAATTCAAACGCGACAACAACTTGGAGTACCAACCCGCCAACATTGTAGTGTCTACCGGCGCCAAGCAATCGTTGTACAACATCGGCCAGGTCATGCTCAATGATGGCGACGAGGTGATCCTTCCCGCACCGTATTGGGTGAGTTATTTCGAAATCATTAAAATGGCCGGCGGCATCCCCGTAGAAGTCCCTACTTCTGTAGAAAGCGATTTCAAAATCACGGCAGACCAGCTCGAAAAAGCCATCACGCCCAAAACCAAAATGATTTGGTATTCTTCGCCTTGCAACCCAAGCGGTTCAGTGTACAGCCGTGAAGAACTCACCGCACTGGCCAAGGTCATCGAAAAACACCCCAACATCTATATAGTGTCCGACGAAATCTACGAACACATCAACTTCTCAGGAACCTTTTGCAGCATCGCCTCGATTCCGGGGATGTTCGACAGGACCATCACCGTCAACGGCGTCGCCAAAGCGTTTGCCATGACCGGTTGGCGGATTGGTTATATCGGCGCCCCAGAATTCATCGCCAAAGCCTGCACCAAAATGCAAGGACAAGTGACGAGTGGTGCCAACTCTATCGCACAACGCGCCACGATTGCCGCCGTCGATGCCGACCCGTCGGTTTTGAACGACATGGTCAAAGCGTTCCACAGCCGCCGCGATTTGGTCGTCGGGTTAATGAAGGAAATTCCAGGCATTCAACTCAACACACCCGAAGGCGCGTTCTACGTTTTCCCCGATGTATCGTCGTTTTTCGGCAAAACATTGCGTGGCAAAACCATCAACAACGCCGACGATTTCTCGATGTATTTGCTCGCCGAAGCAGGCGTAGCCACCGTCACCGGCGACGCATTCGGCAACCCCGACTGCATCCGCATCTCTTACGCCACGAGCGAAGATTTGCTCACCGAGGCCATCAGGAGGATCAAGGAAGTTTTAGCTTAA
>JAKQJQ010000195.1 GCA_029561105.1 Bacteroidota bacterium
AATCAGGAGTTCATCGAAAATTACACAGAAGAAAGTAGACAGGCCCTAAAGCCTGCCTACACAGGATGAATTCACAGAATCCTCCTTCTTTAAGAATACAAATTTGCAAATTTATTTGCAGATTAGCACAGTACCTTTTGTATCAAGACAAAAGAAAGGTTTTGTTTCTTTTTCAAAAGAAATAGCCCCGATTGAAGCGGATATCCTTTTTAAACGACCAACGGGAGTTTAAAAAGATAGCAGCGGAAAGCGGGAATCAGCTCTAAAAAAACCTCTCGATTGAGAGATTTTAGCGAGGCATCAAGCGATTCCGTTACTTCATTTTTTCAAAAAATGACATAAAAGAAACGCTCTAAAAAGAGAGGTTCTAGTGCGGCATCAAGCAATTCCTTTCCCTCATTTTTTCAAAAAATGACATAAAAGAAACGCTCTAAAAAGAGAGGTTCTAGCGCGGCATCGAGCAATTCCTTTACTTCATTTTTTCAAAAAATGACATAAAAAAACCTCTCTGAGAAGAGAGGTTCTAGTGAGGCATCGAGCGGATTCGAACCGCTGTAGGAGCTTTTGCAGAGCCCAGCCTAGCCACTCGGCCACGACGCCATGATGGACGGCAAACTTAATAAATAATTTTGAATTTCAAATTTTAAATCTTGAATTTATTCCCGAATTGGCAAAGCTAGCTGCGGTATTCTTCCATCTCGATCGTAACGGCCTCAACGTCACCACCAATCGGCGGGTTGATTTTGGAGACGGCCAATACGATCCTGGATATAGACGGAATTTCCCTGAAAATACGGGTGATGATTCGATGTGCCACGTGTTCGAGTAATTTAGAACGGATGGCCATTTCCTCAACGACAATGCGGTTCAAAACCACGTAATCTACAGTGTCTTCAAGATTGTCTGAAACAGAAGATCTGCGCAAATCAGTTTTTACTTCAAGGTCAACAGTGTAATCAGAGCCAATCCGGCCTTCTTCCTCGAGACAGCCGTGAAACGAAAAAGTACGTATGTTTTTGAGTTTTATAGTTCCCATAAGGCTTTTATTTATCGGATAAAAGTACAAAATTTAAGTGCATCCGGTTTTAAACTATTTTAATAACTTTGTCGCTCAAAATCCCAAATATGTCAACCGAGGAAAAATCACTCAATTTTATAGAGCAAATCATAGAAGATGATTTAAAGGCAGGGCTTTCGCAAAACAAATTACGCTTTCGTTTTCCGCCAGAACCTAACGGTTATCTGCACATTGGGCATGCCAGTTCGATAGCACTCAATTTTGGTTTGGGTATCGATTACAATGCGCCGGTGAACCTGCGTTTTGACGATACCAATCCGGCCAAGGAAGAGCAGGAATTTGTCGATGCCATCAAACGCGACGTGCAATGGCTTGGATACCAATGGGATCAGGAATTGTACGCCTCCGATTATTTCCAACAGTTGTACGATTGGGCGATAGAATTCATCAAAAAAGGAAAGGCTTATGTAGACAGCCAGACGTCCGAAGCGATGGCACAGCAGAAGGGAACTCCGTCGACAGAAGGAACCGATTCACCATACAGAAACCGCTCTGTTGAAGAAAACCTCGACCTTTTTGAACGCATGAAGAATGGCGAGTTTGAAGAAGGCACTCATATCTTACGCGCCAAAATCGACATGAAATCCAAGAATATGCTCATGCGCGACCCCATCATGTACCGGATTTTGCACAAGCACCACCACAGGACTGGTGACCAATGGTGTATTTACCCCATGTACGACTGGGCGCATGGCGAAAGCGATTACCTCGAGCAGATTTCGCATTCGTTTTGTACACTCGAATTCCTGCCGCACCGCGAACTCTACGATTGGTTCTTAGATCAGGTTTACGACAATCAAAAAGTACGTCCCAAACAACGCGAATTTGCGAGAAGAAACCTTTCACATACGGTTGTGAGCAAACGAAAATTGCTCAAACTCGTTCAGGACAACCACGTCAACGGTTGGGATGATCCGAGGATGTCTACCATTTCCGGACTTCGTCGCCGCGGCTATACGGCTGCATCGTTACGCAATTTTGCCAATACGATCGGGATTGCCAAACGCGATAATTTGATTGATGTATCGGTTTTGGAGTTCTGCATCCGTGAAGACCTCAATAAAACCGCACCACGCGTCATGGCCGTGCTCGATCCGGTGAAACTTGTCATCACGAATTACCCTGAAAGACAGGAAGAATGGCTTGATGCCGAAAACAACCAGGAAGATGAAAGCGCCGGTTTCAGGAAGGTGCCTTTTTCACGCGAAATCTATATTGAACGCGAAGACTTTTTAGAGGAAGCGCCTGCGAAGTTTTTCCGCCTCAGTATCGGGAAAGAAGTGCGCCTTAAAAATGCCTATATCATCAAAGGCGAATCGGTGGTTAAGGATTTGGCCGGAAACATCACAGAGATTCATGCAACTTACGATACCGATAGCCTTAGCGGAAGCGGTACAGAAGCGAGCCTTAGAAAGGTTTCGGGGACTTTGCACTGGGTTTCAATCCCGCATGCGCTCCAGGCCGAAGTGCGTTTGTACGACCGTTTGTTTACCGACGAGGCGCCCGATGCACATAAGGAAAAAGACTTCCTCGAATTCGTCAATCCCGATTCGCTCAAAATCGTCACCGGGTATGTAGAACCGAGCTTGCAAACGGCAAAAAACGAAGACAAATTCCAGTTCCAGCGGATGGGTTATTTCACCGTTGATAAGGATTCTACAGCAGATAAACTCGTGTTCAATAAGACCGTTGGGCTTAAGGATGCCTGGGAAGAGAAAGGCAAGAAGGAAGAAAACGCCATCAACAATTCGCTCAAGGAAATCAACAAATACTTCAAGGTGGCTACTGATGAAGAAAGGAATGGAATTGAAAAAGCAATTGCAGAAAACATCCAATCTATTGCCAATTTCAGCTTGTTGCAAAATGCCATCCGTAAGAACGTGGCCAATAACAAAGCTTCGTTGTTGTTCGCCAATTGGATTTTAAAATACTCAGAAATAATTAAGTTTTCGGATGTTGACCAAGAGGTTTTAGAGAAACTATACAATATGTCGCTTAGAAGCGAATCGCCATTTGTTCGAAATGAAGTAATGACAAACTTAAAAACGGATTCGACCAACTTCCAGAAATTCGAAAGCGAAATTTCTAAAATCAACTAATAGTACTACTATCGATATTATCTTTTAAAAACTCCCGTTGCTATGGGAGTTTTTTATTATTGTGAAATTCTATTGAAAACAATAATCCTATTGAATCAAACAATAAAAAACAGCCTTCATAAATGAATTTTAAGAAAGAAATTTTAGAAAAGAGACGTATACTGTCACTGGTTCAATTTCATTTAAAACACGCTACTTATTTGCGTTTCTATCGATTTTAACCAGTCATTAACAACACACGCACGAATTTGTCGCTACCTTTAAGAAAATAACTTTAAAACCCATCACCATGTCAACAGGAAATACCGTTTTAGGATTTGTGGCCGGAGCGGCCATTGGGGCAATTGCCGGAATTTTATACGCGCCCGCGAAAGGATCAGAAACCCGCGAAAAATTGCGCGATGGTTTGGATGATATCAAAAACAACCTACAGGATAAGTTCGAGAATGCCACCGACGATTTGAAAGGGCAAATCTCGAACGCCAAATTCGACCTCGAGGAAACCTATGAAAATCTCGTCTCCACGATGAGTCATAAAGCAGAAGACGTGATTGCGTTTCTCGAAACGAAACTCGCCGACCTCAAGGCACAGAACGCCAAATACCAGAAGGAAAATAAAACACAGTATTCAGAATAAAAAAAGAGGCGATAAGCCTCTTTTTTGTTAAACGGTGATGTCTGGATTTTCGGGATTTTCAGGAGTTTCCCGAAAACGTGTTTCGGGTTTGGGCTGCTCGTCTTTTGGTTTGAGTTTCTTGGGATTGTTGCGTTTCATCATCTCACCCACTTGGTTCGACGCGCTGAACGATGCCACCATATTGTTAAGCATATCGCTTCCGGCTTGTGGGGAATTGGGCAGCAAAATCAAATTTGAATTCGCGTCAGAGCCAATGGCTTGCAACGTATCGTAATGTTGCGTCACTACAATCAGTGCCGAAGCTTCCTGTGAGTTGATGCCCACATTGTTCAAAACCTCTACACTTTCTACCAAACCTCGTGCGATTTCTCGGCGTTGGTCGGCAATACCTTGCCCTTGCAGGCGTTTGCTTTCGGCCTCTGCTTTGGCTTTTGCCACGATGCGGATACGGGAACTTTCGGCCTCAAATTCGGCGGCGGTTTTCTCACGGTCGGCTGCGTTGATGCGGTTCATGGCGTTTTTCACCTGCAAATCTGGGTCGATGTCGGTCACCAGCGTGTTGATGATGTCATAACCATAGGTCATCATCGCTTCGTTTAGTTCGCGCTTGACGGCGATGGCGATATCGTCTTTTCTTTCAAAAACATCATCGAGCTTGAGTTTGGGTACTTCGGCACGCACCACATCAAACACATAAGCGGTAATCTGGTCGTGCGGATATTCTAATTTGTAAAAAGCATCGTACACTTTTTCCTGGATGACCTTGAACTGTACCGAGACTTTCATCTTCACAAAAACATTATCCTTGGTCTTGGTTTCAATAATCACATCGAGCTGCTGTATTTTGAGGTTGACGCGTCCGGCGATGCGGTCAATGAGCGGAATCTTGAGCTGGAGACCCGAATTTCGCACGCTGAGGAATTTCCCGAATCGTTCTATAATGACCGATGTCTGTTGCTTTACCGTAAAAAAAGAGGAGAAGAAAATGAACAGGGCAAATACGCCGAGGACAATTACTGGTACATTCATAAGGATATAATTAAGTTTGAAAATCACCGTTAAATTACAAAAAATATTCTAGGTTTGCCCTTTATACCAACTATATGAAAACGAAACTCCTTAGCATTACTTTACTTTTTTTTACTGTCCTTGCATGGTCTCAGTATGGCGACCGAGATGCCAACAGGATTGGGATTATTGGTGGTGTCAACCAAATGACACTGAGCACCAAGAATTTTAACACCAGAGCCCAAACCGGCTGGAATGTAGGGCTTTCACTGCGCGGCAACTTCTATAACGACTTTGACATGGTCTACGCGATGCAGTTCAGCGAGACCAAGTTCTCGGTGCCCACCCGAAATGTTTTGCTGCAAAAGGAAGATGTCGCCTACAAATTGCCGGCAGCACAGATTTCATTGATGCTGAGCTACAAGATCGTAGAGAACCACCTCAGTATTGAGGCGGGCCCGGTTTTCCAGATCAATGACAAACTTAAGATTGATGACGATGACAATACCGCCAACGTGATAGAAGGTGCCGACTTGAAGGACGACGGAACAGCTTTGCGCGCCGGCGACATTTTAAAAGTGTCACAGTTTAGCTTTTATCCGGCCGTTGGGATTACTGCGGGAGTACGACACGTTAGGCTCAATGTACAATACCTCATTGGGGTGACCAATTTGCTTGGCAAACTCAACGATTCCAACAACGCCATGAGTGGATTTAAAGGAAATGCCGGAATTTTGAACGGCAACCTGATCATCTACTTGTAGAGAAATTTGAATTGCCACGAAATTAAAAAGCTCCCATTTCCGGGAGCTTTTTTTATAAAGTGTTAATGGCTTTTTGGATTCTCGAAACCGTTTCGTCCTTACCGATCATTTCGGCAATGTCAAACAAATGCGGGCCTTTTAACGCGCCTACAAGGCTCAACCTAAATGGCTGCATGACTTTACCCATGCCGATTTCGTTTTGCGCCATCCAATCCTTCAGGATCGTTTCAATGTTGGCCGACGCGAAATCTTCAATCCCAGAAAGCACTTCGATTACGCGTTGCATCAATTGGGGCGTGTCTTCTTTCCAGTTTTTGGCAGCTTTTTCATCGTAAGAACTTGGTGCGACAAAGAAGTAATCGGCCAAATCCCAAAATTCAGAAACAAAATGCGCGCGTTCCTTGATTAGTGAAACGATGCGTACCAAAGTAGAATAATCCACATCGATGCCTTTCGCGTAAAGGATAGGGGCAAAGGCTTTGGCCAAAGTTTCATCATCTTGTTTCACGAGGTATTGGTGGTTGAACCATTTGTTTTTCTCAGGATCGAACTTCGCGCCCGATTTATGTACACGCGACAAATCGAAGGATTGTGATAGTTCGTCGAGCGAGAAAATTTCCTTATCGGTGCCATCGTTCCAACCCAATAAGGCGAGGAAGTTCACGACTGCTTCGGGGAAAAATCCGGCTTCACGGTAACCCGATGAAATGCCTTCGGCGGTTTGCCATTCGAGCGGGAATACGGGAAATCCGAGCTTGTCACCATCGCGTTTGGACAATTTTCCGTTGCCGATGGGTTTGAGGATCAGCGGCAAATGTGCAAATTCGGGTGCATCCCAACCAAAAGCGCGGTACAATAAAACGTGCAACGGCATAGACGGCAGCCATTCTTCGCCGCGAATCACGTGCGAGGTTTCCATCAGATGGTCGTCGACAATGTTGGCCAGATGGTAAGTAGGCATGCCGTCGCTTTTAAAGAGCACTTTGTCATCGAGCAGATTGGTCTCGAATTTTACGTCTCCGCGGATGATGTCCTGCAAATGCAAAGTCTCGTTAACCGGCGTTTTGAAACGGATGACAAAATCTTCGCCGTTGGCAATCCTGGTTTGGGTTTCCTCAGCCGATAGTACCAGAGAATTGTCTAGTTTTTCGCGGTTGTGGTGGTTGTAAATGAAGGTCTTGCCGTGCTCTTCGTGTTGTTTGCGATGCGTGTCGAGTGCCTCGGCGGTATCAAATGCATAATAGGCATTTCCCGAAGCAATGAGCGCGTCGGCGTATTGTTGGTACATCGCTTTGCGCTCACTTTGTCGGTAAGGCCCGAATTTTTCATTCTTGCCTACGGTTTCACTTGGCGCAATACCCAACCAATCCAACGCCTCGAAAATGTATTGTTCGGCGCCGGGAACAAAGCGGTTCTGGTCGGTATCTTCGATCCTGAGATAGAAAACGCCGCCGTGTTTTTTGGCAAACAAATAATTGAACAAAGCGGTACGGACACCACCGATATGTAAAGGCCCGGTTGGGCTGGGTGCAAAGCGCACACGAACTGGCTTAGACATTGTCGTAAATTTTTGGCAAAGATAGAGAAAAGGTGTAAGGTGCCGGGTTTTTACATAGCGTTTTCCCTTAAAACTTGTACCCTGAACCCTGTACCTAATTTAACATTTTGTTATTCACATAAATTACTACTTTTATCGGTTATTAACAAACGACTATAAAATTGGCGACTTCACCTATCATTTACCAAAAGCTTGAGGCTTTCATCAGGAAATATTACACCAACGAACTGATTCGTGGTATTATTTTCTTTGTCGGGCTGGGTTTGCTGTACTTGCTTTTTACCCTTTTTGTAGAGTATTTCCTTTGGCTCAAACCTGCGGGAAGAACCGTTTTATTTTGGGCGTTTATTGCCGTTGAGCTGTTGCTGTTGCTGCGATACATTTTGTTTCCGTTGTCGCGGCTTTTTAAATTGCAGCGAGGGATTGACTACAAACAGGCGTCGGCCATCATCGGCGACCATTTCAATGAGGTGAGCGACAAGCTTACCAATTTCCTTCAACTCTCGGCCGACAATGGCCAATCCGAACTTTTAATTGCATCCATCGAACAGAAAGCCAACGCGTTGCAGCCAATTCCTTTTGGCAATGCCGTGAATTTCAACGCCAATAGGAAATACCTTCCGTTGGCCATCATACCCATTTTGTTTTTCGCATTCTTCTACATCTCAGGAAACAGCAGTATGATTTCGCAGAGTTTGAACCGCGTGGTACATTTTAAGGAACAGTTCATTCCGCCTGCGCCTTTTAAGTTTGTCATCCTCAACAAGGAACTGCAAACTGAGCAGCACCAGGATTTTGTGTTGCGTGTGAAGACCCTTGGCAATGTGGTTCCAGAAAATGCGATGATCTTTATTGGCGATGAAAGCTATTATATGGAGTCGGCCGATAATGGCGAATTCGAGTTCAAGATTACCAAACCCATACAAGACGTTTCGTTTCACGTGGAAGCCAATACAATCGTCTCGGCCCAGTACGAACTCAAAGTGGTTACGGTACCGACAATTGCCAATTTTGAAATGCAACTGCAATTCCCGGCTTACCTGAACAAAAAACCCGAAACCATCAAAGGCACCGGAAACGCTGTAATTCCCGAAGGTACAAGGGTAACCTGGAAAATGGACACGAAAGCCACACAAAACGTAGACTGGACCGATTTAAAATCGACACAGGCTTTTGCCAAATCTGACAACAGGTTTACGTTAAGCCGCAACGTTTCGCAGAACACGGCTTACAGCATCCTTACCTCGAACGAGAAAGTCAGGGCGTATGAGAAGCTCAATTACCAGATCTCGGTAGTCAAAGATCAGTATCCGACAATTAATGTGAACAACGCGCCCGACAGTCTCAAAACACAAAAGAACTACGTGCTAGGGCAGGTTTCTGATGATTATGGGCTGTCTAAGTTGCAGATTGTTTATTACGAGAAAGACAAGCCGCAGACCGCCAAACGCGGTATCCTGAACGTCAAGAAAGACTTGTATGACCAGTTTGTGTTTGCGTTTCCGAGCCAGCTTCCGGTAGCGCAAGGCGTGTCTTATGATTATTATTTTGAGGTTTTCGACAATGACGCTTTGCACAATTTCAAGAGCACGCGTTCTTCTGTTTTTTCTGATCGCATTGCGACCGACTCGGAGAAACAAGATGAGGTGTTGAAACAGCAAAACGACAATATCAACAGCTTGCAGAAGTCGCTTAAGAACCAGGACAAACAGCTTTCAGACATTGAGAAGCTACAGAAGGCCGGCAAGGAAAAGGAGAGCCTCGAGTTCAAAGATCAGCAAAAAGTCAACGATTTCATCAAACGCCAGAAGCAACAGGATGAAATGATGCGCGAATTTGCCGAGAAAATGAAGGAGAATCTCGATAAGTTTCAGGGCGAAAAGAAAGACGAATTCAAGGAAGCGCTTGAGAAGCGACTTGAAAACGCCGATAAGGATCTTGAGAAGAATAAGAAATTGCTCGATGAACTCAAGGAACTCAATGACAAGATCAAGAATGAAGAGTTGTTTGAAAAAATGGATCAATTTAAGCAGAAAAGTAAAAACCAAACCAAAAGCCTCGAGCAACTGGTAGAGCTCACCAAACGCTATTATGTAGAGAAAAAAGCCGAGCAGATCGCGGATAAGTTAGAACAGTTGGCCGAAAAGCAAGACAAGCTGGCCGAGAATGAAAAGGAAAACAATTCTGACAAGCAAGAAAACATCAATAAGGAGTTCGATCAAATCCAGGAAGATTTAAAAGAGCTCGACAAAGAAAATAAGGAACTTAAATCGCCAATGGACATCCCAAAGGACAGCGAGAAAGAGAAAAGCATAGACGAAGACCTCAAGAAGGCATCCGAGGAATTGCAGAAGCAAAATAAACCCAAAGCCAAGCCAAAGCAAAAAAGCGCGGCCCAGAAAATGAAGCAGATGTCTATGAAAATGGAGCAAAGCATGGAAGGCGCCGAGATGGAGCAGATGGAAGAAGACGTGAAGATGCTGCGCCAAATCCTCGACAATTTATTGGCATATTCATTTTCGCAGGAGAGCCTGATGGGCGAATTCAAGAACCTCAAACGCGTGTCGCCGTCATTCAACAAATACTTGCGTACCCAGCAAGACCTTAAGCTACAGTTCAAGCATGTCGACGACAGTTTATTTGCAATGTCCTTGCGCAACCCAAAAATCGCGGAGGATATTACCAAAGAAGTTGGGAACGTACATTACAACATGGATAAGGCGTTAGAAAGTCTTGTTGAGGCGCAAGTTCCTAAAGGGGTTTCCCATCAGCAATACTCCATTACGTCTGCCAACAAACTGGCCGATTTCCTGAGTGATTTACTTAACAATATGCAGATGCAGATGTCTGGTATGGGTATGGGAAAACCAAAACCAGGACAGGGCGAAGGTCAAGGCATGCAATTGCCCGACATCATTAAAAAACAGGAAGGGCTCGGCGAGAAAATGAAACAGGGCATGAAAGAAGGGAAAAAGCCTGGAGATGGTAAAAAGCCTGGCGAGAGTGGTGATAAACAAGGCGAGGACGGTAAGAAGCCTGGCGAGGGTAAAAAGCCTGGCGCTGGCGAGAAAGGCAAATCGGGCAAAGACGGTAAATCAGGTGGCGACGGAAAGGGAGAAGGAGAAGAAGGCCAAGATGGTGAAGGCGACGCGCGTGCGATTATGGAAATCTACAAAGAACAAAAGCAGTTGCGAGAGGCGTTACAGAATGAGCTCAATAAGAAGGGAATGGGCGGAAATGGGCAAAACGCACTCGAGCAAATGAAACAGATAGAAAAGCAATTGCTCAACAAGGGTTTCAACAACGAGACGATGCAAAAGGCGCTCAACCTAAAGTACGAACTTTTAAAGCTTGAAAAGGCAATTCAGCAACAAGGTGAGGAAAAGAAGCGCCAGTCAGAAACCAACAAGAAAGAGTTCAACAACCAAAGTATGGCCTTGCCGTCAAGTCTGCAGGATTATCTGAACAGCATTGAAATTTTAAACAGACAAAGCTTACCTTTGCGCTCCAATTTCAACCAAAGGGTTCAGGAATACTTTAAACAATGATCAATTTTAATTACGAAACCGATTTTGTCCTTGCTAATGAGAAAGCCTTTCAACAATGGCTTTCAAGCGTGATTGTATCCGAAGGGAAGAAAGAGGGAGAAATCAATTATATCTTCTGTGACGATGAATACCTACTTGAAATCAATCAGCAGTATTTGGGCCACGACACCTTGACAGACATCATTAGCTTCGATTATTCAGTAGGAAAAGAGCTACACGGGGATATTTTCATCTCAATCGAAAGAGTGCGTGAAAACGCAAAAGATTTCGAAGTTTCTTTTGAAGAAGAATTACTTCGGGTTCTTTCGCATGGCATTTTACATTACTGTGGCTACAAAGACAAAACGGAATCGGATGAAATGGTGATGCGCCAAAAAGAAGAAGAGAAAATGAAAATGTTTCACGTGGAACAACCAAAGAAATAACCCATGTTTGAGAATGAGTATGATGTAATAGTGGTGGGTGCGGGACATGCCGGATCTGAGGCTGCTGCAGCGGCAGCCAATCTTGGCTGCAAAACGCTGTTGGTTACAATGAGCTTACAAAACATTGCGCAGATGTCATGTAATCCTGCCATGGGCGGGATTGCCAAAGGGCAAATTGTTCGTGAGATTGACGCTTTGGGCGGATACTCGGGAATCGTTTCAGATAAGACGGCAATCCAGTTTAAGATGCTCAATAAATCCAAAGGGCCTGCAATGTGGTCGCCTCGCGTGCAAAGCGATCGGATGCGATTCGCCGAGGAGTGGCGGTTGATGCTGGAGCGAACGCCAAACCTTGACTTCTATCAGGAGATGGTTAAAGGGTTGATTATAGAAAATGGTAAGATAAAAGGCATCCGTACTTCTCTGGGCGTAGAGATCAAGGCTAAGACAGTCGTGCTTACCAACGGAACTTTTCTCAATGGATTGATCCATATAGGTGAAAAACAGTTTGGCGGCGGTAGAGCAGGCGAAAGCGCAGCTTATGGAATCACCGAAGATTTGGTGAAAGAAGGGTTCGAGTCCGGAAGAATGAAAACAGGTACGCCTCCACGCGTCGACGGACGTTCGCTCGACTATTCAAAAATGAACGAAGAAAAGGGCGACGCCAAACCCGATAAATTCTCATACTCTGATTTAACCAGGCCGCTGGAGCACCAAAAATCGTGTTATATGACCTATACGTCGTTGGATGTTCACGATATCTTACGCGAAGGATTTGACCGTTCGCCCATGTTTAACGGAAGAATTCAAAGTATAGGGCCACGCTATTGCCCTTCTATCGAAGATAAAATCAACCGTTTTGCCGATAAGGAAAGACATCAACTATTCATCGAGCCCGAAGGCTGGAACACCGTAGAGGTTTACGTCAACGGATTCTCAACATCGCTGCCCGAGGACATTCAGTTTAAAGCGTTGCGTTCGGTGGTCGGTTTTGAGAAAGTCAAGTTTTTCAGACCAGGTTATGCAATTGAATACGATTATTTTCCGCCTACACAGCTCAAACATACTCTTGAAACCAAATTGGTCGAGGGATTGTATTTTGCCGGACAGATTAATGGAACAACAGGGTATGAAGAGGCTGCATCACAAGGTTTAATGGCTGGGATAAACGCTGCATTAAAAGTTAAAGACCAAGAGCCGCTCATCTTGAAAAGAGACGAGGCTTATATCGGTGTACTGATTGACGACTTAATAACCAAAGGAACCGAGGAACCGTACCGAATGTTTACTTCGCGCGCAGAGTACCGCACATTGCTCAGGCAAGACAACGCCGATTTCAGGCTTACCCCAAAATCATACGCGATAGGACTGGCATCCGAAGAGCGGATGCGCCGGATGGAGCACAAAAAGAGCGAGTCTCATAAAATGGTCACATTTTTCAAGGAAACTAGTATTTCTCCAGCAGAAACCAATCCTATTTTAGAAGAAAAGGAGTCGGCGCCCATTGCACAATCCGATAAAATGTTTAAGGTGTTTTCACGTCCACAAATGACATTAGAAGACATGCTCAAGTTTGAGAAAGTTCAAGAATACGCAGAAGTCAATGCACTGGATCGCGAGATTTTAGAACAAGCAGAAATCCAAGTGAAGTATTCGGGCTATATTGAAAAGGAGCGTAACAATGCCGACAAACTCACCCGTTTAGAAGATGTCAAGATTCCCGAGTTTTTCGATTACGAAAAAATCAAATCGATGTCTATCGAAGCCAAACAAAAACTCAGTAAGATACGTCCGGTTACGATATCTCAAGCGTCGCGTATTAGCGGTGTCTCGCCAAGTGACATCTCGGTATTATTAATTTACATGGGAAGATAATATGATGTTCCACGTGAAACCCATTGTCTTAAGCGCCGTCAATAAAGGAATCACCTTGTTTTTGCTGTTTGTGTTTTTAGGTTGTGGAATCGCAAGAGTGACACCACAGATTCCAGATTATCTATTGGTACCAAACGGGAAGGAACTCATCGGCACCCAACCACTTAACGCCTTTGTGTTTGAAAACAACCCTACCAAAATCCCCATTGAGCAGTTTCTTTCAGACAAGTTCAAAACCGATAATTATTCCCAAAAAGAATATTGGGTGACTGTAGACAAAGACAAGTATAAAATTATCGTTTACGATTACTCGGAGTTTGAAAAGTATTTTGGCAGCGCGAATTATGCTGTCATGAACGAGTATCCAGACAATGCAAAAAAAGGAGATTTGCGCAAATTCATCGCCATATCGGTAATCAATTCGTACAACGAAGATTGCCTTTCAGACCGTTCGCTTTTTCAAAACACAACGGTTAAGTATCTCAAAAAACTAAAGGACGAATATTACAACCAATGACCCACCAACTATTCCTGAACGTAAAAGACCACTCGGTTTCTAAAGAATCATTCGATTTGTACCATGACACCGCACTCGATTTGGTTTACACCCATCCGCAACCCGCCGCTACCGATTTGGGCCGTTACTACGAAAGCGATGACTACATTTCGCACACCGACGGCAAACGGTCTTTTTTTGAGAAAATGTACCAGGCCGTAAAAAATATCGCCCTTAAGAACAAAGTAAGTCTTATCAACAAGCTACAACCCGCGAAAGGCACCTTACTCGATATCGGTGCAGGAACTGGGGATTTCCTTATAACCGCAAAGCAAAGTGGCTGGCAAACGCTAGGTATAGAACCCAGCGAGAAAGCCAAAGGAATAGCCATAAAGAAAGGCGTTGATTTTATCGAGAACACGGCAACAATCGCCAATCATTCTATAGATGCAATCACCATGTGGCATGTATTAGAACACGTGCCCGACGTTGAAAAGCAAATCCGCGAACTAAAAAGGATAATTAAGCCTACTGGGACAATCATAATTGCGGTGCCCAATTTCAACTCGTACGACGCCAAACACTATGGTAATTTTTGGGCAGCTTACGATGTACCTAGACATTTGTGGCATTTTTCTAAAACCGCGATCAAAACGCTTTTTGAAAGAGAAGGATTACAATTACAAAAAGTGCTTCCGATGCCATTTGACGCATTTTACGTTTCACTATTGTCAGAAAAATACAAATCAGGGAACATGAATTTTGTCAAAGCTTTTTTCGTCGGTGCAACCTCCAATTGGAAAGCAAGCCAAACCAAAGAGTATTCTTCGCACATTTACGTCATCGCGGCAGCCCAAAAGGTAATTTAAACAGCAACGGCAAACGATTGCGACCTGAAACGAGCCGTAAGCCGGGAAGAATGAGAAAGCCGCTTAAACCGCCTAAAATAAAGCCGCTTTCAATAACAGAAACAAATCGGCTTCTAAATCAACATAGACAAATCTTATACACCGGTAAAACCTAAAACATTGTGAAACTTTAACAGCAAAAATCCACCACGCTTAAAAAAATTATATTTTTGAACCGAATTAAAATTTAACAAATGAAAAAATCCCTTTTAATTATCGTATTGGCCATTTCTATCGTTTCTTGTAACCAGAAAGACAAACCGGCAACGACAGCAAAAGAAATGAAGACCGCTTATGTCGACACCTCGAAATTGTTAGAAGAATATACAGAAGCCAAAGACATCGAGTCAAAATACAAAGCCAAATCGGAGGCGATGGGCAAAGAACTACAGTCAGAAATCAATCGGTTCAAAGCCGACGCCAGCAATTTCCAAAAAAACGCACAAGCCAACGGGCAAGCCTGGGCTCAGGAAAATGGCGCCAAATTACAAAGAAGGGAACAGGAGCTCAGCTATGCACAAGATGCTATGCTGCAGCAAATCCGCCAGGAAAGCGGAGCAGAAATGGATTCGCTTGTAAGTAAAGTCAAAAAATTCGTCAAGGATTACGGTAAGAAAGAAGGCTACTCGTACATCTTTGGGACTGGTGAGGCCGTTTCTATCCTCTATGCCCAAGACAAATACGACATCACCAAAGAAATCGTAAAGGCACTCAACGAGCAATACGCCTCCGATGGCAAGGCAACCGACAAAGAAGACGTCGACGCCCAAGCCAAAGCAGAGCTCAAGGACATCGAAAAGAAAAAGAAATAAAATCAAACCCTCAGTATTGAGGGTTTTTTTATGGGAAGCCGGGAACCTGCTGTTTGCTTTATCTTTTGTTTCTTAAAGAAAGAAACAAAAGGATGTCGCGCCCATCAGGGCTAGGCATCCGTGTCATTTTTAGCATTTCTTTTCAAAGCACAACTTTTTCAAAACCAGCACCATCCACGTAGAGCAAAATTTAAATAACCTTGCAGCGAAGTGGTCTTTCTTCTTTCAGTAAAGCGGTCTTTCTTCTAAAATTTTATACTTTTACGGCATCAATTATACGCCACATGGAAAATTTATCAGAAACCGCCAACTACACGCTGCGATTCATCAACCAAACGCAGCGCTCTATTTTCCTTACCGGGAAAGCTGGCACCGGGAAAACCACCTTACTCCACGAAATCATTCGCACCACGCACAAGAATACTGTGGTGGTCGCACCAACAGGAATTGCCGCGCTCAATGCTTCTGGGGTAACCATCCATTCGCTATTCCAACTGCCTTTTGCGGCATTTGTCCCCGAGAACAAGGCCGTCAATTTTAATGACAGCGTACGCGTTGAAACCCGCGCTACTTTGAGCAGGCATTTTAAAATGAGTGCACAGCGAAAAGCGGTGATCAGAAACATGGAATTGCTCATCATCGATGAAGTCAGCATGCTACGCGCCGACTTGCTCGATGCCATGGATTTCATGCTGCAAAGCGTCCGCAAAAACCAACAGCCGTTTGGCGGCGTTCAAGCGTTGTTCATAGGCGACTTATTGCAATTGCCTCCGGTAGTTAAGGACCACGAATGGCGCGTCCTGCGGCAATATTACAAGGGGAAATTCTTTTTCCATTCGCATGTAATCCAGCAAAATCCGCCGTTGTATATTGAGCTTTCCAAGATTTTCAGGCAATCCGACGACAGGTTCATTGCCATACTCAACAATCTGAGAAACAACCGCATCACACAAGAAGACCTCGCCAATCTCAACGCTTTTGTCAAACCCGATTTCGATCTCAAAAACAACAAAGGCTACATAACGCTCACTACCCACAATGCCAAGGCCGATGCGATGAACGAGGAGTCTTTGCACAATCTTGAAGGTGAAATGTTCAGTTACCAGCCTGAAATTGTGGGCGATTTTCCCGATAAAATTTTCCCGGTCGAGGAGACACTTCGGCTTAAAGTAGGCGCGCAGGTGATGTTCATCAAAAACGATCTGTCTTTTGACAAGCAGTATTTCAATGGCAAGATGGGTTTCATCCAATCGCTGTCTGACGAAGAAATCCTGGTGCGTTTCCCCGAAGAAAATAAAACTATAGCAGTAGATAAATACGAATGGCGCAACATCCGCTACAAATTAAACGAAATGACCAAGGAGGTCGAGGAGGAAACCCTCGGGACCTTTGTACATTATCCCATCAAACTTGCCTGGGCAATCACCGTACACAAAAGCCAGGGACTCACTTTTGACAAGGCTGCGCTCGATGTATCGCAGGTTTTTGCGCCGGGACAAGCCTACGTTGCCTTGTCGCGTTTGCGCGCCTTAAACGGGCTGGTTTTGCTTTCGCCGCTACAAATGACGGGCATTTCAAACGATCCAGATGTCATGGATTACGAATCCAACAAAGCCACCGAGGATTTACTCGAGGAAACGTTGCAGTCGGCAACCCGGCAATACATGCTCGCTTATCTTAAAAAGGGTTTCGAATGGGCCAACCTCGCGCAGGAATGGCGCAACCACCGATACAGTTATCGCGAGAAATCCGAAGGCTCGATCAAAGCGGCGCACGAAAATTGGGCCATCGGCCATACTAAAAACGTGTCTGAATTGCTCGCGCCGGCCAGTAAGTTCCTGTCGCAGCTCGACAAGTTATTTGCCTCCGGGGATTTTGATATCCATTTCATACAAACCAGGATTGACGCGGCTTACGATTATTTCTTTTCTACGATGAACAACCTTGTGGGCGAAATCCTCTGGAAACTAGAGGAAGTCAAACGCATGAAAAAAGCCAAGGCGTTTTTTGAAGAACTCGCAGTGCTCGAAGAACTCCAAACCAAAGCAGTGTTGCAATTGATGAAATCCAAGTTACTTGTAAAGATTTTGTGCTCGGGCGAAGCAATATCCAAGGAAAACCTCAATCCGCAGGACATCAGGGACTACCGCGCCAATAAGATTGCTTCTGTACAGGCGCATTTCAAACAAGCCAACATCACGCTCATCGACGACGACATCGATCTGGAACGCTACACTAAAAAGCGCGACAAGAAGTCAAAAGAACCCAAAAAGGCCACGGTAGAACTCACGCACGAATTATGGCTTCAGGGAAAATCCATCAGGGAAATTGCTAAAGAACGCGTACTCACGCCGCAAACCATCAGCACGCACATCGCCAAATTAATCGAAGCAGAAGAAATCAAGATTGCCGATGTGCTGCCCGAAGAAAAGCTTCAGGATTTGGCCATGGCTTTCAGGGATTATAATGAAGAATCACTGGCTCCGATGAAGGAAAAACACGGCAGCGCCTTTACATGGGATGAACTCAAGTTGTTTCAGGCGGCGCGCAATTTGGTCCAACGCAAATTCAACTTAGCCAATACACCACCATCACCGCCGGAATAAAGTAAATAACGATCGTGCGTGCGCCGTCGTAATCCTTGGCGATGCGTTGGCCAAAAAGCAGCATGATCAGGGTGATGCACGAAAAAATCCCGCCGTACAATCCAAAATTGCGACCGTTGTTGACCCACAATTGGATACAACCCACGATGCACAACACGCCAGAAATGAGTTCCATAACCAGGATGTGGAACAGCGCCAAAGGCACGTGGTTCTTAAGGTTCGTTTTTGCAAAATGTTCTTTGAGGAAAGCCACGTTGCCTTTCCAGTCCATGACTTTGTCGTAAGCCGATTGGATGAACGTGACCGCAAGCAAAACGAGAATCAGGATGGAGGCAATATTAAACATAGTGGTATTTTTAGCTTATGGCCTAAAGCTTAATGCTTACAGCTACTTTTTATGTATTAATCGCGTGAGTTTGATCGACAAATCGGTCAACACGATTTTCGCATTTCCGTTGCGCTCAATGTGGTACATCGCGTCCGAAAGTTCCCGAAAGATATCATTTATATTGTTCCCGTTAACGAAAGGCGCAAAATTTTCGAGCTTGAATTTCTCGATTTTTGGCTCCATAAAAACCAAACTGGTCGTCTGGTAATTGAGCAACAACGCCTGTCGGAACATGTCGATGCAGTAGGAGAGGAACTTTTTCTGCGTCTCGCGTCCCAAGCCGGCAATCTGCTCACTCCAGGCCACCAAATCCTGAATCGCGGCGGCATTTCCTTTGGCTCGAAAGGCGGCGCGTACCCAATCCACGAACCATTTTTCAAAAACCACATCTTCGCCGGTTTCCTGTAAAAGCTGCAATGCCTTGTTGTAATTGCCTTGTGCCTGATGTGCGATTTTAGAAGCTTTGCGCGGATCGATATTTTCACGTGAAACCAGAGCGTCGGCGATAACTGTTTCGCTGAGCCCCATAAAATGCAAGACTTGGCAACGCGAACGGATGGTTTGTATGAGGTCTTCTTCATTCTCGCAAATCAAAATGAAAAGCGTTTTGTCTGAGGGTTCTTCGAGCAATTTGAGCAATTTGTTAGATGCCGGAATGTTCATTTTGTCGGCCATCCAGACGATGGTGATTTTGTAACCGCCTTCGTAAGATTTGAGCGCGAGTGACTTGAGGATTTCCTGCGCGTCCTCCACTCGGATTTCGCCTTGCTTGTTTTGCACGCCCAAAACCTGGTACCAATCAAACAAACTGCCATACGGGTTCTGCGCTAGAAATTGACGCCAGTCGGCAATGAAGTCGAGGCTTTTGGGTTTGGTTTTGACCTCTTCGGTGGTCACTGTCGGGTAAATGAAATGCAAATCCGGGTGCGAGATCGAGTCGAATTTGAGGTTGCAGGCTTCGTTTCCGCCGTCATTTTCTGCGCCTTGGTTGTTGCATAAAATGAATTGCGCATAGGCGATGGCCATAGCCAAAGTGCCACTGCCTTCCGGGCCCACAAAAAGTTGGGCATGCGCAATTCTGCCCGAGGCCGCACTTCTGGTAAGATGGTTCTTGATGTAATCCTGCCCTAAAATTTCTGAAAACCGCATGCGCAAATATAACGCAAAGTTTTAAAATCAGGAGCAGGAAATTCGGTGCTTTTAGGGTGTTTGGTCCCGCTGTACGCTATTATCTTTTCCGCCTTAAAGGAAGGCGAAAAAGGATAACCGCTGCCATCGGGGCTGGGTTACAAGCGCCCGATTTCCTATCGGATTTTCCAAAGAAATTAAAATTGTATATTTGGGCGCATAAAATTAAACACAACACTCCATGAAAACACTGTCAGACTTCAATTTTAAAGATAAAAAGGCCCTTGTCCGCGTTGATTTTAACGTACCACTTGACGAAAATTTTAAAGTGACCGACGCCACAAGGATTGAAGCTGCAAAGCCCACCATCGATAAGATTTTAAAGGACGGCGGTAGCGTAATTTTGATGTCGCATTTGGGTAGACCAAAAGGCATCGAGGAGAAATATTCGCTCCAACATATTCTGAAAACCGCCTCGGAGATTTTAGGTGTAACCGTGAAATTCGCCAAGGACAGTATTGGTCCTGATGCCAAATCGGCTGCGCAGAACCTCAAACCAGGTGAGGTTTTATTGCTCGAGAACCTGCGCTTCCACAAAGAAGAAGAAGCGGGTGATGTGGCTTTTTCAAAAGAATTGGCTTCACTTGGTGACATTTATGTCAACGACGCTTTTGGTACCGCGCACCGCGCACATGCATCAACTACAATCATCGCGCAGTTTTTCCCCGATGATAAATGCTTCGGGATTTTGCTCGCCAAAGAAATAGAAAGCCTGAACAAAGTTTTAAAGGATTCGGAGCAACCGGTAACAGCCATCCTTGGCGGTTCTAAAGTGTCTTCTAAAATCACCGTGATAGAGAACATCCTTGATAAGGTAGACCACATGATTATTGGGGGCGGTATGACTTTTACCTTTGTCAAGGCGCTCGGCGGAAAAATCGGTGACTCGATCTGTGAAGACGACAAGCAGGAACTCGCACTCGAGATTCTAAAAAAAGCGAAGGAAAAAAATGTACAGATCCATTTGCCGGTTGACGTGATTGCAGCCGATGCATTCTCAAACGAGGCCAACACCCAAACAGTAGCGGTAGACAGAATCCCAGACGGTTGGCAAGGATTGGACGCTGGCCCAAAATCGCTCGAGAATTTCAAAAAAGTGATTTTAGAGTCAAAAACCATTTTATGGAATGGTCCGCTCGGCGTCTTTGAAATGCCAAATTTTGCCAACGGAAGCATCGAATTGGGCAATTTCATCGCCGAGGCTACTCAAAACGGAGCCTTTTCTTTGGTTGGTGGTGGCGATTCAGTCTCTGCTGTAAAACAGTTTGGGCTCGAAGAAAAAATGAGCTACGTTTCTACCGGAGGCGGCGCTATGCTTGAAATGCTTGAAGGAAGAATATTGCCGGGAATAGCAGCCATACTCGACTAAAAAACTCACAATTAACACTCGAGTCGACCATAAATTACAATATTTAGTATAATTTTAGGTTATTAGATTGCCCTGTTTTGTTATAAGATTTCTATTTTTGCCCATTATAAGTGTTTGAATCCTAACGATTTGATAACACGACTTTGTGAAAATAACATCGGTCATGCCCTACTATGACCGGTAAAAAGACAATTTATGAGATTAAAAAATGCCACACTTACTGCGTTGTTATTGCTTGCCGGAACTGCGTTTTCGCAAGATTTGGCCAGCAGTTTCCAAAAACCCCAAACCAACATTTCCTATTTAGACTCGATCAAACAGACTTTTGTCAAGGACAATCTCGCCGCATGTGTGGATAGCCTTTGGCTCAAAGAACTGACGAGCCTGGATTTGTTCAATGATTTGGAACATGACATCAAAACCATCAACCTTGACCAGAAAGTAGATTACGAATTGTCTACAGAATTGCTCAAGGCGAGGCTCAAGGAAATGGATTCGAAATCCCCATTCAACATTGAGTACAATCCAGGACTGGAAAACATCATCAAGTCATTTCTAAAAAATCGCAAGAAAGCTTATGAAAGGTTGATGGCGGTTTCTGAATATTATTTCCCACAGTTTGAAGAGGCATTGGCCAAACAAAATGTGCCGCTAGAAATCAAATACCTCGCAATTGTCGAGTCGGCATTGAACCCGAAAGCGGTATCAAGAGTGGGCGCCACCGGACTTTGGCAGTTCATGTACCAGACCGGGAAGCAGTACAACCTCGATATCGATTCGTATGTAGATGAACGCAGCGACCCGTTGAAAGCCAGTGAAGCCGCCGCGCAATATATGACCAATATGTACAAGATTTTTGGCGATTGGGATTTGGTTTTGGCGTCGTACAACTCGGGACCAGGAAACGTGGCCAAAGCAATCCGCCGTTCGGGAGGCAAACAGAATTACTGGAACATCCGTAAGTATCTGCCCAACGAAACTGCAGGCTATGTTCCGGCTTTTTTGGCCACGATGTATATTTACGAGTACCACAAAGAACACGGAATCGTTCCCGATCGCGCACTGGTAAAGCATTTCCAAACCGATACCATTATGATCAAAAAGGAAATGTCGTTCAAGCAGATTTCAGATTTGCTCAATATGCCCATTGCGCAGTTGCAATTGCTCAATCCTCAGTTCAAAAGAAATGTGGTGCCGGCTTATTTCGACAAAAAGCATTTTTTGAGGCTACCCAATGATAAGATTGCCATCTTTACCTCTAACGAGGATAAAATCTACGCTTACATTGACCATGAAGCCACTTTGCGCGAAAGGCCATTTTCAAAAGGCTTGCAAGCTTTGGCTTATAGGGATTCTATGAAAAACCGCAATAGCGGAGACAGTACAGAGAGTGATGTGGTCACGCGAACCAAATTTCATAAGGTCCGCCGCGGAGACAACCTCAGTGAAATTGCCGACCGTTACAATGTTTCGATGTCTGATATCAAACGTTGGAACAAACTTAGAAACAACAAAGCGCCACTTGGCCGTAGCCTTAAAATCGTAACCACCGAACGCATCGCCGCAAGGACACCCAAGAAAGCCAATGTGGATACGATTGCCGTGGCGGTCGTGAATAAATCAGAGAAAGAAACCAACACCAGCGTAACGCAGGTTTCAGCAAAAGAATCGGCGAGCCCAAAAGTGTATAAGGAAGAAAAAGTGGTGACGTTTAAAGATGTGACCAAATTCCACAAGGTGAAAAAAGGGGACAACCTAAGCGAGATTTCGGATAAATATGGTGTAACTATGGCCGATATCAAAAAATGGAACAAACTCAAAAATAACAATGTCGCACTAGGTAAAAACCTCAAGATTATCACCAACGAAAGGGTCGTGACCACCGTAAAAAAACTGGTTAAACAAGACAACACGGCTATTGCCGCTGCTGAGAAAAGCAAAAATGAGTCGGTTGACAATGAAGACAAACCATCCGATTTTTATATCGTCAAAGCAGGCGACAACCTTTCAAGTATTGCCAAGAAATACAATGTTTCTGTAGAGGATCTTAAAAAATGGAATGATTTGCCCAGTAACAGTATCCGTTTAGAAAGCAAGCTTAAAGTGGCCGATCTTACTGCCGACAACCAGGAAGCACAGGAAACGGTTGCCAAAACAGAGATCAAGAACGTAGAATACATCGTCCAAAATGGCGAAAACCTCGGAACAATCGCGCGCAAAAACGGCGTTACCGTGTCTGACCTTAAAATGTGGAACGACCTAGAAGACGACAATGTTCAGTCTGGTGCCAGGATTGTCGTAGGCAAACGAATTATTGCTGATTCGAGCCAACAGGTCGTCGCCGAGAAATCGACCACCAAAAAAGAGAAAGCCACCAAAGCCAAAAATGAGGACCATTACTATGTTCAGAAAGGCGATTCGCTGTTCAGTATCGCCCGTAAATATCCCGGAATTACAGTGTCGGATATCAAAAAATGGAACGGAATCCGCGGCAACGAACTAAAGCCCGGAATGAAATTGAAAATTAACGGCTAGTTCGCAAAAATCTGTATAAATTAGGGCTTTCTTTCGATTATGAAAAAAGCCCTTTTTTTATGTCTTGCCATTGCGTGGGTATTCATCTCTTGTTTCAAGAAAAACCCACCCGAAGCCGAACAGGCCTCGGGCAAAATCAATACCATATCGGTCATCATCGACGATCAGCTCTGGAACGGTGAGGTGGGTGATAGTATTCGAAACAAGTTGGCGTCGCCGGTAATCGGGCTGCCCAAAGAGGAACCGCTTTTCACGATCAACCAATACTCGATCAAATTGCTCGAAGGTTTCAGGACCAATTCACGCAACATCATCGTCATTAAAAAAGAGGCACAGAACAACTTTAAGGTGACCGAGAACGAATATGCGTCGCCGCAAAATGTGTTTCATATTTCAGGGAAAAACTCAGCCGCGATTCTCGAGATGATAGAAACCCATTCGCCAGAGATAATTGCCAAGATACGCAGTACCGAGATTGCGCACAACCAGCTTATCCTGGACACTTCTAAAATAGACTCCAGAAGATTGCAGCGCAAATTCGGCATAGAACTCGACATCCCGAAAGGCTACAATTTTGTGGTACAACGCCGCAAGTTTGTATGGCTTAAAAAGGAAATCACAAGCGGCAATACCAGTTTGCTTATTTATCAGGTGCCAATCAGCGCGCTCAAGGACAACAATATCACCAAGAGCGTCATCCGGTTGCGCGATTCGATTGGCAGGTTGTACATTCGCGGCAGAAACCACAACACACAGATGGTGACCGAGGATTCGTATGCGCCTTATCTCTTTCACATCAACATCAAAGGCAAAGAAGCTTATGAAACCAAAGGCACCTGGGAACTCAGGAACGATTTTATGTCGGGGCCGTTTATCAATTACAGCATCATCGACCGCACCAATAAGCGCGTCTTAGTCATGGAGGGATTTTGCTACGATCCATCTAAGGAAAAGCGCGACTTGATGTTTGAGCTTGAGGCAATCATCAAGTCGGTCGAATTCGTCAAAAAGAAAACCAAAAAGAAATGAGCACACCACAATGGAAAATTAAGCGATTTGAGGCACTTTCTTTAAGTGAACTGTATGCAATTCTGCAATTGCGCAGTGAAGTGTTTATCGTTGAGCAAAATTGCCCGTATCAGGATGTAGATGGTAAAGACCAGAAAGCTTTACACCTCATTGGCGAATTCGAGGGGAAAATTGTGGCCTATGCACGCTTGTTCAAAGCCGGCGATTATTTTGAAAATGCTTCGATTGGTCGCGTGGTCATTGCTCAAAATTACCGCGAAAAAAAATGGGGACACGAGCTCATGCGTGAGGCGATTGCGGCAATAGGAACTTATTTTTACGCCACCAGGATTACCATCTCGGCACAATTGTACCTGCAGAAATTCTATGAATCGCACGGATTTGTGACCGTTGGCGAAACGTATCTCGAAGACGATATTCCACACATCGAAATGCTTTCCGACACCGAACGTCAGCTGTAGTTACCAGAAATTACCGGAATCAGATTTTTGTCACCACCAATTCTACGCGGCGGTCGTATTCAGAGCCTTTGCCCAGCGGCACCGTGTTTCCGTAGCCTTTAAAAGTCATGCGGCTTTTGGCGATTTTCTTAAAAACCAAGTATTTGTAAACAGACTCCGCTCGATTCTGGGAAAGGTTTCTTTTTCGGGTTTCGCGGTCAATGGCTTCCTTTTGGTACGGTGGCGTACAGCACACATGGCCCTGGATCACGAATTCTAATTTTTTATTCTTCATCAAATGCCGCGAAATGGCGTCGAGTTGCGTCTTGGCCTGAAAGGTAAGTTTGCTGCTGCCGCGCTCAAACAAGAGGTTTTCAAGATAAATGTGGTCGCCAACGATGTGCTTGCTTTGAATGCTCGTGTAAAATCCGGGCAACTCGATTTTTGGCAGAGGCTTGAGATTGAGCACCAAATCCACGCGGCGGTTTTTTGAGCGTTTCTCGGGCAGATTCTCTACAATATCATCATCGATCATGATGCGGCCTTTGCCTTCTATGGTGACGATAATTTTACTGGTGATACCGCTCGCCACGAGTTTGTTTTTGATTGTCGTGGCGCGGTTGGTAGAAAGTTTATAGTTGTAGGCTTCCTTGCCGATGTCATCGGTATAACCAAAGATTTCTACCGATTCGATACGTGTGGAATCGGTGTTCCTGATAAAATCTATTACTTCCTGTCCTTGTTTCTCGTCGAGATTGAATTTGCCCGAACCAAAATAAACCGATTGTACTTTTTCTTCCTGGGCATACACCAATCCGCAAAACAAAAGCGGCAGTAACTTTAAAAATCGAACCATTATATTTTTAATATCTTATTGTATTCGGGCGCGTTGGCCAATATGGATACCGCTTTTTTAATCTCGGGATTGCTTTTGATGTAATACTGGTACAAGCCCTCTTTGTATTGGTAGCGTTTGATAATTTCGTCCAAAAGTAAATCTTTAATTTCTTTCTGATTCTCGTTGAGTTGATTTTCTTCGGATTTCTGTAAAGCCGCCAGTAATTGCTGATACTCTGCGGTAATCGACGCATCTATTTTTTCTTTTTTCGCTGCGGCGATGGTGTTGCGCAAAGCGATTTCGGTTTCAGTATCGTAACTGAAATTCTGTTTTTTGAGATAGGCTTTAAAGTCGAGGAAATCGGCGTCGGAAATGGTTGGGATCTTGTCGCCCAAATTGGGGTTTTTGTAATAATAGTTGGTCACGTAATTGAAAATACCGTCGTTTTTCACAAGCGCATCGGCAATCGCGCTCGACTTGGCTTCCTCGAGAACCACATCGGGCAGAATACCACCGCCATCATAAACAGTACGGCCTTTTTTGGTTTTGAACGCGTTGTAATTCTCAGAAGCCGTACGAATAGCCTTGCCGTCCTTGTCCTTGTGCAAATAATCCAAAGCTTGTATGCATCGGCCAGAAGGCGTGTAATAACGCGAAATGGTAATCTTGATTTGCGTGCCGTAGGTCAAATCTACCGGACGTTGTACCAAGCCTTTGCCAAAACTCCGGCTGCCCACAATGACCGCCCGGTCCAGATCCTGTAGCGCGCCCGAAACGATTTCTGAAGCCGAGGCGCTTTTGCCATCTACGAGAATGGCCAGCGGAATCTGCGTGTCAATGGGCTCGCGCATGGTTTTATACGTGTTGTTGTGTTTTTCAATTTTTGATTTGGTGGTCACAATCACCTCGTCTTTGGGTACAAACAGGTTGCAGATGCTTACCGCTTCGTTGAGCAGTCCACCGGGATTGCCGCGCAAATCCAGGACAATCCTTTCGGCACCGTCGCGTTTGAGTTGTTCGAGGGCTTCTTTGGTTTCAAAAGCCGCTTTCTTGTTAAACTGCGCCAGCACGATGTAACCAGTCTTGTCGTCTATTTTCCCAAAGAACGGCACGGCTTTGATATCGACTTCATCGAGTACAATCTGCGTGGTTAACGTTTTGCCCTGGCGGATGTATTTCACTTCGATTTTGGTGTTTTTGGCGCCTTTGAGCAATTGAGAAGCGTCATCCTTGAAATCGCTCAAATCCACGTCGCCAATCTGGATGATTTCATCGCCTGCTTTGAGTCCGGCCTTATCGGCAGGAAAATTTTTGTACGGTTCCTTGATGATGAGCTTGCCTTCCTTGCGGGTGATCATCGCGCCGATTCCCGTGTATTCGCCGGTATTGTTGATCTTGAACTTGACCACGTCGGCCTCATTAAAGTAATTGGTGTACGGATCAAGGTCGGCGAGCATACTTTTGATGGCATGGTTCATGAGTTCGCCCGGATTGGTGTCGTCTACATAATTGGCATTCACGGCCTTGAACAAGGTGGTGAAAATCTCGATTTGTTTGGCGACTTCAAAGAAATCTTCCTTGAAGCTCACGCCCACAAATAAAAATGCGGCGGACACGGCAGGAATGATATATCGTTTTTTAAAAAATGCGTACATGTTTTGAACTTTTTTGTTTGAATACTTGAAAAACGAAAATACAAATTATATCGGTTGGGCACCTACAAGCAGCGGTTTTTCAGTGTCAATAACGCAAGCAGCTCCCTTTTATTTCTGGCTTTGTACCAGCTGCCTGAATTTTTCAAATAGCGCGATGGTTTTGAGGTTAATTTCCTGATAATCCAATCGGTCTTTGCTTTGGTAGAAAAACATAAAAGCATATTTTTTTTCGGTCTCCGACAACAACAGTTCTTTGTTGTGCCGATAACTTTCCCGCAGCAACCGCTTGAAATAATTGCGATCTACCGCTTTCTTAAAGTATTTTTTAGAAACCGAAACGCCCATTTTAATCGACTCGGCTTCAGACAAGTCAACAGGAACATACACGAGCCGCAACGGATACTTGGATACCGATTTTCCCTCAGAAAACAACAGGTCGATCGTATTCTTGCGCTTTAATTTCTCGGATTTTGGATAGGTATTTCCCATAGGTTTTTTCCAACGCTGCAAAGTTATCACAAATCAGTCTGTAAATGTTGTAATCCTATTTTAAAATCCTGTAAGCACTCGCGCTGATTGCCACCGTATCTTTACAAAAGCAAAATAATTTAAAATTGGGTTAAATTATAAGCAGTGTCCGCGGGTTGAAGAAACAACTGCTACAGTAAGCGGATAACATCAAAAACTAAGGAGCCGCATATGGCCGATTAGACAAAACCTCCGGCCTATCCAACCGGAGGTTTTTGATTTTAGAAACTGTACCCGATTTTGGCTTGTCCATCGATGGCGACCTCATTTCGATCACCACCGTAGAAATTACCGCCTTTATATAAATTGTGCTGCAAGCCCACGCCAAATGAAAACTCATAGAAAAATCTTTTTGCGAAACTCCGGCGAATACCATACGACGGAACAATGTACAGTGCCGAAGCAGGTTCAAACCGCGAGTCACTATTGGTGATTGCCCAGTCGGCTGCCGTAAATTGGGTCTTTAAAGAGAGATAGTTCGAGCTGTTGTTTTGCGTATTCTTGCCGCGGCGTTGGCGTCGGTCTAATCCGTAATAATAACGCGGTTCAACAATGAAGTAAGGCGAAGTAATGAATTCGGTTTTGTCGTCTAAAGTTGTGTAATTGCTAACCGTATACGGATTCAGTGAAACGCCAATTTCCGAGTGCAGCGCCCATTTTCTTGCCAATCGGCCTTCGTGTTGCACGCCTAGGGAAATGAGCCCGAATTGTACACCAAAAGTGCTTTTTAACACGGATGGCTTTTCATTTTCCTGACCGTGTAACTGTAACACTGCAAATACCAACAATGCGGCGAATAGTATATTTTTCATTATTTCTTGGGTTCGGGTTGTGGCTCAGGATATATGTTGTTGTTTCGCTTCACATCAGCCATCAGACCGCTTTCATCGATCGTGATTTTTTTGATGGCGCTTTTGGCTTTTGATATTTCAAAAAAGTAGGTCGGATACGCCCAAGCCCAGTCGGCAAGCGAGGTCCTTTTTACTGCCGGATTCGGGTTAGGTTTCTCAAAACTCATCATACGCAGCGGGATGTAAAAGGTTTCTTTCGTACCATCGGTATATTCTACCGCAACATCGATAGGCATGGGCATGCGACCAATCCTTTCTAAAGTGACGCCGGTACGTTGTACGCCATCGGTAGCCGATTCTACATTTTTGATTGCGTAATCAATAGTATTTGTGGTTTGCGTCCAATCGACGAGGTACCAGTCGAGGTTTGCGCCAGAAACCCTTTCGGCGGTACGTTTGATATCATTGGGCGTTGGGTGCTTGAATTTGAAATCATGGTAATAGCGTTTCAAGGTCTGCATCACATTGTCCCTGCCGATGAGGTAAATGAGCTGGGCAAGGAATACATCACCCTTGCTGTAAGCGGCAATGCTGTACATCTGGTTGTAATCGTAACGGTCGCAATGCGTAGACTGCGGTTGCTCTTTGCCAGAATTGACCATGAAATAATACCCGCGGTACGAACCTTCAAAAGGATTCTCTACTTTCTTCTCGGCGATTTCATTCATCCCCAAATCTTCCAGGAACGACGTGAAACCCTCATCCAACCAGCCGTGTTTGCTTTCGTTCGAAGCCAGGACATGCTGGAACCAAGAGTGCGCCATTTCATGCGCAATCACGCCAATCAATCCGTCGTAAGTGCCTTCGCCGAGGATCAGCGTACACATGGCATACTCCATTCCGCCGTCACCACCTTGTATCACCGAATATTGATCGTACGGATATTTGCCCACGGTTTTGTTGTAAAATTCCATGAGTGTGACCGTTTCCTTCTCGGCCTTTTTCCAGTTGTCAATAATCTTTGGGTTGTTCTTGTAGAGGAAATGCAAAGTAGCACCATTAGGAACTTGCACCGTATCATGCAGGTAATTCTTATCGGCTGCCCAAGTAAAATCGTGTACGTTGGGCGCGATAAAGTGCCAGGTCAGCGACTTTGTTTTTTTTGGGTAATTAACGACTATGCCATTGTCCTGATAACCATGTCCGATTTCATTTTTGTTTTGCAGATATCCGGTACCGCCCAGAACGTAATCTTTGTCGATGGTGATGTTCACGTCGAAATTTCCCCAAACACCGTGAAATTCGCGACCGATGTACGGGTCGGCATGCCAGCCCTCAAAATCAAACTCGGCCATTTTTGGGTACCATTGCGCCATTGATAGTTCAACCCCTTCGGCATTGTTGCGCCCCGAGCGGCGGATTTGCAGCGGTGATTGTCCGTCGAAATCCAGGGTGAAGGTCGTTTTTTGGCCCGGCAAAATCGGCTTGGCCAAAGTCACTTCGAGTATGGTTCCCACTTCTTTGGCAACTGCCGAAATACCATCCTGCTTAAAATTGGAGACCTTCAGATAACCGATTTCATTGGGTTTGAGCTTGGCAATGCGGCTTTCCTTGACTTCCTTGTCGCCCACTTTGGTTTTGGTCACCATGCGCCTGTCGGGATCGGCAATCGAGAGCAAACGCGCGTCCATCTCGCTATTGGGTTGGAACGCGTTGTTGTATAAGTGGTAGAAGACGCGTCGCAACGTATCTGGCGAATTGTTGGTATAAACCAATTGCTGCTTGCCTTTGTATTGGTAATTTTTAACGTCCATCACGACGTCCATCTTGTAGTCTACGTGTTGTTGCCAGTAGCCGTTGCTTTGCGAGAAAGCCATCGTGCCAACGAACAGCGAAAGGGAAATAATCAGTTTTTTCATAGGATATTTTTGGTGGAATTGCGCCCAAAAGAATCGGGCCTGCCCGAAAATACTAAAATTTCTGACAAGCCCGTTTCATTAATTATTAAAATGTTTAACCTCTTACTTTTTTGCCTTTTTTCGCCGGTGTCTTTGACATTTTTTCGGCCATCACAAAAGCGTTATAGGCGTTCACGATTTTACCCGATTTAGACAACGATTCAAATTTGCGCTTGTCCTTTGGATCTCCGCCAACGACCACATCGCCGGGAATTGAAGTGCCCGAATTCATGATAATGTACTTGACCTGTTTGGCCGTAAGTTTTGGGAAATACGAACGAATCAAGGCTGCGACACCCGCCACATTGGGCGATGCCATAGAAGTTCCTTGCTCATATTTGTACTCATTGTTGGGTGTGGTGGCGTAGATTTTAACTCCAGGCGAGAACACGTCTACATTGAGTTTCCCGTAGTTTGAGAAATCGGCTACGATATTTTCTCCGTATTCGTAATTGAGTGCGCCTACCGTGATGACGTTGTTTGCAAATTCGGTTTTTTTGTCATCCGAATCGTTGGGGAAATTGTTCTCCACATCGATGTCTTTTGAGTCGTTTCCTGCAGCGTGCACAATCAAAACGTCTTTGCTTTCGGCATATTTAATGGCATCGTACACCCATTGTTTGTGCGGCGAATAGCTTTTCCCGAAACTGCCGTTGATGACTTTTGCGCCATTGTCTACCGCATAGCGTATACCGAGCGCAATATCTTTATCGTACTCGTCACCGTTTGGAACCGCACGCACCGTAAGGATTTTCACGTTGCTCGCGATACCGTCGCCGCCTTTACCATTGCCGCGTTGCTGGGCAATGATTCCGGCTACGTGGGTTCCGTGTAAAGCGCCTTTTTTGTCGGGTCCGTAGACGATATTGTTGCCGTAGTTTTTCACGGCGAAATTTTCTGGATCGTCGCCCAGCGCTTTACGCCCGTCAAAATCAACGTTGAGGTTGTAGTTGAGCATGTCATAGACCTGTTCTTTGTATTCGCCGATTTCTTCACGGAAATTAGGACCAGCTTGCGGAATCACCTGCGACATCACCATTTTGCTTCGGTTAACCGCAGGATCGTCGGATACGATGGCTTTTACGTCTTCTAACGTATAATTTTCTTTTTTAAGGAATTGTTGCAGCGTCTTGTCGGCGTCAAGCAGGAAATCAACCTGCTGCTTGCCTTTTTTATATTCGTCGATTTTCTTTTCGAATTCGACTTTAGCTTCTTTGTAGGCAAGTGAACCGTCGTCTGGTTTCTTCATCATACGGGTCATCTCGAGGTTTTCATTATCGGAGTTCCCGAGGAAATTCCAACCGTGCACATCATCGATATAACCGTTTTTGTCATCATCAACGCCATTGCCGGCAATCTCCTTTGGATTGGTCCAAACCACCGATTTCAAATCTTCATGATCAATATCCACACCCGAGTCAACGACGCCCACAATAACGTTTTTGCCGACTTTTCCCTTAAGCAATTCAGCATAAACGCGGTCTACACACATGCCAGGGATGCTGTCTTTCCCCAAGTCAAGATGGCTCCATCTTTTGAGCTGTTCTTCGGTGAGTTTTCCTTTTTTTGCTTGGAAAGTGGTGCCTTGTGCGCTTACCATTGCGGTACAAGCGAGCGCCATAGAAAGGCAGGAGAGTTTTAAAATTTTCATGTCGTTGGATTTATGCGTTCAAAAATAGACAGGTTTTGCAGTAAACAAAACAATACTTAACAATTATTTAGTTTATGTCGGTTCGGTTTTCGAGTTTTTTGAGCAGGTTCTCAAGATATTCCTTGTTGGTGGGATCTGGCGCCTGTTTGATGGCTTTTGCTGCGTAGTGTATGGCTTTTTTAAAATCGCCGTTGGCGGCGTACCCGCGCATGAGCCCAACATTCGTGGTGTAGACGTCGGGACTTTTTTTGTAATTCAGCTGGTAAACCTCAAGTGCCTGCTTGTTTTTTTTGTTGTTGAGCAATGAACGGGCGTATTGGTGTAAATCGGTAACATTGCCCATCGGCAATGCCTCGGCCATGAGCTGGTCTGCTTGTTCGTTTTTGCCCATTTTAGAAAGAACGTAAGCTTTGGTACTCAACGTCTGGAAATTTCGCTGTCCTACAAAACGTTCGGCAATCGCCTGGTCGGCCCAGGTAAGGGCTTGGTTCAAATCGAGGTTGTTGTCGGCGCAATGTCGTGCGGCCTGTACATAACCCAACCAATTGAAACCCGGTGTGGTTTTGAGTTCGTTGGTGAACGACGCCAGCTGCAATTTATGGATGTCGGCTTCGACCTTAAACGCAAACAATCGCTTTTCCCATCGCAAATTGATGTTGGCCGAATTTTTAGTCTGGCCCGTGAATTCGTATTTGAGCCATTCTTCGGACGTAGGAACGGTTTGGTGCTTGATGCTCACCCGAAGTATATCTTCGGCGGGATCGTAATAGAAACTGCCCCAGGCATCGTTGCGCTTGGAGAAAATCAAGATGTCGTCGGATTCTCCCAGGATGATGAAAAAACCATAGGTTCCGGCAGCCAATTCCTTGCCTTCGACCTTGACATCGTGCGAAAACGAGATGGTTGTATTGTCGTTGGCACCCGCACGCCACGGACACTGTTTTGAAGTTCCGAAACCCAAATCCTGCAACCCGTAATGCGCCACATCGGTGCCCCATATTTTTCCTTCGCGTCCTTTCACGCCGGGACGGTCGTAATTGATGGTGATTTTTGCGAGCCCTATATTTTCTGAGACCGAGGCTTTTTTGTTATCACCATCGCCCACGGTGTGCAAAATCCACTGCGCTTGAACGGGAATAGCCACAATGAGGCTAAAGAGGAATATGAAAATTATTCTTTTCATGATTTTTGAGTTTGATTAGACTGCATTAGTAACCAAAAATAAAATTTGTTACGTTTTGGATTTGAGCCACTTTATGGTTTCTTCGGCTATTTTTTGGTTGAAGTTTCCTTTGGCGTATTGCTGATCGGTGAAATTTTTCACGGCTTCGGGCCAACTGTTGCTCTTCATCATGAAATGGTCTAGGTTTGGAATAGTGATCCAAGTGGCAAAACCCGGGTTTTTTTCATTCACGGTTTTCTCAATCAACATGGGCTCTACGAGCGAACATTGCTCATAATCGGTGCCGCCGTGCAACACCAAAACCGGGCAGTTCGATTCCTGCCAGCTTTTGGCCAGGTCGAGCGAATCGAGCTGTTGCCAGAATTTCCAATGGCGTCCCCACATATCGTTCGAGCCTTTTTTGTAGCCGAGTTCTGAAATGACGAGGTCCTTGTATTCGGGAATTTCTACGAGTTGCTCCGGCGATTTTTTCAAGACAAAAAATTCATAGTAAATCTTCTGGATCTTGCGTGTGAAATCTTCGGTCTGCTGGTACGTCAAATGGTCGAGCAAAGGTTTTTGCACCCGATGCATCTCGAGTAGAAATTCGCTCCACGGCCTGAATACGCAACCAAAAACCATAATTCCTTTCGGATGATGCAGCTTGGCCACTTCAGGAGCAATCGTTCCACCCATAGAATGACCCCAGATGAAAAGGTTCGCCGCATCAACGAAAGGTAATTTTTCCATGTATTTATAACCCGCATCGAAGCTTTCAATGTCGGTCACGAGGTCTACTTCGCCGCAAGGTTGGCAGCCAAAACTGTCGCCAAGCCCAGATTTTTCTATCGTCACCACAGCGTAACCGTTTTTGAGCCATTCGTCCATGAGCTTGCCATTGTAGCTTTTGGAGTAATTGTCGATGCTGCCGCAACCGTAACCGGGAATCAGCAGAATGCATGGAAGCTTGGTTTTATTTTTTGGTTTCCGGGTAATCGTGCGCAGGTATCCGTCGCGGAATTTTACCCAATCGTAGATGATATCGACGGTTTCTGATGTTTCATAAGGTTTCATCACGGCTTTGGTCTTTGCCGAAAGCATTTTGTCGCCCCGCAAATATTGAACTGCGATTTTATCATTGGCGCGAATTGGGCTCGCGGCTGCAACGTAATCGTCCATTTTTGGCGTTGGCAAACCGTTTACGGCGACCAGCACATCGCCTTTTTTGAGCCGGAGTTGGGCAAATGTTGAATTGGCGAAAACCGAATCCACCAAAATACCTTTGTCGTTCGCCTTGCCTTGCAAACCCAGGAATGCTTTGCGCTGAGGCATTTGCGCGAACACAAAAACCGGAATCAGCAATAAAAATAAAAACCGCTTTTTCATAAATTAGAGTTTAACCATTAGACGAACCCGCACGTTGTTTGATGTCGTCAGCGCCGCCGGTTCGTCTTCGCATGGCACCGTTTGAGTTCCCGAAATTGTAGGTGTACGACAGCACGATGGTCTGTGTGTCGCGCTTGACCAGAAAATGTTCTGTATAACTCGTAAATCTTGTTGTCGCCTGGATTTCATTGCTGTTGAAAATGTCGTTTACGGCGAGTTTGAGCGTGCTTTTGTTCTCGAATTTTTTCTGCAAGCCGCAGTTGATAAACCAAATGCGTCGGATGCGGTCGAAAGCGTAATTCTCGGGCGCCTGGTAATTCCCTGACAATTCGGCGAAGAATCCGTTGCCGAGCTTGAAATTGTTCTGCGAGTTGACATTCCACGTAAAATTCCCCGCGTTCTGCAGCGTGGTGTTAGACACTGTCCCTGAGTACGAGCCCACGTAAAAATTGAGGTTGTTGGTTGTATCCCACCATTTGGTGACTTTCACAGGAACCACAAAAGCCAAACTGTACACATCCACATGATCCAGGTTGCGCGTGGTTTGTACCGTTACCCTTTCTTCGGTTTCTGAAGGAGAGATGGTTTCGGTGATGTTGTTTTGGGTACGTGAAAAACTCAAGGTCGTGAAAATTTTCTGGTTGAAAGTGTGCGTGAGTTCTACCGAATGCGTGGTTTGTGGCTCTAGTTTTGGGTTTCCCGCTTTGTAGGTCGTCTGGTCGAGGAAGAACTTAAACGGGTTGAGCTGGTCGTAACTCGGGCGCTGGATACGGCGGCTGTAATTGATCTCCAGACTGTTCTTTGGGTTAAGATTATACGATACCAGTGCGCTGGGGAAAAGTTGAACGTACGAGTCGTCAAAGAAAGTTCCGCCAAAGCGTTGTTCGCCCGAAATGTTGGTGTTCTCCATGCGTAAACCCAATTGCACATTCCATTTCCCGAATTCGCGCGACGCATTGGCATAGGCGGCATTGATGTTTTCCTTGTAGATAAAATGATTGCTTTTGGTGGTGTCGAAAATGTCGGTACCGTTGGATCGGTCGTAAAACGACAACGCGTTGTCGGCTTTGACATAGCTTGACTTTATACCGGTTTCAAACTTCACTTTGTTGCTGAAGGTCCTGACATAGTCGCTCTTGAGTGCGAAGATATTGAGATCACCACGCAAATTTCCGTGTAAGATGTATGCCGGATTGGCGGGACTTTGATCGATATTGTAATAGGTCGTTGTAAAATCCTGGTTGTTTCGGTTGCCGTAATTGGCGTAGTCAAAATCGGCGGTGAATTCGGTGCCGGTTGTGTCAATCACCCATTTGTAATTGAGGTTGAGCGATCCGTTTTTCCAACGTTCCTTGGTGAGGCTGTTGGTTTGGAACAAGGAAAGTTTTTGGCGGTTTGGGTTGTACACATCCGACACATTTTCACCGGTTAGGTTGACGTTGTTGCTCACGCCGCTCACCAAAACGCCCAATGTGTGCTTGTCGTTGATAAAGTAATCCATTCCGCCACGCAAAATGTTGTTTTTCAGGGTAATGTTGAGGAAATTTCGTTGGTCGTAAGCACCGTCGAATAAGCCATTTTCATAGAAACTGCGGTCGAGCGTCAATCGGTTGAAGCCTTCGCGGTAGGCAAAACTGTAATTGCCGAACAAGTTGATTTTTTTGTTGCGGTGGTTCAGGCTTAACGTGTTGTTGCTTTTGGGATATCGGCCCTGACCGTAGGAAACCTGCACACTGCCGTTGGTTCCTTTGCGTTTGTCCTTTTTCATTTTGATGTTGATGATGGCGGTTCCGGCGGCATCGTATTTTGACGACGGATTGGTAATGAACTCCATTTTCTCGACCGATCCTGATGGAATGCCACGCAGGTAATTGGCCAGGTTTTGCCCGCTCATCTGGACTTGCTTGCCGTCAATCTGGACAGTGACACCCGACTTGCCGCGCAAACTGATGTTGTCGTTTTGATCAACGCGCACGCTAGGCGCTTTCTCAAGCACTTCAAAAGCCGACGAACCCGTTGCAGAAAGACTGTTTTCTAGGTTCACAATCATTTTACCGTCCTGTCTCTCAATGTAGGGTTTCTCTTTTTTGACGACGACTTCCTGTAAGTTATTCACCGAAGCAGCAATTGTAACGGTCATGTCCACGACGTCGTTGTTCGCGTCGAAAGCCGTGCCGGTGAATTTGGTTTTGCCGTTTTCAGAAACTTTGATGATGTAATTCCCTTTCGCTACATTTTCAAAGGCAAATGCGCCATTTTCTGAGAGTAGTTCGGTTTTGACGAGCGATTGGTTTGAATTCAGCAATAGCGAAATCACGGTATTCACGGATAATTTTTGTTCAGAATAGACAACGCCTTCGATAGCAATCCTGTCTTGGGCGTTTTGGGCACTCAGCAGCGAAGAGATTGCGGTGACAGCCATAGTGGTGAGGAGGTAGATGACTCGTAACATAATTTTTGATTTTGGATGATGGGCCAAATATAAAGGAGGCAAATCAATAATTGATATATCAAATAAATATTTAACAGGATTTTAAAATTTGAGGTTGGGATTACCAGTAGGCAATTGTAGCGAATTAGTATCGCAACTATAAATTTAGTTACAGATGATGATGAAAAGATTTTTTGTCGACCTAGCGGATTTTTCGAACCTCATAATTTCGACGGCATTTGGGTTTTGAGTTCTTTACGTGCGACGAACCCCGACGCCTAATGCTAGTACGTTTATCTTGTCAGTTTGCAGCGTGTTAAAAAAGCTCACTGCACGAAAAAACTTCTTTCAAACGAACGCCTTTCTCGGTGTTCTCTACCGTGATGATTTCGTTGTGCGCGTCGTGTTCGAGCATGAGATAATAGTTGTTTTTGGCTGCTTCGGTGAGGAATTTCGCTTTTTCGGGCAAAGTCAACAGCGGACGTGTATCATATCCCATAACGTACGGCAACGGAATATGTCCGGCTGTTGGCAACAAATCGGCCATAAAGCAAATCGTTTTATCACCATATTGGATTTTTGGGATCATCATTTTCTCGGTATGGCCATCGGCGAAGAAAATGCCAAAACCCAATTCTGAATTTTCAAGTGTGTCGGCTTCGGGTCTTTTGATGAATTCAAGCTGTCCGCTTTGCTGCATCGGCAGAATATTTTCTGTCAAAAACGAGGCTTTTTCACGTGCGTTTGGTTTTGTGGCCCACTGCCAATGATTGTCATTGCTCCAGAACCGGGCATTTTTAAAGGCGGGTTCGTAGCCGGTTTTTTCTTTATTCCATTGCACGCTGCCGCCACAGTGGTCAAAATGCAGGTGCGTCATGAACACGTCGGTGATGTCATCGCGCGAGAAACCGTATTTGGCGAGTGATTTGTCGATGGTGTCATCACCCCAAAGCGAGTAATAGCCGAAGAATTTTTCGGATTGCTTGTCGCCCATCCCCGTGTCGATGAGTATCAATCGATTCCCATCTTCAATAAGCAAACAGCGTGCGGCAATATCGATGAGGTTGTTGGCATCGGCAGGGTTGGTTTTGTTCCAGATGGTTTTGGGTACCACGCCAAACATGGCGCCGCCGTCTAGTTTGAAATTGCCGGCCATTATGGGATAGAGCTTCATAGTAAAAAAGGTTCAGGGTGCAGGGCACAGGGTTAAAATGTTGGCACGCAAGTTACAGAATTCCAAAACAAAATTCGAAACCTAAACGACCCGAAACGTTAACGTTTTTTATTTCACCCTGCACCTTGTTCCCTGCACCTTGTACCTTTTCGTTATAAAAATGTTACCCGATGCGACAAAAACCTTTTTATGACTTATCTTTGCGGTTAATTTAGACAAAATCAATATAGCTATGATCAAAGTATCTGATACGGCCAGCAAGAAAATTGTCTCCATGATGAGTGAAGACGGCTTTGATGCAGCCAAAGACTATGTGCGGGTTGGTGTAAAAAGCGGCGGTTGTTCAGGCTTGTCGTACGAACTCAAATTCGACAGGCAACTCTCAGAAAACGACAAGGTTTTTGAAGACAACAATGTAAAGATTGCCGTAGAGAAAAAGAGTTTCCTTTATTTGGCAGGCACCATACTCGAGTTTTCGGGCGGGCTCAACGGCAAAGGATTTGTATTCAACAACCCAAATGCGACGCGTACTTGCGGCTGTGGGGAAAGTTTTTCATTATAAGTCGAAAGTGAAAAGAGAAAAGTCGAAAGAAGTCGCACGACTTTCTACTTTTGACTTTCCATTTCCCGCTTCTGACTTTCAACTTTAGACTAAAAACATGTCAAAATACACCGAAGACGATTTAAAAGTCGAGCTCGAAAACAAAGAATACGAGTACGGATTTTACACCGATATTGAATCGGATACTTTTCCCGTTGGCCTCAACGAAGATATTGTACGCGCCATTTCAAAGAAAAAGGAAGAGCCGCAATGGATGACCGATTGGCGCATCGAAGCCTTTCGCGCGTGGCAGGAAATGACCGAGCCCGAATGGGCCAACGTACATTACGAAAAGCCCGATTTCCAGGCCATTTCGTATTATTCGGCACCGCTCAAAAAAGCCAAATACGAAAGTTTGGACGAAGTAGATCCTGAGCTTTTAGAAACCTTCAAGAAACTCGGCATTTCCATCGATGAGCAAAAAATGCTTTCGGGCGTAGCCGTAGATATTGTCATGGATTCGGTTTCGGTGGCCACGACTTTCAAAAAGACACTCGCTGAAAAAGGCATTATTTTCTGTTCGATTTCTGAAGCGATCAAAGAACATCCAGAATTGGTGCAGAAATACATCGGGTCGGTCGTTCCGCAAAAAGACAACTTTTACGCTGCGCTGAACTCGGCGGTTTTCTCCGACGGTTCGTTCTGCTACATCCCAAAAGGCGTGCGTTGCCCAATGGAATTGTCCACTTATTTCAGGATCAACCAAGCCGGAACCGGACAATTTGAAAGGACGCTCGTCATTGCCGACGAAGGCAGTTACGTATCGTACCTGGAAGGTTGTACCGCACCAAGCCGTGACGAAAACCAATTGCACGCGGCCGTGGTAGAACTCATCGCTCTGGACGATGCCGAAATCAAGTATTCTACCGTCCAGAACTGGTTTCCGGGCAACAAAGAAGGCAAGGGCGGCGTGTACAATTTTGTGACCAAGCGCGGACTTTGTGAGAAGAATGCGAAGATTTCATGGACTCAGGTAGAGACCGGTTCGGCCGTCACCTGGAAATATCCAAGTTGCGTTTTGAAAGGCGACAATTCTGTGGGTGAATTCTATTCGATTGCGGTAACCAACAATTTCCAGCAAGCCGACACCGGAACCAAGATGATCCACTTGGGTAAAAACACCAAATCGACGATCATTTCCAAAGGAATTTCTGCCGGAAAATCTCAAAACTCCTACCGCGGACTCGTCCAGATTTCGCCACGCGCCGAGAACGCCAGAAACTTTTCGCAATGCGATTCGCTTTTAATGGGCAACAATTGCGGTGCGCATACTTTCCCGTATATCGAGAGCAAGAATCCATCGGCCAAGATTGAGCATGAAGCCACGACGAGTAAAATCGGCGAAGACCAGGTTTTTTATTGCAACCAGCGCGGCATCCCAACAGAAAAGGCAATCGCTTTGATCGTAAACGGTTTCAGTAAGGACGTACTCAACAAACTCCCGATGGAATTTGCCGTAGAGGCGCAAAAATTATTAGAAATTTCTTTAGAAGGAAGTGTTGGTTAATTTGAAAATAAGATAATTTGAAAATTTGAAAATGGAGCGCAAGGAGAATATCATTGTACAATTGACTTTTAAATTTGCGCTCGAAATTATTAGCTATTCAGAATTACTCCAAGACCACAAAAAATATGTGATAGCCAATCAATTATTAAAAGCCGGCACATCCATTGGAGCTAATATAAGAGAAGCTCAAAATGCAGAGAGCAAACAAGATTTTATCCACAAGTTCAAGATAGCCGCCAAAGAAATTGAAGAGACGTTTTATTGGTTGGAATTGTGTGAGTTTTCCGAAAATTATCCTTCGGTCAAAACTTTGAATGAACAATTGGAAAATATATCAAGAATCGTAAATAAAATAATTATAACATCTAAACACCAATAAATAATTGAATTTTGGACCAAGGAGTGAATCGTCATTTCCAAATTTCCAAATTTCCAAATTTCCAAATCCACAATGTTACAAATCAATAATTTACACGCGAGAGTAGAAGATAAAGATATTTTAAAAGGCATCAACCTCACGGTCAACGCCGGAGAGGTACACGCAATCATGGGGCCAAACGGTTCCGGGAAAAGTACACTTTCGGCCGTAATTGCCGGCAATGAGAACTATGAGGTTACCGAGGGCGAAGTGATCCTCGACGGTGAAGACCTCGCAGACATGGCGCCAGAAGAACGCGCGCACAAAGGCGTGTTCCTATCCTTTCAATATCCGGTAGAAATCCCAGGCGTTTCGGTGACCAACTTTATGAAAACGGCTATCAATGAAACCCGCAAAGCCAAAGGACTTGAAGAAATGCCGGCCAATGAAATGCTCAAATTGATCCGCGAGAAATCAGAATTGTTAGAAATTGACCGCAAATTCATGTCGCGCTCGCTCAACGAAGGTTTTTCTGGCGGTGAGAAAAAACGCAACGAGATTTTCCAGATGGCCATGCTCGACCCGAAATTGGCTATCCTTGATGAAACCGATTCCGGTCTCGATATCGACGCGCTGCGCATCGTGGCCAACGGTGTCAACAAACTCAAAAGCGAGAAGAATGCGGTGATTGTCATCACGCACTACCAAAGGCTTCTGGATTATATCGTCCCTGATTTCGTGCACGTTTTATACAACGGAAAAATCGTGAAATCGGGTGGGAAGGAACTCGCTTATGAATTGGAGGAAAAGGGATACGATTGGATTAAAGCGGAGAATTAGTCGAAAGTGAAAAGTCGAAAGTCCAAAGAAAGGGACTTCGCGAATTGATAAGCCATTTTAAAATTTATAAGCCATGCAGAATTTTACCACTTTCGAGGAGATAATTTCCTGGAAGAAAGCCAGGTCGTTAAATCGGGAAATCTATTTAACAACAGAAGAAGTTTTTAAAAAAGATTTCGATTTAGCGAGGCAAATCAGGCGGGCATCCGTCTCGATTTCTTCAAATATCGCAGAAGGGTTCGAAAGACATACAGACAAAGAGTTTATTCATTTTCTCTATGTCGCAAAAGCATCCGCAGGAGAAGTTAGGTCACAATTGTATTTGATTTTTGATTTGAACTACATCCCAAAAGAAACGTTAGAAAATTTACTTTTTAAAGTAACCGAAATATCAAAATTATTAGCAGGTTTTATCAAATACCTCGAAACTAAAAAACAGTAACAGTCTCCAAGTTAAGGTCTTTCGACTTTCGACTTTTGACTTTCGACTCAACTAATGGAACTTAAAGAAAAACTCATTTCGTCTTTCATGGCCTTCGAAGAAAGCGTCGACGTTCACGCCGATTTGCACAACGCGCGCACCGAAGCCATCAAAAACTTCGAAGCCAAAGGCTTTCCCACCAAAAAGGAGGAAGCCTGGAAGTACACATCGCTCAACTCGATTTTGAAGAACGATTTCAGCGTATTCCCCAAAGTAGAAAACGCCATAGAATTTGCCGATGTCAAGAAATATTTCCTGCATGAAATAGACACGTACAAAGTCATTTTCATCGACGGGAAATTCAGTTCGTTCTTGTCTTCGACAACCCACGACGGCCTCGACGTTTGCTTGATGTCGTCGGCGCTCACCAAGCCCAAATACAAAATGGTCATTGATGAGTATTTCAACAAGATCGCGAGCAAAGAAGAAAGCTTGACAACGTTGAATACGGCGTTTTCTCTCGAAGGCGCTTACATCAACATCCCAAAAAGCAAGGTGGTTGAAAAACCCATCGAGATCATCAATTTTTCTACGGGAACCGAGGCCGCACTTTTGGTACAGCCGCGAAATCTCATTATTGTCAATGAAAACGCGCATGTACAGATTATAGAAAGGCACCAGAGCCTCAATGAAAACCCGGTGCTGACCAACTCGGTGACCGAGATTTTTGCCCGCAAACGCGCCATCGTAGACTATTATAAAATCCAGAATGACAACCTCGAAGCCTCGCTGGTAGACAACACTTACATCGCGCAGAAAGAGCAGAGTAACGTTTCTGTTCACACGTTTTCGTTTGGCGGAAACATCACGCGCAACAACCTCAATTTTTACCACCAAGGCGAACACATAGACAGCACCTTAAAAGGCATCACAATTATAGAAGGCAAGCAGCACGTAGACCACCACACCTTGGTGCAACACGCCACGCCAAATTGCGAAAGCCACCAGAACTACAAGGGTATTTTTGGCGACCGCTCTACCGGGGTTTTCAACGGCAAAATCTTTGTGGAGAAAGAAGCGCAGAAAACCGATGCTTTCCAACAAAACAACAACATATTGCTTAGTGACAAAGCCACAATCAACGCCAAGCCGCAACTGGAGATTTTCGCCGACGACGTGAAATGCTCGCACGGCTGCACCATTGGCCAGCTCGATGAAAAGGCCATGTTTTACATGCAATCTCGCGGGATTCCGCAGAAAGAAGCCAAGGCTTTGCTCATGTACGCGTTCTCGAACGAAGTGATAGAAAGCATTAAGATTCCTGAATTGAAGAAGCGCATTACGAAGATTATTGCGACGAAATTGGGAGTGAATATGGGATTCGATCTGTAGACACGCTTCGCTTTGGACACGCCCTGCGGGCTTTAGACACGGCTGCGCCTTTAGAGACGCCCATCGGGCTATGGAGACGCTTCGCTTTAGAAACGCCTGCGGCTTCAGAAGCTACACCTTACTGTAAAATTTGATTTTTTTTTAGGAGCTTTTTCCTGCTGTACGCTACACCCGAGGCCCAAGGCCGAACTGACCGAAGGTAATCTTTTGTTGCGTAAACTCCACAAAAGGATAGCCGCTGCCATCAGGGCTAGGGCATCCAAACACAAACAGGCCTGGCTGGAAACGTCAGGCTTTTGCTTTTTTAAAACTTCCTGTCACTTCCTTTAAAAACGCATTGAAATCAAACCCCGGATCTTCCTTGAGGCCCATACGTACAATAACCAGATCCATCGATGGGATGATGAAGACCCGTTGGCCCTGGAAACCATTGGCCGAGTACATATCTCGCGGCGCATCTGGATAATAACCACCGGCATTGAGCCAGAAATGCGCGCCGTATCTGCCGTTCGAATCTTCGGTTGGTGTGGCCACGTATTGGGCCCAGCTTTCGTCAAAAAGTCGCTCGCCGTTCCAGTTGCCTTTATGCAAATACAACAGCCCGAATTTTGCCCAGTCGCGTGTGGTGGCCCAACCGTAGGAAGATCCCACGTAATTGCCCGACATATCGGTCTCGATAAACATGGAGTGCATCCCGATTTTGTCAATCAATTCGGCATACCAAAAATCAAGATATTCCTGTTGGGTTTTGAACTGCTGGCGCAGGATGCCCGACAATAAATTGCTGGTACCCGAAGAGTAATTCCAGTGGGTGTTGGGCTCGTGGAGTGCGGTTTTGTGACGTTGTACGGCCGTCATGTCCTTGGCCAGGAACAGCATTTTGGTCGCGTCAGAAATCGTGGCGTAGTCTTCGTTCCATTGCAAGCCGCTGTTCATGTGGAGCAAGTCGTTTGTGGTGATCTTGGCGCGGCGGTCGTTCTTCCATTCGGCAATTGGCGCGGGTTGATAAATATTGAACTTACCCTGCTTTTGCAAAATCCCAAATATCGTCGCGGTGATGCTTTTGGTCATAGACCAACCCAGGATTTTTGATTTTTTAGAGAAACCGGGCTCATATTTTTCTGCGATTATCCGGTCTTTGTAAACCACCAGTACAGCTCGTGTTCGTTTGATTTTATTCACATCATGGTCAAAAGCTTCATCGATGGCTTTTTGTAGTTTTCCGTAATTGATGCCGTCAAAGAAAGTGTCCTTTTGCTCGAGGTCGCCGTAAGGGAACGGTAGCATTTTAGGAGATTTATCGCGTTTGGGTACGTTGTATGGCGCATTTAGGTCGAACTCGTCGTCTATGAGCACTGCACCCAAACCTTCACGGTAAATCGCTTTGCGTTTCTTAAGCCCGTAAACACTGGATGTAGCGTATTTTTCTGTGTCATTGATTTCATTATTGGCCAAATCCACTAGCGGAATGTCGTTGTCGCCTTCCTCAATCATGGGCAAAGTACGACCGTCGGCAAAATGCGCCGATGCCACACTTTTGGCGGCAAAGCCAGAAATCAGGTCGAGTTTTGGATAGTTGGCGTACACCAAATAGCCTAAGGCGAGTAAAAGGATAACCCCGATAATTCTCAGGAAACTTCTCATCAGCGAATCGTTAAAGAATGAAATCCCGGTAAAGTTAGCAAGAAACCAATTATTAACAAGCGTTTGGCAAATACACCCTGCTATTTTATTACTTTTGTGGGTGAAAATGCTAAAATTTGAAGATGTTTGACATTCAAAAAGTCAGGGCCGATTTCCCCATACTTTCCCAACAAATAAACGGAAAACCGCTCGTTTATTTTGACAACGGCGCCACTTCGCAGAAGCCGCAAATCGTGATTGACGCGATCTCAAAATATTACCAAACCACCAACGCGAATATACACCGCGGTGTGCACACTTTAAGCCAATTGGCTACCGATGCGTATGAAGCGTCGCGAAAAAAAGTGCAAAACCATATCAATGCAGAACTGTTGCATGAGGTCATTTTTACGTCGGGCACCACGCACGGCATCAATATTGTCGCAAGCGGATTTACCTCGATTGTAAATCCGGGCGACGAGGTGGTGGTTTCAGGGCTCGAACACCACAGCAATATCGTGCCGTGGCAGATGCTGTGCGAGCGAACCGGAGCGGTTTTGAAAGTGATTCCGATTGACCAAAACGGCGAATTGATACTAGCCGAATTCGACCAGTTGCTCTCTAAAAAAACAAAGATCGTGGCGGTCAACCACATCTCTAATGCGCTTGGCGTCATCAACCCGATTGCTTACATCATTGAAAAAGCGCACGCGGTTGGCGCTGCTGTGCTCATTGACGGAGCGCAAGCAGTTCCCCATCTCAAACCAAACGTGCAGGAACTCGACTGTGATTTTTATGTTTTTTCAGGCCACAAAATGTGTGGCCCGACAGGCGTGGGAATCCTGTACGGGAAAGAAGCCTGGCTCAATAAACTGCCACCTTATCAAGGTGGTGGCGAAATGATCAAAGAGGTGACTTTTGCCAAAACCACTTACGCCGATTTGCCGCATAAATTTGAGGCCGGAACGCCCAATATTGAAGCGGGAATTGTACTCGGCACCGCCATCGACTATCTCAATAACGTTGGTTTTGAGAACATCGCCAGGCAGGAAAAAGAACTGCTCGATTATGCAACAGAGCGGTTGTCTGAAATTGAAGGATTGAAGATTTTTGGGAACACCAAACAAAAAACTTCCGTAATTTCGTTTAATATTGCGGGCATCCATCCTTATGACATCGGGACAATTGTGGACAAACAGGGAATTGCCGTAAGGACGGGGCACCATTGCGCCCAACCCATCATGGCGTTCTTTGGTATTCCCGGAACCGTGAGGGCTTCGTTTGCGTTTTATAATACCAAAGAGGAAATAGACGCGATGGTGGCAGCGGTCAAAAAGGCCAAACAAATGTTATCCTAATTATCATGACTAAAATACTATCTATATTTTTTTTAACGATTGTCTTGGGAAAGGGCTGTAACGGCGAAAGCAAGCAAGACCTTGAGAGTGCCATTATAGAATACGTGGCCAACACCAGAGGGTTTTATCAGAAAATTTTAATCCAAAATGGTGTGGTTACTGTTTCCAGGGACAGAGAAGGAAATGACAGCCCAACGCCCACCAAGCTTTCTGAACCAGACAAAAAGGAACTGCTGGCGGGCTTTCAGGAAATTGAGCTAGACGAGATGGCCAACCTTAAATCGCCAACGGAAAAACGTTTCTACGACGGTGCCGCCATTGCCTACCTCAAGATCACCTATAAGGAAAAGACCTATGAATCGGTACATTTTGACCACGGCAATCCGCCCGTTGAAATTGAAAGGCTGGTCACCAAAGTAACCTCTTACGGTAAAAGATAATGCAGATCAAAGACATTCAGGAAGAAATAGTTGACGAATTTTCGATGTTTGATGACTGGGACGAGCGTTTCCAGTATGTGATAGACCTTGGCAAAAGCCTGCCGCTGATCGACCCGCAATACAAAGTCGAGGAAAATACCATCAAAGGCTGCCAATCTAAAGTGTGGCTGCACGCCGAGATGCAAGACGGCAACGTGGTTTTTACCGCCGACAGCGATGCCATTATCACCAAAGGCATCATCGCTATTTTGATCCGGGCGTTCTCCAACCACAAACCGGCCGATATTTTAGAAGCCGATACCCAATTCATCGATGCCATCGGGCTCAAGGATCAACTCTCGCCTACGCGAGCCAACGGACTGGTATCGATGGTCAAACAAATAAAAATGTACGCGCTCGCGTTCAGCACTAAAAACTAAGATTATGGAACAAGAAATAGACACCAACCAACTCGGCGAGGCAATCGTAAAAAAACTCAAAACCATTTACGACCCAGAAATCCCGGTTGACATATACGAACTCGGGTTGATTTACGATGTTATGGTCAACACCGATTACGAAGTGAAAATCCTGATGACACTCACTTCTCCCAATTGCCCTGTGGCCGAAAGCCTGCCGCGTGAAGTGGAAGAAAAAGTCAAAGGCATAGAGAACGTCAAAGCCGCCGAGGTAGAAATCACCTTTGATCCGCCGTGGAGCAAGGATTTGATGAGCGAAGAAGCCAAGCTTGAACTTGGAATGCTTTAAAAAAGGAGTTTTTAACGAACAACCAATGTTGCAGTTAAAATGGAAGAAGAAGAAATCATCAACCGCGTAGCCAGTAGCGCACTCGAAGTCTTTGATCTCGAGGATTATTATCCTGCGGGAATGCGCACTGCAGTCGATATTTCGCAATGGCTGGATGAGGGATTTTTGTTGCGCGAGAAACAGTTCCGCGAACAACTTAAAAGCCACGACTGGCAGCAGTATGACGGGCATTTTGTAGCGGTTTATTGCAGTACTGATGCCATTCTTCCGGCTTGGGCGGCAATCCTGGTTACCTTGCAATTGGCACCTTATGCGAGAAAAATCGTTAGTGGAACGATAGCCGATTTGGATACCGCTTTGTATCAGGAGCTATTACCAACACTTGATTACGCTGTGTATAAGGACAAACCGGTCATAATTAAGGGTTGTTCAAGCAAGCCGGTTCCGATGGGCGCCTATGTTTTAGCAGCGCAAATTCTTCAACCGGTGGCCAGGAGTATCATGTATGGCGAGGCTTGTTCGGCTGTCCCGCTGTACAAGACTGTTAGAAAATAACAGTAAAATACTTCATAAATTGCTGTTTTTAATATATTTGTCTAAACAAACACTCCTAGATATGAAAAAAATAGTCTTCCTATTTTGTCTGGCGTTTGCCGCGATTGCTCAAGCCCAGAATACAGAAAAAGAACTGGCCAATAACACCGAAAAGGCGGTGAAGAAATTAGCCGACACTACAGAAACAGAAGGTTGGAAAAGCAAAGGCAACGTGTCGCTTTTGTTCAATCAATCCAGCTTTAGCAATTGGGTAGCGGGAGGTGAGAATAACCTTTCGGGTACTGCGGGAATCAACTACGATTTCAACTATAAGAAAAAAGACATTACCTGGGACAACAAGGTTTTGGCTTCTTACGGACTCATCCAATCCCGCAACGCGCCTTATGAAAAAAAGACCGATGACCGTTTTGAATTCAATTCGATTTTAGGTAAAAAGGCATTCGGAGAATGGTATTACTCTTTCTTTCTGAATTTCAGGACACAATTCACAAGGGGTTATAAATATGAGAATGATCCGGTGACCAAAGTAGAATTCCGTACGCCGTATACCAATTTCCTGTCGCCTGCTTATTTAACGGCCGGGCCTGGTCTCTTCTGGAAAAAGAATGAAAATCTAAAGTTCAATCTGGCACCTGCCACTTCAAAAATCACGTTTGTTGATTCAGGTTTCACACTACCTGACGAAGCTTATTTTGGCGTAGAACAAGGTAAGAGCCTGCGTTACGAGTTTGGTTTTTACGCTTCGGGCTACTACAAGCTCAACATCATGACCAACATATCGGCAGAAAACACCTTGAACCTTTACACGAATTATCTCGAAGATCCACAGAATGTTGATATCGACTACTCTTTGAACATTGTGATGCGAATCAATAAATACATGTCTACCAATTTATCCTTCCAGGCCATCTATGACGACAACGCTTTTCGCGGATTGCAAACCAGGGAAGTTTTTGGATTGGGCGTCAATTTCGGATTTTAAGACATAAGCACGTATATAAAAAGGCCTTCATTTACTGGAGGCCTTTTTTATTGCGATTTGTTTGCAGATTGGTCGTTATTCCGAGTCTTTCTCGACAGCATCCTGATAATCGGGATACAGGAATTTGTTGTAAGGAAACCTGGTCACGTGTATTTCCCTGACGGCTTCGTACACGCGTTCGCGGAATTCCTCGAAATTTTCTTTTTGCGTAGCCGAGATGAACAGCGCGTTTTTGGCACCCACATCGTTCATCCAGGTTTGTTTCCACTCTTCTAAAGTGTAGTGCTTCTTGGTTTTTTCGGTGATGAGGTCGTCGTGGTCAATGGTGAGGTGTTTGTACGCATCGATTTTGTTGAAAACCATAATCGTTGACTTGTCGTTGCTTTTGATGTCCTGAAGGATATTGTTTACCGATTCTATGTGGTCTTCAAAATCAGGGTGCGAAATATCTACGACATGCAGCAGCAAATCGGCTTCACGCACTTCGTCGAGTGTACTCTTAAAAGACTCCACCAATTGTGTGGGCAATTTGCGAATAAAACCAACGGTGTCCGAAAGCAGAAATGGCAAATTTCTAATAACGACTTTGCGTACCGTAGTATCTAAAGTGGCGAAAAGTTTGTTCTCCACGAAAACCTCACTTTTACTGATGACATTCATCAAGGTCGATTTGCCTACGTTGGTATAGCCAATCAAAGCCACACGCACCATGGCACCGCGGTTACCGCGCTGCACCGACATTTGCTTGTCTATCACCTTGATTTTCTCCTTAAGTAATGCAATGCGATCGCGTACGATGCGTCGGTCGGTTTCAATCTCGGTTTCTCCTGGGCCGCGCATCCCGATGCCTCCTTTTTGGCGTTCCAGGTGGGTCCACATACCCGAAAGCCTGGGCAAGAGGTACTGGCATTGCGCAAGTTCTACCTGCGTCCTTGCATACGAAGTCTCGGCGCGTTGGGCAAAGATGTCCAGGATGAGGTTGGTGCGGTCCAGCACTTTGCAATTGAGGATTTTGGTGATGTTTTTTTGTTGCGATGGCGAGAGCTCGTCGTCGAAAATGACGGTCGAAATCTGATGCTGTTTGACATACAGGTTGATTTCTTCCATTTTACCGGTGCCCAAAAAGGTTTTTGGGTTGGGACGCTCCATTTTTTGGTAAAACCGCTTAACGACCTGCCCGCCGGCGGTGAAGGTCAGGAATTCGAGTTCGTCGAGGTATTCCATGAGCTTGTCTTCAGGCTGGGTCTGGGTAATAATACCCACAATTAGGGTTTTTTCGAATAGGATTGTTTCTTTCTCTAGCATAATTTTAAGTTGCAAAGCTAGTGAATAACCTGCATTTAAAAATCAGTCATGGTTCGTTAATGTGTGGAATTTATTGCGTTAATTCGTTAAAATAGAAAATTCCGTTAATGGTTTCACAAATTTTGTTAAATTTGGAACTCAAAAATTACAAAACTATATTAAACCACCTAAACTTTTCATTTATGAAAAAAATTATTTTACTCATTTTACTGTCTTTCATTTCGTTTGCAGGCTTTGCTCAAGATCTGAATGAAGGCTTTGAGGGAGCTCCGGCCACGGCCGATGCTGCCGGAGTATGGGCCTTGCCTTCTTCAGGAAACTGGTTGGTGAGAGACAACAGGACCAACACCGGTATCAACTGGCGTTCTGGTGTTGCACCGCTCAATCCGCCAAACACGGGTACGAACTGCGCGTTTGTGGATCGTGAAAACACGGGAGCAGGCGTTCTGTCTGAAGAGTGGCTCATCACGCCACAAATCAATGTCGGAACCAACAGACAACTTCGGTTTTTTACAAGGCAGGGTTTCTCGGGAGACTTGGGAACACATTATCAGGTTCGCGTTTCTAGCTCGCCAGACCAAACCGATTTGTCGGCATTTACTACCATCCTTGCGGACTATTCAGAATTTGACCTGAGTACCATCACCGCCGACCAACAGGACTATGAGGAAAAAATAATTAATTTAAGTTTTACAGGATTAAGATATTTCGCATTCGTTAAAGTTTTTACGCAACCAGCGCTGTCAACAAGTGGTGACAAATGGTTGATTGACGATGTTAAAACTATTGAACGTTGTATTGACCCGATTGCTCCATTAGGAGTGACCAACGTTTCAGCGACAGGTGCTACTTTGACCTGGACCATGCCGGTTGGATCTGCCCAAACTTCATTTGAGGTTGAGGTGGGTGCCTCAGGATTTACACAAGGAGGTGCCGGTAGTTTGGGTGTAACTCCGGTAACTACAGCTGCAACCGGCGTCAGGACAACGCCGTATACCGGTTTGTTGCCTTCAACGTCTTATCAGTTTTATGTGCGATCGGTTTGTACGGGACCAAACGGTACCTCTACCAGTATTTGGGTAGGCCCGTTCAATTTTAACACCACGCCTTTAGGCTCTACTTGTGCGGCTCCGATTGTGGTGACGCCATTGCCTTACTCTAATTCGAGCAATACCAATATATATGGTAACAACATCGGATTGGGAACACCCGGTACCAATTGCGGTGCAGGTGCTGGATTCTTAGGAGGAAACGATGTAGTGTATTCTTACACCGTTCCGGCAACAACTACCGGAATCATCAGCATTGATATGAACCCTAACGGACAAGCCAATACAGGTGTATTCGTCTATGACAGTTGCGCCAACATTGGCACCAACTGTATCGCCGGTGTGGGAAATAATACAGGAGGCATAAGAAGTATACCGGTGCTAAATGTAGTTGCAGGAAACACCTATTATATAGTAATCTCTTCAACTGCTGCCGTAGGGACTTTTGCCTACACCTTAACCATACAAGATGTAAATTGTGCGCCGCCAACAGATTTGACTGCGGCTGCAATAGACACATCTAACGTAACCATCGGCTGGCAAGGTACTGCTCCAGGCTATCAATATTATGTACAGACCGCCGGAGCAACGATTCCATCAGGAGATGGAACTGCAAACGCAACAAACAGCGTCGTAGTAAACCAATTGACCGAAGGCGGAACTCCACTTGCAGTAGGCACCAACTACCAATTTTGGGTAAGGGCCGATTGCGGTGATGGAACCTGGAGCCAATGGGCCGGACCATTCCCCTTTGTTACTACAAGTTGTACCACTGGTGGTTGTAGCTATAATTTCGTAATGACCGATTCATTCGGCGACGGATGGAATGGTGCCACCATGGAAGTAATACAAAATAGTGTTGTGGTACAAACCATAGGAAGCACCTTTACCGGCGGCGCAGGACCTGTAACAGTTTCTGTTCCGCTTTGTAACGGACCATTCTCTCTGCGCTGGGCCACCGGTGGTGGTTTCCCTGCTGAGGTTGCCGTTGCAATCGTAAACTCATTTGGGCAAACCATCTTTACCAAACCATCAGGAACAGGAGCCGCCAACACTGTTATATTTAACGGAACAGTTGATTGTTCTACCCCATTGTGTTTGGCGCCAACTTTATTGGTGGCTTCTGTGCCTACACCTAACGGAATCACTTTGAACTGGACCCCTAACGGGCCGACTCCATCAGGTGGTTATGACGTATATATAGTTTCACCACCAACTGCTCCGGCACCAACAGGTGCAACTCCACCAAGTTTCGCTGGCGTGGCAAATGGGTTTACAGTTCCTGGTACTTTGTTGCCAGACACGAACTATATTTTCTATGTACGTGCCGCTTGTGGGGCAGGTTCAACATCTCCATGGTCTGTCCCAACCACCGCAAACCCAGCAACATTCACGACATTACCAACTTGTCCTAAGCCGACAGGTGGAGTGCTTAGCAACTTTAACGAGTTCAGCATGGACTTCAGCTGGACACCGGGTTTCAATGAAACACAATGGCAATATTATGTCACATTAGCGGGTGACCCAGCTCCAACAGCAGATGCTCCGGAATGGTCGGCACCAGTTAGTACGACTACAGTGCCGCTAACTTTCCTTCCGTCGGGAACTTGTTTCGATGTATATGTTAGGGGTATTTGTACACCCGACACAGATATTAGTACAGCAGCAGGACCATTCACAGGATGTACGCTAATTTGTCAAGCTGATCAACAATGCGACTACACTTTCACCCTTACTGATTCATTCGGCGACGGATGGAACGGTGCCAGGATGCAGGTAAGACAAAATGACGTGGTAATTGCTACTTTAGGTGCCAACTTCACCGCGGGCGCAGGGCCAGTTGTAGTAACGGTTCCTCTGTGTAACGGAGTGCCATTTGATTTGGTTTGGACTACAGCAGGAACTTTCCCTAATGAGGTAAGGATTAACGTTTCTAACTCATTCGAACAAACCTTGTACGCAATCACCACGGCCAGTGCAAACTTGGCTGGCACTACTCTTTACACAGGAATGGTTGATTGTGACAACCCTGTATGTTTGCCTCCAAACACTTTGACTTCAACAGACCCAACCATCCACGGAGCAACTTTAAACTGGGTGCAGAACGGAACCGTGGCACCGGCATCATGGTCAATATACGCGGTAACTTCAGGGTCTCCGGTACCTGTTCCAGGAACCGATACACCGATAGCAGTCGTCACGGATACCGATACGATTCCGCCATACGTACTTGATGATCCATCGATATTGCCAGACACAGACTACGTATTTTATATTGTAGCGAATTGCAATGGAGCCAATCCAACGAGCAATATTTCGGCTGTCTCTACGATTTTCCATACGTTGCCAACTTGTCCTAAACCAACGGCATTGGCTACGTTGAATCCCGATATGAACTCAATCGATCTCACCTGGACACCAGGCGGAACCGAAACGGCATGGGAATACATATGGGTACCAGCCGGAGATCCCGCACCAACCGCAGCAACCACTGGATGGATTGGAACAACTTCAACGACCGTTACCATTAATGATCTTCCATCGGCTACCGGTTTCGATTTCTACGTTAGAGGTATTTGTACACCGGATACCGACATCAGTACCATTACAGGTCCGGCAAATGGCAACACGACCATATGCGAGGCAGATACACAATGTCTTTACACTTTCATCATGACCGATTCATTCGGCGACGGATGGAACGGCGCCAGGATGCAGGTGAGACAAAACGGTATTGTTGTCGCTACTATTGGAGCAACTTTTACCGCAGGTGCAGGGCCAGTTGCTGTTACTGTACCTATCTGCCCGGGTGTTCCTATGGATCTTTTCTGGGTAACCGGAGGAAACTTTGCCGGCGAGGTAAGGGTTGCCATAGAAAATACGTTTGGTCAATCTATTTATGCCTTAACAACCTCAAGCGCACCGCTTGTAGGAACAGTTCTTTATGCTAATGCAGCGCCAAGCTGTACGGTACCTGAATGTCAGGCACCCGCTTTAGCCACGCTTTCGGCGAATCCATTTACTTATAACGCCACATTGTCTTGGAATTCAATTCCTGGCGTGACGTATGATGTCTATTTGGTTCCGCAAGGCGATCCGGCACCGACTGACGCATCAACGCCTACTTACACCGGTGTTACTGCACCTTTTACTACTCCAACACAAGGAAATCCGGGAGCATTGATCCAGTTGTCTAATTATACTTTTTATGTAAGGATGGTTTGCCCTACAGATCCGTTAGGACAAAGTGGATGGTCTTCAGGATTCAACTTCACAACTTTGCCAACTTGTCCTGTACCACAGAACGTGGCGATTTCAACCACAACCACCGATGCTACCATTACCTTTAACGAGGTTGGCCCTGCAACGAGCTGGGAGGTTACCATTTACCAATTGGGTGCCCCGATCGCGGGTATGCCGGTAGTGGTGAACCAAACGCCTGGGCCAGGTGGTCTAGTGACTATTAACACGGCTACCGATTTGGGACTTACCTTGTTCCCGGGGCTTTATGAATTCTCGGTAAGGGCACTGTGTTCACCCACAGACACGAGTTTATCGACAGCGAACGTACAGTTCTTTATCCTTAACGCAGAAGTAAACTGTGCGAGCGTGAGCCCGCAAAATCCGGATATCAACTCAGACGGGATTATCAACCTTTGTCCAGGCGAAAACTGCGTTGCACTATCGGCTGAATATGTTGAAAATAAAGAAACCACATCTTATGTAGTAGAATCAATTCCGTTTGCTCCGCCATTCCCATTTGATGGAGGTACCGAGCTTAACATCGCTATTGATGATATTTGGGGACCTGTATTCGAATTGCCATTCAACTTCTGTTTCTTCGGAACCAACTATCCGACAGTTCAGGTAGGTTCTAACGGCGTATTGTCATTTGGAAGTAACTTCCCTGCACTTGTAGGAGGCGGCTGTCCATGGAATACCAATCCAGCCGTAACAGTACCCGATCCGGCTTTCCCTATCAGGAACGCTATTTATGGGGTGTATCAGGACATCGACCCTTCTGAGGAGACCACGGTACCACACACCATTAACTATCAGGTTTTGGGTACCGCACCCTGTAGGACTTTTGTACTCAACTTTGTGAATGTAAGACAGTTCGGATTCAATTGTACCGAGGAAGAAATTGGTTTGCAAACCAGCCAGATTGTACTTTATGAAACCTCAAACAACATCGAAGTATATGTAAAAGACCGTACCGCTTGTCTAGACTGGAACGAAGGAAGCGGTGTAATAGGAATTCAAAATGCTGCCGGAACACTGGGTTACACTCCTCCGGGAAGGAACCTTGGTCCTTGGGATGCTTCTCAAGAAGCTTGGAGATTCAAACCAGACGGTGCCTCTAACGTGGTATTCTCTTGGTTGAAAGACGGCGAGTTTTACAGCAATGACACTGACATTAACGTTTGCGTTTCTGAAACGACCAACATGACGGCGCAAGCGGTTTATAACGGTTGTGGCGGAGTTGTAACGACGTTATTCTCAGACGTACTCTTGAAAATCAATGAAATCGACGTTTCAGAAGTTCAGGATGTTACCACTTGTAACTGCTATACTTTGCCAACTTTGACTATAGGAAACTATTTTACAGAGCCAAATGGCCAAGGCACTCAAATTGCTGCCGGAACAGAAATCTGTACTTCTCAGACTATCTACGTGTTTGCTGAATTGGTAACAACCGGTGCTACTTGTACAGATGAGGCGTCATTTGTTGTGACCATTAACCCTGTTGTGGCTCCAGAGCCTGCTGATGTCAGTGCCTGTACCAATTACATCTTGCCAGATTTGGGCAACCCGGATTTCAATTACTATACCGAGACCAACGGAGACGGCATCCAGTATGCCGGAACGGGTGGAGAGGTTATTTCGACATCAACCACCTTATATATATACGGAATGGTAGGTGATTGTAGCGCCGAAAGCAGCTTTGATATTACCATTGGTGATGTTGAGGCTCCAGTAATCCCAAATATTGCCGACTGTTTACCAGTTGTTTTACCAGCATTACTGCCGAATACCACTTATTATACTTTGCCTGGAGGCCCTAATGCTGCAGGACAAGTAGAAATCACCGACTTTACAATCACCAGCACCCAAACCATATACGTATGGGCACAATCGGGTGATTGTACAGATGAGAGCAGCTTTACGGTTACCATAGACAGTCAAATCACGCCGACTTTCAATCCGGTTATCAATCCTTGCGTAGGAGACGTTCCGCCTGTATTGTCATTGATTTCCTTAGAAGGCGTTATTGGAACATGGGATCCACTAATTGTCGCAACAGATACTGCCGGAACCACGACCTATACATTTACTCCAACCGCAGCATTCCCTTGTGCGGTTCCAACAACTGTTTCGGTTACTGTTAACGCGCCAATCCAGCCTACATTCAATCCGATTGCTGATGTATGCTTAGGCGCCGCTGCACCGACATTGTCAGCTACTTCATTAGAAGGCATCGCAGGAACCTGGAGTCCGTCTACGGTGGACACCTCTATTGTAGGAAACACATGTTATACTTTTACACCGACCTTGAGCTGCTTCTTGCCAGCGACACTCTGTGTAACGGTAACCGGACAAATCCTTCCAACATTCGACCCAATCGCCAATATCTGTGAAAACGGAACCGCGACTGCGTTGCCATTGACATCGTTGAACGGTGTGGCAGGAAGCTGGACGCCAACAGACATTAATACTACTGTTGTAGGACCAAGTGTGTATACCTTTAATCCGGACACTACACTTTCTCCATGTGCCATCCAAACCACTCTTACCGTTACCATTGACCCATCGGTGTTGCCAACATTCAACACAATTGCAGATATCTGTCAAAACAGCGTTGCGCCAACCTTACCAACAACTTCACTCAATGGAGTTACGGGAACCTGGAGCGCTATCGATACTACAGTAGTCGGATCGGCAACCATCAACTTTACCCCAGATGCGGGTCAATTGTGTGCGCTTCCTACGACGATGACCATCAACGTAATTGCGCCACTGGTTCCGAACTTCACCGATATCGCCCTATGTGCAGGACAAACCGCGCCAACATTGGCCGGAACTTCGCCGAACGGCATTACCGGAAGCTGGAGCCCATCTGCGATAGATAACACCCAAAACGGAAGCTATGTGTTTACACCAAACGTTGCTTGTGCATTGCCACAGACCATCAATGTTGTAGTGTCACCACAAGTAGCGCCAGACTTTGCGCCGATTGCCAATATTTGTTCGGGAGATACAGCGCCTGCTTTGGCTGCGACTTCACCTAACGGTATTTCTGGTACTTGGTCACCAGCTACCATAAGCAACACCCAAAGCGGTTGTTATGTATTTACGCCTAACGCGGGACAATGTTCGCAACCGCAAACCGTTTGTGTAACGATAGATCCAAAACTTTCACCTAACTTCGCAGAAATCGGAACACTTTGTTCTGGAGTTACAGCGCCAGTTTTAGCGAATTCTTCTAACGGAGTTACTGGAACCTGGTCACCGTCGGTAGTAAGTACTACACAAAGCGACAGTTATGTCTTTACGCCAGACGCAGGACAATGTGCCAACGGTCAGACTTTAGTGGTTACCGTGGTTACGCTGCCAGAGATTGAATTCAACCTTGGATGTGTGGGCGGAAGTTACTTGCTTAGCGTGAAAGATCCGATTGAAGGTGCTGCCTACTCTTGGTCGCATAACGATTCGCCAATCAGCAACCCGAGCGCTAATGGGCCAGGCATCAATCTTTCGCAATTGGGAACCGGAACTGGGCAGTACACCGTTACAGCAACAGTTGGAGGTTGTACTACTGATGAAAGCATCGCAATTATGTCTGTTTCGTGCGATATCCAGAAAGGTATTTCACCTAAAGGAACCGGAGCCGGAGATAACAAGAATGACTTCTTTGACCTTGCCGGGCAAAATGTGAAGAAACTCGAGATTTTCAACCGCTACGGAACTAAAGTTTATTCTAAGGCAAATTATGTCAACGAATGGTACGGACAATCCGACAAGGGCGACGAATTGCCAGATGCGACTTACTTCTATGTCATAGAGTATAACGCTGGAGGAAGTGCAAAAACAGGTTGGATTTACATCAATCGCGAACAATAACAGTAAAAAAATGTTGAATTGGAATTGCCGTCGTATATTTGGCGGCAATCCTTCAACACAAAACATACACACATGAAGAAAATATTTTATACGGCATTAATCGCAAGCTTCGCATTTTTAGACGCTAATGCACAACAGGATCCACATTATACACAATACATGTATAATATGAGCGTAGTCAATCCGGCGTATGCTGGTTCTAAAGAATCGCTATCCGGAGGACTTTTATACCGCAAACAATGGGTTGAAATCGAAGATGCGCCGTCGACCGGTACGTTTTTCATCCACAGCCCAGTAGGAAAGAATGTTGGTTTGGGTATCTCGTTCATCAATGACCAGATCGGACCAGTAGAAGAGAACAACGTTTATGCTGATTTCTCGTACACCCTCAATTTGGGTGGTGAGCATAAGTTGGCTTTCGGGGTAAAGGGAGGTGCAACTTTTCAAAATGTTGGATTGTTGGACATTAACCCAACGCTTCCCAATCAAGGGGACGAAGCGTTTTCGAGCAATGCCAACAACACCTTTTTGAATGTAGGTGCGGGATTCTTTTACTACACCAATAAATATTATGTCGCGCTTTCGGTTCCAAACATGCTCAAGTCAGACCACCTAGAGGTACGAAGGGGAGCACAAGACGTAAAATTCGGAAGTGAGGCATTGCACTATTTCCTTACAGGAGGTTATGTATTCAATCTTTCACCAAATACCGAGCTCAAACCGTCGGCAATGTTGAAATCGGCGTTTAACGCGCCACTGTCGGTTGATGGATCGCTTAATGTTAGATTTTACCAGAAATTTGAGATTGGCGCTACCTACAGGTTAGAGGACTCTTTTGGAGGAATGATTAACTACGCCATTACACCGGGCTTGAGGGTAGGTTACGCGTACGACCACATCATTTCAGATTTGAATGTGACCACACCATCCTCTCACGAGTTTATGTTGTTGTTTGACTTGAACTTCTCTAAAAAGGTATCACAATCACCAAGATATTTCTAACGTATAAAGCAATAGTAAAAATGAAAAATCTATATATAGCATTAAGTTTTGTGATAGCGAGTGCAAGTCTTTCTGCACAAAATAAGGACACTGCAAAAGCAGATAAATTGGTTGAACGTTACGAGTATGTTGATGCTGCAAAAGAGTATTTGAGCTTGGTTGAAAAAGGAAAAGGCGATCCATACGTATACAAGCAGCTTGCCGATACCTATTACAACATGTTTAATGGAGCAGAAGCAGTTAAATGGTACGCCAAGGCCACAGAAACGCAACAAGATGCCGAAACCTATTACCGTTACGCACAAATGCTCAAGTCAAACGGTAAGTACGAGGAAGCCAATAAGCAAATGCAAAAATTTGCTGGCTTCGCGCCCAATGATTCTAGAGCCAAGACATTCAAAGAGAACCCAAATTACATCCCAAGATTGTTAGACAAGCAGAAGATGTATGATGTGAAATCGTTAGACGTCAGCAGCGATAAATCTGATTTTGGCCCTGTACTTTACGGTAATGAGTTCTACTTTACCAGTGCCAGAAACGGTGCCAGGAAAGAATACGGTTGGAATGATGAGCCGTTTTTAGACATCTACAAAGCCAGCTACAACGACGACGGTACTATCACCGCCGCAGAAACCGTAAACACATTGAATTCAAAATACCACGATGGTCCTGTTACCATGAGTGCCGACGGTAACGTAGTGTATTTCACCAGCGACAGTTTCCGTGAAAAGGAATTTACCAGAGACCGCAAGAACCGTCTCAAACTGGGAAGAAACAACATTTTCCGCGCAACGCGAAACGGCGGAAGTTGGGACAACATCACCCCGATGCCGTTCAACAGCAATGCCTATTCAACCAGTAACCCAAGCTTGAGCCGAGATGGTAAAACCCTTTACTTTTCATCTGACATGCCAGGCAGCCTTGGTGGTGTAGATATCTGGAAAGTGTCTATCAGTGCCGACGGAACCTACGGAACCCCAGAGAACCTAGGTAAGAAAATCAATACTGAAGGCAACGAAAGTTTCCCTTTTATCGCCGATGACAACAGCACGTTGTACTTTGCTTCTGCCGGAAGACAAGGTTTTGGAGGTCTTGATATCTACATGATAGATCTGGCCAAAGGAACCGATGCTGTGAACTTGGGCAAGCCGGTTAACACAGAGAAGGACGACTTTTCGTTCACTTTCAATGAGGCCAAGAAAACGGGTTTCTTCTCTAGTAACAGGAATGGTAACGATGATATTTTCGGAGCCAATCCAATCTGTGGCATCGATGTGTTGACTGTAGTGACCGACGCCAAAACAGGCGCTATCCTGGCCAACGCAAGCGTAGCAATTGTCGATGACAAGAAAAACGTGATCAGTACAGAAATGACCAACGCCAAAGGTGAAGTGACGTACAAAGTAGAGTGCAACAAGGCTTACACCATCCAAGCTTCAAAAGACGGATACGAAAGCAATGTGTTCCCGGTTGCGGCACAAAGCAAAGCCGGACAAACTAAAGTAGACGCTGCTTTACAACCTATCGAAAACATCATCACCGAGAACGAGATTTTGCTTAAACCAATTTATTTTGAGTTTGACAAGAGCAACATCACCCAAGAAGGTGCTTTCGAGTTAGATAAAGTGGTACAGGTCATGAAAGGCAATCCCAACATGGTTATCCTTGTAAAATCGCATACCGATAACCGTGGTTCTGATGCTTACAACATGAGCTTATCAGACAGAAGAGCTAAATCTACGGTTCAGTACGTGATCTCAAGAGGCATTAAAGCCGCAAGAATTACCGGAAAAGGAATGGGAGAAACAGAACCTAAAGTGGATTGTGGTGAAGCTTGTACAGAAGAGCAACATGCGCAAAACAGACGTTCAGAATTCTTGATTGTTAAATAACAAAACGATGATAATAGAAAAACCGGGCCATACGCCCGGTTTTTTTGTTTTAGGTGATTCCGGGTCCCGAAATCAAGATTATTTCGTGAAGGGATTTATTATGCACGTTTTTGGCATGCTTCGACTTCCTAGCCAATGTTTCTGATCCAGCAAGCTACGCGGCGCCGGTATTTGGAAAGATCCGCTGATTAAATTGAGATAGGGAGCCGTTTATGCTCCTGCAAACCGGATGGTTTGGCGTCTATGAGTCGACTTTAAGTTTTCACCGGCCATTGGCAACTCGCTTATAAAGCTAAAACGCAATCGAGGCCGACAGAGTGCGTATTTTGACGCATTGCAACAGCAAGCAGCGAATTACTCTCCAGCCAAAGAAAGTGTCCTTAAAAGGCTGTTACGGCTTCAAGCGCGTTTGCTTTTCCTAGTAGTCAGACAGAAAAGCAAAACCAAGGTAATGAAGGTTAAATATTCCCTTTTGACCAGTGAAATAATACCGACAGGCGTTTTGGAATCCTTTAAACGAACCATCAAATAAATTACTTCGGCATGATCCAGAATCGACTGGGTATACTTGAGCACTGCTGACTCAGAATTCAGGTCTCGGTTGCCAATAACGCCAATCCAGTCACGGGTGCTAACCAGATTGCCTAGAAAGTCCGCATCCGTTAACGGCAACAGTTGCAACAACAGTCGATTGGATTGCAATATTTTTTATGGTTGCCGTTTGTTGGCAAAGTAATCCTATAAGAACCAACCACCGCCATTTGACACAAAAAAAGGCTGCTTGTTGGGCAGCCTTTTTGTATTGGGTGAAAAAGAATTAGTTTCCTGAAATCTTTACATTGTCAATTTCCCAGGTAGAAGACTGCGCTGTGGTCGAAGTGTACTTGAAAGCCACACGTACATTAGTGTTTCCGGCACCTGTAAAAGCAGTGATGTCAAGCGGTCCTGAGTTTGCATAGATATAATTTCCGGTAGACAAAGTAGCTCCTGTCAGCGTAGTCCATGTAGCCGCATTAGGATCTCCCGATACATAATTGTTAGAAATCAAGGCAACAATTGCAGGCCCATCAAACTTGTATGCGTTGTCAAAAGATAGAGACGCAGTAGTCAAGGCTGTCAAATCTTGCACTGGTGAAATCAACCAATCTTCGTTTGCATTAGAGGAAGAAGCGAAACCAGACATTTTGGCCATACCACCTGGGTTACCGAATGTTGGGCTGTGTGTCCAAACTTGTGCGCCGGTTACGCTAAAAGCAGACCAACCATTAAGTGAAGAGGTGAATGCTTCGTTGAGCAGCGGTGTAAAACGAGCACCGTTAAGGTTGATATCGTTAATCGACCTTGCAATAAATTGGTAAGTGTCACCAAATTTAGTCAACACTCCTCTAACGGTTCCTCTTCCGGTTGCTACTGGCTTAGCAGAGAAATTCGCAAAAGAACTCGTCCTGAAAATAACAGAATTTCCGTCGATATCGGTAAGATTAAGGTTGGTGGCGCCTCCCAAATCGTTGTTTATGTCGTAGTAGGTTGAGGCAATCGCGGCATTATCGAACTGAACACCATCAACTTCAACCAATTTATTGATGTATGCGTCTGTATTTAAATCGGCCAAAGTAACGTTTTGAACCAACACATCTTCATTTACAATAGTACAAGATCTTTGAACAGAAGTCCTGAATTGAGCGAAAGGCAGCCTTCCTACTTCGGCACCGCCGGATGAATTGGCGTATAAACCACCGATTCTCAGACTACCGTCATTAATATCAGTATACAAACCGTCCATTTTGATAAGCACTTTTCTTCCAGGCTCATAATTGATGAACAAAGAAGTCTGGTCTACTGGTATGGCAAAAGCCTTAGACCCGTCGAGGGTCTGGAAAGAAATTGATTTGAAAAAGTTACCGCCGACGTCGCTTGAAGTGATATACGCTTCAATCACGTCAGAAACGCCTGGCGTAATGTTTTCGTGCAACTTAACAGTTTCAGATGCTGCAATGTCAGAAACTTCTCTGTTTGCAACCAAGGTAGTCTCGGTACAAGCCGCAAGGGTAGGTGTCTTGTAGTCGTCATCATTTACGCAACCGGTAAAGATACCGGCGGTAAGCGCGACTAAAAAGGCTGATTTTAAAAATGGTGTTTTCATATGTAATTTTATTATAATATTAGAAGTTAACGTAAAGGTTCAAGAAATAAGTTCTTCCGTATCCGTAGAAATATTTCGGGGCAAA
>JAKQJQ010000199.1 GCA_029561105.1 Bacteroidota bacterium
CTCGCAAAATCGCCAGCCGAAATCCCCACATACGCCCACATAATCGCCTTTCCGGGATTGAGGTTGGTGATGCCAAAAACGGGTGCGAACTGGTTGGCCATCATGGCTAAAATTCCGATACAGAACCAAGTGGGCAAACCAATCGCGATGCATTTAATGTATTTGATGAACCGTTCTTTATTCGTAAAAAGCGAAAAGAAATTGCCTTTAGAAACTGCGGTGTCTTTTTCGAGGCTTTTGTACATTCCGCTTTCGAGTACGCCCACGCGCAACAACAAAAGGAGCAATCCGAGTCCGCCGCCAATGAAGTAAGCAACCGTCCAATCGCCGGCGAGTTCTACGGTCAGGTTGGCTACGACCGCACCCAGCAAACCAAATCCCGCCACAATCGATGTCCCGATGGCTCGCAATTCTTTGGGCAAACTCTCAGAAACCAAAGTGATGCCCGCGCCGAGTTCACCGGCCAAACCGATTCCGGCTATGAAGCGCAAAGCGGCGTACAAAGTGAGTTTGTCGTCTACGGGAATCTGCGGTAAAAATCCGCAAGCGATATTGGCGATAGAATACAAAAAAATTGAACCGAATAACACCGATAGCCTACCTTTCTTATCACCCAAAATTCCCCAGAGGATACCGCCCAGCAACAGCCCTGTCATTTGCCAATTCACGATATGGGTTCCGGCAGCGTCCACGTCGAGGCCAAGGGTTTTCATACTTTGTACGCGTACAATACCGAATAATAGCAAATCGTAGATGTCAACGAAGTAGCCGAGGGCGGCGACTATTACGGGGAAACTGAGGAGATGGTGGAGTTTTTGTTTGGTGGTGAAGGTTTGCATTTTTTATGGTTTTGGCGGTTAAAAATAAGGATTTTTAGGAGCTGTTTCCCGCTTTCCGCTGCTATCTTTTGCGCTCGTGCCTCGCTGCAAAAGGATATCCGCTGCACACGAGCGGAGCGAACTGACCGAACACAAAATTCCAAATTATTATTTTGTGAGGTAATCGGGGCTATCGCTGCCGCGAGGACCTACTTTTGCCTCGCCGCAAAAGTAGCAAAAAGGCGGTCGGCACATAAGATTTGCTAAAAATCAAATTCGTTCGCTAAAGCAAATTATTGCCACCACGCCACCTGGCTCCTTCGCTAAAACAGTTCACAGAACTGTTTTTTAACGCTCGGCCCTGCTCAAACAAATTTGCTTCTTAACGCTCACTCATTTGATTTTAACTTCGTTCAGTTCGGCCT
>JAKQJQ010000220.1 GCA_029561105.1 Bacteroidota bacterium
AAAACAAGATTTGACAATAGGAGTTAATTTACTAGCAAGGTGCCCGCGTGAGGGATGGCAGCAAGGTGCCGCGCACCGCGTACAGCCCGACGGCGCCATAGACCCGTTTTGGAAATTGGTGCGGCTAGCGCCGGCACGCCCCAAAAAAAAAAACACTTATATGCGTCTTGAGAATATTCTTCTATAAAAGACAGTTATTTTTTAGCCTTGGCTTCCCAGGCATCAGAAAGATCATCGTAATTTACAGGGTTGGCCGACTCCTGTCGCACCAACCTGCCGCTGTTGAAGGCGCGATACAATATAGTTTCAATCAGGAAATCCTCGTTGACGTCATAAGGCGCATACTTGGTCTTAATATCTATGTCGTAGAGCTTCCCTACATTGTTGTACATGAACGCCTTGAATCCGCTTTTGAGGTCTTTGATCAGGTCAAAGGTGGTACGACCGGTTTGCCTGTAGATGAGTTTGGAGAGGATTTGGCCTTGCTTGCGCGAGAGTTTTTTAAGTCTGGCTTCAAACTCATTGGTCATATAATCCTCTACTATTTTGAAATATTTTTTCTTCTCCCGATTGGTTTTGAGCGACGCCATGGTTTTGTTGAGAATTGTAAGTCTTTCGGATGCTAATTTGGCATAAGGATACACTTTGTAAACGCGATTCTGCAGCAGCAGGAATTGTTTCTTTTCTTCGGGATTGAGATGTTCTTTGTAGACTATAATTTCTTCGAGTAGAATGGGTTCGGATATCGTATCGGTATCCTTAAGTACATAACCCATTTTTGTAGTGTCCTGTTCTGTGATTTGCGCATGGGCCAAGGCCGTGAATAGGAACAAGGATAACAAACAACTGAAAATCTTCATACTGGAAATTTTAGGGTTCAAAATTATAATTATTTGTGCAACTGTAATGCCAATATTTATAAATTAGCCAAAAAAACAATTTATGAGCACCGCACCAATACTAACCCCTGCGTCATTGGCCTTTCTTGAAAAGTACCTGAACAACGCCTCTCCTACAGGATTTGAAGCCGAAGGGCAAAAAATCTGGATGGAATACCTCAAACCTTACGTAGATACCTTTATCACGGATACTTATGGATCGGCCGTAGCTGTCATCAATCCCGACGCCAAATACAAAGTCGTTATTGAAGGCCACGCCGACGAAATTTCATGGTATGTCAATTACATTACCGATGATGGATTGATTTATGTCATCCGAAACGGCGGATCAGACCACCAGATTGCACCCTCCAAGCGCGTAAACATCCACACCAAAAAAGGCATCGTCAAAGGGGTTTTTGGTTGGCCGGCGATTCACACCAGAAATCGCGGCAAAGAAGAAGTAGCACGAATTGACAACCTGTTTATCGATATTGGCTGCAGCACCAAGGCCGAAGTAGATGCGCTTGACGTACACGTGGGTTGCGTAATCACCTACCCCGACGAATTCATGATCCTCAACGAAAACAAATTTGTTTGCCGCGCGATTGACAACCGCATGGGCGGATTCATGATTGCCGAAGTAGCGCGACTGCTCAAGCAAAACAAAAAGAAATTGCCTTTTGGGCTCTATATCACCAACTCTGTGCAGGAAGAGGTTGGGCTTCGGGGTGCCGAAATGATTACCAAAACCATCCGCCCGAATGTAGCGATCGTAACCGATGTTTGCCACGATTCGACTACGCCAATGATCGATAAAAAAATAGAGGGCGAGACCAAAATCGGCAAAGGACCAGTCATCACCTATGCGCCGGCAGTGCAAAACAACCTGCGTGAACTCATTGTCAAAACAGCCGAAGACAAGAAAATCCCATTCCAACGGCTGGCTTCGTCAAGGGTCACCGGAACCGACACCGATGCGTTCGCTTATAGTAATGGCGGTGTGGCTTCGGCACTGATTTCACTGCCTTTGCGTTATATGCACACCACTGTAGAAATGGTGCATCGCGATGACGTAGAAAACGTAATCCGGCTCATTTATGAAACCGTACTCAAGATCAAGGATAAGGAAACCTTTACATACTTCAAATAAAAAAAACGCCTGATTAGGGTGCTTTTCCTTTACTAACTCAAACTTTATTTAAACCTACTTATTCTTAGTTCATTCCAACGAGCAAACCATTGTCTTTTTTAAAGATCAATTGGCTTTGGTCGACTGCCGTAAAATCCAAAGGCTGTGCTTCAATTGCATTGTTTTCGATGATGGCGTTGTCTTCAATGATCCTCTCTTCGATTGTTCGGTCTAAATACAACGGGCGAATTTCGGCGGTATTCGGAGCATCAGTGATGTTTCTGTCGATTGCGATGATTTCTTCTGCCGATTGCTCGATGAATAAAAGTTCGCCGTCGCCAGTTAGATTGTTCTCGATAATTCTGCGATCTTCTGCGATAACATCTTCTATTGACCTTTGATTGGTCGTAACAAAAACCGCCGAAGGGTTCAACACAGCTTGGTCTTCAACAGGCGCAAAATGTTTTTGCGCCGTGAAAAGAGAATCGGTTTGAAACGATTCGCCTTGTTCATGGTCTGCACTTTTTACAGTGGTAGCATTAACTTGGCTTAAAGCGATCAATGCGATTCCGAAGGTGATTAAATTTTTCATAATGATGTGATTTGATGATGATTTATTTTGTTGCACTAATTTCTTATACAAAGATAAGTCTAAAAACAGGTATCTTGTTTTACATAGTACTTAATTTTAACTTATATTTAACGTTTTCGAAATTCTAAAAACTGAAAAAAAAGGCATCATAACTACATGATGCCTTATAAAACTACGCCTGCTTAAGTATAAGTGCAGCGTCGGTTGCCAGTGAAAGCTCGGCATATTTCAAGGCTGTAAATCCTTTGCTGTCCTTAAAATCTACCTTTGCACCGTGGGCCAAAAGGAACTTGATGATTTCTACTTTGTTGTATCGCGCCGCCACCATCAACGGAGTCATTCCTGAGGAGAACTCGTTTACGTCAGCGCCATACGCTACCATTTTTTTGACCAGGTCGATTTCGCCTTTTTGGATAGCGACGTGTAACGGAGCTGCTTTTGGAGCGTTCAACGCCGCCAAGGGTTTTTGGATTGGATTGGGTCCGACAACCGATGCAAATACCGCGGTCGAGCAAGCGACCAGGGCTAATGCGTAAAAAATTGATTTCTTCATGATTGATTTGATTAATGATTTTAAACATAGACGCTGATTGATAACCTAACGTTACGGGAATCTCATAATTTAACATATTTTTGTAGACTCTAGCCCCCAAAAAAAAACCGCATCCTGAGACGCGGTTCGTACTGTAAGTGTTGTTTACGCTATTTTTTGACAAGGTAATCTGTTACATTTTTTTCGATGCGTGCGTCTATGGCACTAATGTCGGCCTTTACAAAAGGCTCTCCTATTATATTTTCATACAATTCTATGTATCGTTCTGAGACGCTTTCTATATAAGCATCAGTCATTTCGGGAACCTGCTGCCCTTCTTTGCCCTGAAAACCATTCTCGATCAACCAACGTCGCACAAATTCTTTAGACAATTGTTTTTGCTCTTCTCCTCTGTCTTGGCGCTGCTGGTATCCCTCCGCATAAAAATAGCGCGACGAATCGGGTGTGTGGATTTCGTCAATCAATACAATTTCGCCGTTTTTGGTCTTGCCGAACTCATACTTGGTGTCTACAAGGATCAGCCCGCGGGATTTTGCAATTTGCGTCCCACGTTCATACAAAGCGCGGGTGTATTTTTCGAGAACCTCATAATCCGTTTCAGAAACAATTCCTTTAGAAAGGATGGCTTCGCGCGAAATATCCTCATCGTGTTCCCCATTGTCGGCTTTCGTAGTTGGCGTAATGATTGGTGTCGGGAACGGATCATTCTCTTTTAGGCCTTCGGCTAAGGCCACACCGCAAAGCGTTCTTTTGCCCGCTGCATATTCACGGGCCGCGTGTCCAGAAAGATATCCGCGAATCACCATCTCTACCTTAAATGGCTCGCACAAATGGCCAACGGCGACATTGGGATCGGGCGTGGCAATGAGCCAGTTGGGGACGATGTCCTTGGTTAACTCCATGAATCTTGTGGCAATCTGGTTCAGGATTTGTCCCTTGTACGGAATCCCTTTGGGCAGCACCACATCAAAGGCCGAAAGCCGGTCTGTGGCCACCATCACTAAAAGTTCGTCATTGATGTTGTAAACCTCACGGACTTTGCCGCGGTATACTGATTTTTGGTCCGGGAAATGAAAATCGGTAGTCGTGATTGTAGTGTGCATCGTAGTGTTGTGTTGTGAGACGCAAAAGTAAGATGTTTTCGCGCAATGCCAAAATTCCTATCACTTTAAGGCAAAATGTTCATTGAAAATTTTGCCATCCTGCCGATGCGACCCAAACCAGTAATTATCCCAAACGACTTCACGTCGGCTAACGGCCGTCCCAATCTTTGCTCTTTTGCAAAACCTATAAATACGACCTGTTTCGCTGTCAATAAACCGTGTCTGATAGGTTGACCTGTTTAATGATTGCCCAACAGACTGCGTATTCATCCTGTAAAAATCAAATGAAATCTTATAACATAAAAAACTAATTGCGTAAGCACACTACAGCAACTAATTGGCTAACTTTAACAAAAAAAAAATCACTATAATCTGACCTTATGAGGTCGTCATTTTTCAGGGTTTGATTCAAAATAAGTACGTACGCAAAAGCTTAAAAATACTACTATGGACGGTCGGTTCGCTAGTAGGGTTACTTTTATTGGTGGCTCTTTTAATCCAGATCCCATATGTTCAGGACAAAATAAAAGACAAAGCGGTGACCTATCTCGAAGGTAAAATCCACACCAAAGTCAGGATTGGGCACATCAATCTGGGATTGCCAAAAAATGTAGTCGTCGAGGGTGTCTATCTTGAAAGCCAGCAAAAAGATACCCTACTCTACGCAGGCAAAATAGACGTGAATATTTCACTTTTCAAATTAATCGACAACCAGTTAGAAATCAACTCGGTCGAGCTCAATACCGTTACGGCAAACATCACCCGCAACAAAGATTCTGTTTTCAATTTCGACTATATCATCAAGGCTTTTGACTCTGATGAGGCACCCGATCCAAACTCCAAACCGATGAAAATTGCAGTCGATAAAATCCGGCTCGATAAAATACGTTTCCAGTTTGCCGATGCCATTACAAAAAATGATCTCACCGCCTACCTGCATCATTTCGATACGCGATTCAAAAGATTCGACCTCGACCAACTGTTTTTCGACATCCCGAAAATACAGCTCGATGGGCTTACCGTAAAACTCAAGCAAGGACAACTCGTTCAGGAAATCGCGCAGAAAACCAACCAGATTGCCGATTCGCTGGCCAATACCACCCCGTTGCAAATCAAGCTTGGCGACATCGCACTTTCTAAAATCAAGATTGGCTACGACAGCGAAAATGCGCAACTCAATACCGGGCTGACACTCGATAAATCATTGATCCGATTCAACAATCTCGATATCCAGAAACAAATCATCAACCTGCAAGGCCTCGACATTACGTCGCTCAAAGGCAGCCTTAGGATTGGAAAGTTCGAAAAGAAAATGGCCAAGGACATCGCAGCTTCGGACACGATCATCACTACAAAACCCTGGAAAATCAGGCTAAACCAAACGAGCCTCAAAAAAATAGCGTTCCGTTTTGATGACCAGAACGCAGCACCGACAGACAAAGGCATCGATTTAAAACACCTCGACATCCGTAATTTTAACCTCGACGGTGAGCAATTCCTGTACACTGGCGACTTGATTTCGGGGAACATCTATGCGTTTACCGTCATGGAAAAAAGCGGGCTCAATGTGCAGTCGCTCAAAACTCAATTTTACTACGGCAAAAAATCGGCGCATCTCAAAAAATTATACCTCAAAACGCCACAGACTTTACTGCGAGACGAGTTGATTGTGGGTTATCCGTCTATCGAAAGCTTGAGCAAAAATATCGGTGAGCTCGATGTCAACGCCTCGCTCAAAAACAGCCAGGTTGGGTTCAAAGACCTTTTAATCCTGGCCCCCGATTTGGCCCAAAGCAATCCTTTCAAAAGCCATCCCAATGCCATCCTGAAAATCAACAGCCGTGTGCACGGCAAGGTTAAAGATATTGAAATCCCAAACCTCGAGATCAGCGGGATTGGCAGTACAGATCTGGCAGCGAGCGGCAGGATTACCGGTTTGCCCGATGTACAAAAGGCACAGTTCAACCTTGTCATCCGCGACTTTAACACCTCGGCCAAAGACGTGAACTCTTTTGTGCCGCACAACACTTTGCCAACCAACCTGCAATTACCCGCACAGCTCAGTGCCCGTGGGACTTTCAAAGGGAAAATCAATGATTTCATCACCAACCTCAATGTAAACAGCAGTTACGGCGCAGCAAAGGTTACTGCCAATTTCGACAGCAAGCGAAAAAATTTTGAGCGATATGATGCCGATGCCGAACTCAAAAATTTCGACCTGGGCAACCTCATCAAAAACAAAGACCTTGGGAAAATCTCAATGCGCGCCAAAGTCAAGGGAACGAGCCTGAACCCAAAAACGGCCAATGCAATCGTGAGGGCAAGAATCGCAAACGCGACATACAAAGGCTACAATTACCGCAATGCCAATCTAAAAGGCCAGATCACCGACGGCGTTTTTGAAGCCGATGTAGCGATGGTCGACCCCAATTTGACTTTTGATTTGGCGTCGAGCGGCAGTTTGCGCGACAAGTATCCGGCGGTCAAACTCAAGCTCAATGCAGACATGGTTGACCTGGAAAAACTCAACCTGCATGCCGGCCCGATGAAACTCAAAGGCCAGCTCCAGGCCGATATCCCAACGGCCGATCCCGATTTCCTCAACGCGAACATTGTACTGCACCAATTCAGGATGGCCGATGGCAAGCAGGATATTGCAATCGATTCGGTCATGGTTATCGCAACCGCTACTGCCCAAAGAAACACCATCGCTATCAAGTCACCGATACTCGATGCAACGGTTGATGGCAAATACAAGCTCACGCAAATCGGCGACGCAATCACCAACTCGGTATCGCGCTACTACGATTTTAATCCCAAAGCCAGGAAAACCAAAACCCAGCCGCAATTGCTGGCATTTAACGCCGTGGTGAAAAACAACCCGGTGCTTTTTCAATTGCTGCCCGAACTCAAAGGTTTTGAACCGATGGTGATCAACGGCCGTTACAATTCCCAGAACGACACGATTATCCTCAGCGCGGCAATGCCCAAAATCATCTACGGCACCAACAAGCTCACCAATGCGATTGTCAAGATCGATACGAAAGACGAGGCGCTCGTGTACAATATTTTTATCGACGACCTCAAAAATGCACAGGTCGACTTGCCTTATGCCAACATTTCGGGATCGATCAGGGACAATGTCGTGGCTTACACTTTGCTGCTCAAGGACATCAAGGACAAAGACCGTTACTTGCTTGCCGGACAAATGCGCAACGAAAACGGCGATACCGAAATAAAGCTTGCCGACAACCTGATGCTCAATTACGAGGCTTGGAATATGGTGCCAGACAACCGCATCCGCTTTGGCCGAAACGGCATCTATGCGCAGGATTTTGTACTCAGCAAAGACGTGAGTGCTATTACCATCCAATCGCAATCGGCAACACCCAATGCACCGCTTGCCTTGGATTTCAAGAAACTCAAGATCGAGACGATTACCAATATCATACAGAAAGATTCGCTCGTGATGAGCGGCAACATCAACGGGAATACGGTTATTAAAAACATCAACACCAGCCCGGTTTTTACCGCCGATTTGAAAATTTCAGATTTCACCTTCAACAACAGTCCCGTTGGGAATATCGATGTTAAAGTGAACAATGAAACAACAAATACCTATGCCGCTAACGTTTCTATTTCGGGGCAGGACAATCAGGTCAACCTCGATGGGAAATACCTAGCATCGAGCAGCAGCGTTGACCTCGACCTCGACGTGCAGAAACTCAACCTCAAAAGCATCGAAGGCTTTACGATGGGCCAAATCACACAAGGCAGCGGCTATTTCAATGGCAGATTCAGGATTACTGGAACCACCAAAGAACCCAAAGTCGTGGGCAACCTCAAATTCAATGAAATTGCATTGCGCGTTAAGCAACTTAATTCCTATTTCAAGTCGATGAATGATGAGATTGTGGTCAATGACAAAGGGATCAACTTCGATACCTTTTCTGTAAGCGATGAGGAAAACAACCTGCTTGTAGTAGACGGGAATTTAGCCACGACGAACTACACCGATTACGGTTTCGACCTCACAATCAAAGCTGATAATTTCAAGGCCGTCAACTCCAAAGAAAAAGACAACCAGTTGTACTACGGACAGTTGTATCTCAACACGCGTTTGCAGGTTAAAGGCGATTTAGACAAACCTGTTGTAGAAGGCCGAATCAAGATCAACGACGACACTAAATTTGTGGTCGTTTTGCCACAGCAGGATCCGTCTATCGAGGACCGCGAAGGCATCGTTGAATTCATCGATCAGGACAATCCGGCGCTCAATAAGACAATAGTTGTGAACGATTCGATTGGCATGACCAAAATCCGCGGTATCGATGCATCGGTGAATATCGAGATCGACAAGGACGCCGAATTGAGCCTGGTGATCGACAAAGGCAACGGCGATTACCTCAAGCTCAAAGGCGAAGCACGCCTCAACGCCGGAATCGAC